>CAYWST010000204.1:0-10063 GCA_964461075.1 uncultured Solibacteraceae bacterium | reverse complement strand
GCCCGGCCACGGCGACGGATTCTGGGAACTTGTCCGCGAAAACCACGACGATCTCAAATGGTGCGGCAGCGCACCCTTCTACACGCTCATGAAGACTCTCCCGGGCTTGCAGGGAGAGACGCGCTCTTATCAGCACTGGGGCATCGACGAAGAAAGCGTCGTCAGCTTCGGCGCGATGGCTTTTCGCTGATCGGGAACTGCCGTTTCCTGACAACCCCTCTTCGCCGCATCGCGCCGGCTCCTCTGATAGATTGTCTCCCATGCTGAGACGGGAGTTTCTCCTCTCATCCGCGGCAGCCGTCGCCGCGCCCGCCGCCTCCACGCGGCCCAATGTCCTCTTGATCGCCGTGGACGATCTCCGCCCGCAACTCGGCTGTTACGGCAAACGGCAGATCAAATCTCCCAACATCGACCGCCTCGCCAGCCAAGGCCTGCGCTTCGACCGCGCCTACTGCCAGCAGGCCGTCTGCGCTCCCACCCGCGCCAGCCTTCTCACCGGAACCCGGCCCGATACCACTCGCGTCTGGGACCTGCAGACCCCGCTCAACACCGTCCGTCCCGATCTCGTCAGCATTCCCCATCACTTCAAGCGCAATGGCTACGAAACCGTTTCCCTCGGCAAGATCTACCACCACGCCAATGAAGACCCTCAAGCCTGGACGAGCGATCCCTGGCTGCCAAAAGGCGATTGGGCCGGCGGCTGGCGCGGCTATCGCGATCCTCTCTCCGCCGTCGCCGTAAGACAGAACGACGCCGCCCTCAAGGCCCGCGGCGTCACAGCCCCGGCCCAGTTCGGCCGCGGCCCCGCCTTCGAGGGGCCCGACGTGCCCGACAACGCCTATCAGGACGGCATGACCGCCGACAAGGCTATCGAGGAACTCCGCCGCCTCAAGGATAAGCCGTTCTTCCTCGCCGCCGGTTTCCTCAAGCCCCACCTCCCCTTCAACGCGCCGAAGAAATACTGGGATCTCTATTCTCCTGACGATCTTGAACTCCCCTCCCGCTCCGATTGGCCGGAGGATGCGCCGAAACTCGCCGGATCGGATTGGGGCGAGCTTCGCGCCTACACCGGCATCCCCCAGAAAGGCCCGGTCGACGACACCACCATGCGTATGCTCATCCACGGCTACTACGCCTGCGTGAGCTACATGGACGCGCAGGTCGGGCGCGTCCTCGCGGAACTGGCAAGGCTCGGCCTCCGCGAAAACACCATCGTCGTCCTCTGGGGCGATCACGGCTGGAAGCTCGGCGACTATGGCGCATGGTGCAAGCACACCAACTACGAACTCGATACCCACGTCCCGCTCATCCTCTCCGTCCCGGGCCAGAGAAACGCCGGCGGCGCCACCAGCGCGCTCGTCGAGTACGTCGACATCTATCCCACGCTCGCTGAGGCCTGCCTCAATGTGCCCGGCCAGTGCGAAGGCGAAAGCATGATGCCGCTCCTCGCCGACCCCGCGCGCAAATGGAAAGCCGCCGCCTTCAGCCAGTACCCGCGCGGCAAGGAGGTCATGGGCTACACCATGCGCACCGAACGATGGCGCTACACCGAATGGATCGCCAAATCGGCCGGTGAAGTCACAGCGCGCGAACTCTACGATCACGCCGGCAGCGACGCCGCCAGCGCCAATCTCGCCGGCCTTCCCGCTTACGCGGCCACCGTTCAACAGCTTTCTGCCATGCTAGACAAAGGCCTCGGCTGGCGCAAAGTCCGCGCAGCCCTGTAAAGTCCATTTGAGGAGATCTCCATGACCTTCGAACGCAGACAGTTCGTCCTCGGCGCCGCCGCGGCAAGCTACGCCCGCGCTCAGGCGTCAGACCGTATCCCCACCGCCGTCATCGGAACCGGCAATCGCGGCTCCTTTCTGCTCTCCGGCGTCATCGAGCAGCCGCACGCCAAGGTCGCCGCCGTCTGCGACATCAAACCCGACCGCCTCGATAAGGCCGCCAGCGCCGCCGCCAGAGACAATCCCTCAACTTACTCCGATTGGCGCAGAGTCATCGACAACAAAGACATCAACGCGGTCTTTATCGCCACCCCGCCGCACCTCCACGCCGAGATGGCCATCGCCGCGCTTCAGGCCGGCAAACACGTCTATTGCGAAAAGCCCATCGGCATCACGGCGGCCCAGGTCCGCGATCTCGTTCGCGCCGCCAGACAGGCCAAGACGGTCTTCGTCCCCGGCCAGCAACAGCGATCCCTCCGCCATCTCGGCGAAGCCATCCGCAAGATCAGGGATGGCGCCATCGGCGACGTGCTCTGGGTCAAGGCGCAACGCCACGCGCCGGCCGACCTTCCCCATGACGGAACCTCCGGCGACTGGTATTTCGACGTCGGCAAGTCCGGCGGCTACCTCATCGAGCAGTCCGTTCACAACCTCGATATCTGCAACTGGGTCATCGGCGCCCATCCGGTCAAGGCCTGCGGATTCGGCGCCATCCGCTTCTATAAGAACCAGCCCGCCGGAAGAACCATCTACGACTGCGGCAGCATCACCTACGACTATCCGAACGGCGTGCAACTGTCGTTCACCCAAAACGTCTTCCACCCGCGCACTCTCCCCGCCGCCGGCCAGGTCACTCTTGTCTACGGGACCAGGGGCGCGGCCGATCTTAAACCCGCCGGCGCCATGTTTCATCCCATCGCGCCCGGATCTCCCCCCTCGCTGCTCGCGGAAACACACGAAGAGCCGCGTTACGCCCACATCACAGCGTTCTACGAGTCCGTCGTCAAGGGTTCGCCACTGCCTGCCGATCTCACCATCGGCGCCACCGCCGCGCTGACTGCCATTCTTGGCCACGAGGCGATGGTCAAACAAAGCGTCGTGAAATGGAGCGAATTGGGAGTAGACCTCTGACTCCCGCTTGTGGCGCGGCTCCCCGTGATGTGGCGCGGCTCCCCGTGATGTGGCGCGGCTCCCCTGAGCCGCGTCTCCTTCCGCTGAGCCCCCTCCTTGTGGCGCGGCTCCCCTGAGCCGCGGCATCGCCTCGAAGCCGCGCGCGTCAGCGGCACAGAGTTCTACAACAATCCCTATGGCCGCGCGACCGCCGTCACCGACGCCGTCAGCGGCCCCGTCTGCCCAAACTGGAACTGGAAGACGTTCGCTCCCGGATTCGGCCCGAGCGTCACCGGAATCCGGATCGCTCCCCACGAGCCGGGCACCGGCTGAGGATTGCCAAATCGCCCGCCTCCGCTGACCACGGTTCCCTTGAACTGCAGTTGCGCGGGGTCGTTGATCGCGAGACCGATGGAGTCGGTGACCATGTAGAAGAAGTATCCCTCCATCCCTGGATACGTCGCGCTCGCAGGCGGTTCTCCCCAGTACTCTGAATAAGGCGAAGCATCGGCCAGAAATGCGCTCGTGTACGCCCTCGCCGCGGCCGGCACGCCTGAAGGCACTCCAAGCCAATAGGGGACGACCGTCGTGACGCCGCTCCCCGCCGAGCCTTCGATTGCGATCTGCCCTTGATACTCGCCCGGCGGCAGGTTCGTCGCGAACCAGCGCGGATAAACCGACGCCGTTTTCCCTGGCCCGATCGTCACGCTGATCGCATCGGTCCCGCGGTCGATGCACGCCTGGTCGGTCAGTTGGCAGATCGATGGCGCCGCCAGCAGTTTCAACGGCGGCGCGCTGTCAAACGGAATCGTCCGTAGCGTGTAAGTCTCCGCGCTCCTGCCCAGGTTGGTCAGCGTCAGTCCGCGGTGCTGCGAGATGTTCAGCGACGCGACGCCGAAGCTCAGCGTCTGCGGATACACCGCCAGCGTGCTCTTGAGCGATGCCGCCAGATTCAACGCTCCCGCGCCCCCGTCCATCACGCGCGCGACGCTGCCGTCGCTGTGCACGATCGGCGTCGCGCTGTTGATGATCAGCGAGCGGTACTGGTCCAGGCTCAGCCCCGGACGCTTGCTCATCAGAACCGCCAGCGCGCCTGTCACCGTAGCCGTCGCGAAGCTTGGGGTCGGGTTGCCGTACCGCGTCCCGTAGCCCGATGGCGAGTAGACCATCCCCGCCGGGTTCGTCTTTTGCGCGGCCACATAGCGCGGATCGCCGGTTGCCGTGAGATCCGGCTTGATCAGATGATCGAACGTCGGCCCGCGGCTCGAGTACGTAGCGACCAGATTCGTCTCCAGCGCGTAGCTCACTCCATCGAATTGAACCGTCACCTCCGTTGCGCCTCGCGCGATCGCCTGCCTCAATTCGCTTCCATCGTTGAAGCTGACCACGACGCCGCCCAGCGTCGCCGCGCCAGCCTGGAACCGCGCGGGCGCCGTCGCCGCGTTCGCCGTGTAAAAGACAGCCCCGGCCGCGCCTGCCGCCTCCAGATTCCTCAGTTTCACCTCTGGCGTGCAGCCCGCAAAGTTGGCCACCGCGATCCGTCCCGTCAGACTGCCCGCCGGCAGCGGCTGGCACGCTCCGCCGCTCGCGTCGACTGCCGTCACGTCCGCCGCTTGTGCCGTCATCCGTTCCGGTTTTTCCAGGCTGCCCGTGAACCAGCGGTTGCTGCCCGCAAACGCCTGCCGCGCTTCGCCCGTGCCGAAACGCACCGAACCCGCGTACATCCGCGAGTTCGGCGTGCCCCCCACAGTGATCGCGTCGGGCGATACGGACGGATCCGCGATTGTGCTCCGCATTGGCCCGATCGGTCCCGTGCCGATCACCACCATGAGGCCCGCGCGGCGCGCCCGCTCCACCGCCTGCCGCACCGCCGACCGCACATCCTCCACCGGGCCGTTCGAGAACAAAGTGCTGAGGTTCGCGATGTCCATCCCGTCCTCCAGCGCGGTATCCAGAGCCTTGACGAGCGTCGTTCCGCCGCTCACCATGTACACGCCAATCCAGGCCTTCGGCGCGATGCCGGAAAAGAAGCCGTAGGGCGTCTGGTGCGGCACCCCCGCGATCACCGAGGCCACCGCCGTCCCATGGCCTGTCGTGTCGCCGATATTGTCCGCCGCCGTCGGTTCCCGAAAATTGACCAACGGGTTGAAGTTGCGAATCACAATGATCTTCCCGTTCGTGAACGCCAGATTCTGCGCAGGATATGCCCGCGGAAACCCGGCCGGCGCCTTCATCGTCTTGTCCTGGAACGCCGGGTGATCGGGCACGATGCCGCTGTCGAGCACGGCCACCTTCACGCCCTCCCCTGCCGTGTCCCGGCCGCCCATCCACTGCCACGCGTCCGCAATCCCGTTCATCTCGGTCGCCTTGTCGCTCGCAAACTGGATCGCGCAATCGGCGTAAACCGCCCGGACGCCGGGGATCTTCCCAAGCCCCGCGGCGGTTTCCGCATCCGCGCTCACAAGGAGTGCGTTCATTACGTTGTCCACCGATGTCAGCACCTTCGCGCCCGCGGCGGCGATCGCCCGGCCAACCATCGCCTGCTCTCCGCGGATGGCCGCCAGCCGCGAGCCCGCGTGCGCGGTTCGCGCCAGGGACGGCCGGCCCAGTTCCGCCATCGGCTCTCCGTTCAGTTCCACCAGGTAGGTTTGTGCGCGCTGCTGGCCGGCGGCCGGGGCCGCCATCAGCACCACGGTCAAGAGTAAACTCTTCAGGTTCGTTCGCATGGGCTCAAACTCCTTGGCCTTGTGTGTAGACCCGATCCCCTCGGCTCCCCAAGCGACAAGCCATGCCACCGGCACGACAAACCGCGCCAGCCGCGCGCCAAACGACTCGCGATTGCGCCGATATCCCCCTTGCTCTCCCCGAATCAACTGCATAGAATTCAGATGGTTTTATCCGCAATCATGCGCCCGGCAGGTTTTCGATGGGCATTCTGAATCGACGGCCTACGCCGGTTCCCATCAAGGAGCCGGTGAACCGGCGGCTGAGTTCATGGAAGGAGATCGCCGCCTACCTCGACACCTCCGTCCGCACAGTCCAGCGTTGGGAGCAGGCCGAGAAACTCCCCGTCCGGCGTCACGAGCACGCCGGCGGGGGGACCGTTTACGCCTACACCCAGGATCTGGACGCCTGGCTCGCCGGGCGCGCCCCCGAGAGCATCGACGCGCCTCCTCCTCGCCATCGAAAAGCCTGGCTCTTCGCCGCCGCCGCTCTTGCTCTCGCCGCCATCCCCACTCTCGGATGGTTCATCTCCCGCTGGCGGGCCGAGCCGCCCATTCGATCCCTCGCTGTCCTCCCCTTCCAGAACGAGGGCGGCGATCCCAACACCGAATACCTGAGCGCCGAACTCCCCGAGAGCATCACCCGCGGACTGGCTCGCCTCCCCGGCTTCCACGTCAAGGTCATCTCCCACGGCGCCGTCGCCAGGATGAAAGAGAGGAAACTCGACGCCCGGCAGTTCGGGCAACTCCTCCAGGCCGAGGCCGTCCTCACCGGGCGCGTCACGCAGCGCGCCCAGGACCTCACCGTGGTCGTGGAACTTGTGAACGTCGGCGACAACACTCAGATTTGGGGCGAGCGATTCGACCGGAAACTCGCCGATGTCCTCACCCTCCAGGACCAGATCGCCCGCGAGATCGCCTCCCGACTCCACCTCCGTCTCAGCCAGGGGCAGCGCGAACAGTTGGCCCGCAGATCTACTGAAAGCGCTGAAGCCCACCGCCATTACCTCCGCGGCCGTTATCACTGGAACCGCCGCACGGAAGACGGCATGCGCCTTGCCATCGAGTACTTCGAGAAAGCCATCGCCGAGGACCCCGCCTACGCGCTCGCCTACGCGGGCCTCGCCGAGAGTTACGCCATTCTGAGCTACTATGCGCCGGTGACCCCGGCCGAATCCGCCCCGAAAGCGATCGCCGCCGCCCGCCGCGCTCTCGAAATGGACGAGACCCTCTCGGAAGCCTGGAACGCTCTCGCGCAGGTCACCGCCGACCACCAATGGGATTGGACGTCCGCGGAAAGCCACTTCACCAAAGCGATCCAACTCAACCCCCGCAACGCGGACGCCTACCATTGGCGCAGCGAGTTCCTCGCCGCATTGGCCCGGTTCGAGGAACAACGCAAAGACCTCGAGCGCGCCGCCGAACTCGACCCGCTCTCTTCGATCATTGCCAATAATCAGGGGCACGTCGATTACTTCGCCCGCGATTTCGCATCGGCGGAAAGCAAATACCGCCGCGCGATGGCCGATTACCCGCACTTCCCGAATTCGCACCGGGATCTTGGTCGAGTCATGCTCGCGCGGGGGCAGTACAAAGAGGCGATCGCCGAACTCACTCGCGCCCGCGAACTGGGCGGAGCCCACATCGATGACGGTCTGCTCGTCATGGCCTGTGCTCTGGCAGGCGACCGGTCGAAAGCGCGGTCCATGCAGCGCGAATTGGCTGAGCGCGCACACTCAGGCTACGTCTCGCCGTACGCCCTGGTCTTCGGCGCCATCGGACTCGGAGAAACCGCCGCCGCTCTCGCCTTCCTCGAAAAAGCCGTCGAGGAGAGAAGCATGCCCGTCAAGTGGATCGGCGTCGACCCCCTCTTCGACCGTCTCCGCTCCGAACCCCGCTTCCAGGCGGTGATAAAAAGGATGGGTCTGCCCCTACAGCAGCCGAAGCCGTCCAGCCAATGACCACCGGGAGGATAGCATGATGATCAGCCGCCGCGATCTGCTCGCTTGCGCCGCGCTCGCACCGCCCGCTCCCCCGCAGCCCCCCAACTTCGTCTTTATGATGGCCGACGACATGGGCGTCTTCGATCTAGGCTGCTACGGCCAGAAGAAGATCAAGACTCCCCACATGGACCGCCTCGCCGCCGAAGGCACGCGTTTCACCGATTGTTATGCTGGCGGCGCCGTCTGCGCCCCCTCCCGCAGCGTCCTCATGACCGGCCAGCACACCGGCCACACCACCGTCCGCGCCAATGCGAGCCTCCGCACCGGCCGCCGCGTTTCGCTCAACGTCGATGACGTCACCGTCGCTCAGGTCCTCAAGGGCTCGGAGTGGAAACACGGCTACGACGAATCCTACGGCTACGCAACCGGCATCTTCGGTAAATGGGGCCTCGGCGAGCCCGGCTCCCCAGGCCTGCCCAACGATCATGGCTTCGACGAGTGGTTCGGCTTCCTCAATCAACAGCACGCCCACGGCCACTACCCCGAATACCTTTGGCGCAACAAACAAAAGGAGACGCTCAAAGGCAATCTCAATGGACGCCGCCGCGAGTACGCCTCCGACCTCATGGCCCGCGAAGCGCTCCATTTCATTGACCGCCACCGCTACGAGCCCTTCTTCCTCTACTTCACGCCCACCGTCCCCCATGCTCATTTCGAAGCACCCGATCTCGGCCCTTATGCCGCCGAGCCCTGGCCGGACGAATGGAAGAACTACGCCGCCATGGTCACCCGCTTCGATAGCTACGTCGGTCGCATCATGGCCAAACTCAAAGAGTGCGGGCTCGACGAGAATACGCTCGTCCTCTGCTGCAGCGACAATGGCGGCATGTTCGCGCCCGAAGCGTTCGGGACCATGGGCCCCCTCAAAGGGCAGAAGGGCTCCCTCTATGAAGGCGGCATTCGCGTCCCCATGATCGCCCGCTGGCCCGGCAAGGTCGCCTCCGGCGCAACCAGCGATTTCCCCTGGTATTTCGCCGACATCCTGCCCACGCTCGCCGATCTCGCCGGCGCGCGCGGAATTCCGCGAAACGTCGATGGCGTCTCTGTCGCTCCCGCGCTTCTCGGTAAACCGCGGAATCCTGACCGGCCACTCTATTGGGAGTCCTTCGAGGGTCGGGGTTTCAATCAGGCGGTCCGGATGGGCAAGTGGAAAGCGGTGCGCCGCGGCATCGATGCGCCTCTCGAACTCTACGACCTTTCGAGCGATCCTGGGGAGGCGCGCAACGTCGCCGGCGCTCACGCCGAGGTCGTCAAAAGGATGACCGGCTTCCTGGCCAACTGCCGGACCGCCGCCGTCGAGTATCCTGTCTATCGCGAACGGAAGGAAGGAATATGAACCGCCTCCACTGCCTCATCGCCTCTGCTTGCTGCCTCGCATTGCTCGCCGCGGCCCAAGCCCCGCAAGGGCCCGCCGTCGTCTCTCCCGAGGTGACGGCTGAAAAGAAGATCATCTTCCGCCTGCTCGCTCCAAAGGCGAACGCAGTCACCCTCGCCGGCGGCGACATCCAGGAGCAGCCCAAAGGCGGGCTCCCTCTCGTCAAGGGTGAGAACGGTGTCTGGGAAGCGACGGCCGGACCCGTCAAGCCCGGCGCCTACCGCTATCGGTTCCTGGTCGATGGAGTCGCTGTCATGGACCCGCGGAATCCTTCCATGAGCGAGTCCAATAACAACGGCTGGAGTCTCGTGCACGTTCCCGGCATCGAGTACCAGGACGCCAACAAGGTCCCGCACGGCGCCGTCGCCGCCGTCCACTACTGGTCGACGGCTCTAAGCCGCCACCGCCGCATGCACGTCTACACGCCGCCCGGTTACGAACTTGGCAAGGGCAAATATCCTGTCTTCTATCTCCTCCACGGCGCAAGCGA
This sequence comes from uncultured Solibacteraceae bacterium, assembly GCA_964461075.1. GTDB lineage: Bacteria > Acidobacteriota > Terriglobia > Bryobacterales > Bryobacteraceae > JACADU01. The sequence continues at coordinate 635 of CAYWST010000204.1, read as the reverse complement.
CTCCGACAACTCCTGGAGCTCCGTCGGCCGCGCCGGCTTCATCCTCGACAACCTCATCGCCTCCGGCAAAGCGAAACCGATGATCATGGTCATGCCCGCCGGCCATACCTCGCAGGCCGGCTTCACCGGAGCCGTGAGCCGCGCCATGGATGAGTTCGGCGACGACTTCGTCAAGGACGTCATGCCCTACGTCGAAAGCCACTACCGCGTCTCGACGGCACGCAAAGACCGCGCCATCGCCGGCCTCTCCATGGGCGGCCTGCAGACCCTGAACATCGGCATCTCGCACCTCGACAAGTTTGCTTACATGGGCGTCTTCAGCTCCGGCGTCTTCGGTGGCGGCCCCCGCGGCGCCGCCCCCAATACCGCCGAGTGGGAGAAGACCCGCGCCGCTCAGCTCGACGACGCCAAACTCAAGCCCGGCTTGAAACTCCTGTGGTTCGCCACCGGCAAGGACGACTTCCTGCTCAAGACCTCGCAAGCCACGGTCGACATGCTCAAGAAACACGGATTCTCGCCCATATACAAAGAGACCGAAGGCGCTCACACCTGGCTAGTCTGGCGCGAATACCTCAACGAATTCGCCCCGCTCCTCTTCCGCTGACCCCCCCTCATGTGGCGCAGGTCCCCTGACC
>CAYWST010000203.1:0-10071 GCA_964461075.1 uncultured Solibacteraceae bacterium | reverse complement strand
GTGCAGCTACTTCGAACCGTCGACGCGTTTCCAATGCACCAAGCCGATCCCGGTGAGGGTGGACGGCAAGGGGGCGGCGAACGACTGCACATTCTATAAGGCGCGGGTGACGGTGGCGCGGGATTCGGCGCCGCCCCCAACGGGCGGGGGACTGCGGACTCCGCCTCCGGGAGTGCGGCTGGACGATGCGACCCCGAAGACGCCCAACGACGCCCGCATCGCATTTGATAATCTCTTCAAGAAATAGCGGAGGCGCCGCGACGCGGCCTTCGCTTCTCAATACAGAAGGAATGGTCGCGAACAATGCGGATAGTGACGGCAGCGGCGTTCGCCGCGGCGATTGGAGGATTCCCGGCAACGGCCGGGGAGCCGCTCGAAGTTTCCACGGGCTTCCTGATCGGGCCGAGATACGATTCCCACCTGTTTTACGTCAAGGCCGACAGATCGTCGGGATGGCGGAAGTCGTATCAGGAGGCAAGTTACCGCAAGGAGGCTCAAGGAAGACTTCTTGGGGCGCTGCTCGGAGGGCCGGACGCGCCGATTGGGGCGTTGAAGGAGAGCGGGTTCAATTTCGCGCGGCTCGAACTGCAGTCGGCGCAGTGGTCACTTTTCACCCCGGCCGGAGATCTGGATACGAAAGCGTTGGAGAAGTTCAGCCGGCTTCTGGACCAGACGGCGCAAAGCGGCATCGCTGTGGAACTGGTGTTGTTCAACCCGGAGCACGATCAGGATTTCGAGTCTCCCGACGCGATCCTGGCGTCCGCGAGGAAGCTGACCGACTGGCTGATCGACAGAAACCACCGCCACGTTCTATTGAATCCTGCGAATCAGTGGCACTCGCCAGGATGGGACTACGATCACTTTGTGCCGCAGAGCCTGGAGCGGATCGCGACCGTGATCAGGGAGCGCTTTCATGAACGGAGAACCGACTACGCGCTGCCCATCGCGATCTCAGCGCCGATGAGCGGCAGTATGAATGCCAGGCTGGTTGAGCAATCGGACGTGCTGGTGGCCTCCGGCGCCGGCGCGGAAGTGGACCCGCGCAGCGTGGAACGGCCGATTGTGGTTGAGCGTGAGGATCCTCGCGGATGCGCGGCGCTGTTCGCGCGGTTCGCCGGCTGTCTGGTGTCGAGGCCGGCGGGCAAGGACGGATTGGCGCCTCTGGGAGGACTGGTGTTGAAGGCCTTCAAATGACGGTTGCTGAGCTGAGCGCGTTCAGGACATTCACGTTAATCGAGCGCCAGATTGAAGGGCCGGCGCCCGGCCACGTTCAGGTTCAGGTGGACGCGGTTGGGATATGCGGCAGCGATCTGCATTACTTTGCCGAGGGCCGGGCGGGAGACACGGAAGCGCGTTATCCGCAGGTGCTCGGACATGAGCCGGCTGGGACGGTGGTCGTGGCCGGTGAAGGGGTCACGGGGTGGTCTCCGGGCGACAGGGTGGCGATCGACCCGCCAATCTACTGCTATCACTGCCGGCATTGCATGAGCGGCCGGCACAACCTCTGCGATCACGTAAGATTCATGAGCAGCCCAGAGGAGCCGGGGTTTTTCCGGGAGCGGGCGAACGTGCCGGCGGAGAATCTGATGCCGCTGCCGCGGAATCTGGGTTTCGCCGAGGCGACGCTGTTCGAGCCGTTGTCGATCATTCTTCATTCTTTCCGCTTCGGAGATCCGAAGTTGGGGGAGACGGCGGCGGTGTTCGGAGCGGGGCCGATCGGGCTCGCCACGATCGCTGCGCTCAGGCTGGCGGGCGCACAGAGGATCTGGTGCGTGGAGCCGGTCGCGCACCGCCGGGCGATGGCGCTCGAACTCGGAGCCGACGCCGCCTTCAATCCGCGCGAATGTGATCCGGTCGCCGAGATATGGCGTGAATCGGGCGGCAGGGGCGTAGACGTGACGTTTGACTGCGCGACCAAGGAGGACACGGTCAACCAATCGCTATACGTCACCAGGTCCGGCGGCCGGATCGTGATCACGGGGCTTCCGTCGGACTTGCGGCTATCGCTGGACTTCCATCACCTGCGCAAGCGCGAGCAGTCCTTCTTTCCGGTCAGGCGGTCCAACCATACCTCCGAACGGGCGCTGGAACTTCTCCGGGAGCACGGCAGGCGATTCACCCCGATGTTGACTCATCGCATGCGGCTGGCCGAAATCCAGCGCGCTTTTGAGATGCTGGAGAACTACGGCGACGGCGTATGCAAGATTGTGCTGTATCCATGAGCGGACTGTGTGCATGAAGAAACGGCTGCTGGAGCTCATGCTGGTTTTTGGCGCGGCGGTCCATGCGCAGCAGTTTGTCGAGGTGGACCGGAACGTTCTGTCACGGGCGGTCCAGCGGAAGTATTTTGCGGCGATCGAGTCGGGAGGCAAACCTCAGGAGATGATGAGGCGGGCCGCTGCCGCATTATCGGCGCGGGAGCCGCTGCAGTCCAGGAGACTTTTGCTTCAGTCTTTGGCCGAGTGGAAGGGGCTGCAATGGTCTGAAGCGCATGACGCGGCCTCGGTCTACAGTTTCCGGATTGGGGAGACTGTGGTGGAGCCGAGATCGAACATCCATGCCGTGGTGGAGCGCATCGATCCGGCGGCGCCCGCCGAGGGTGTGCGGCTTAGGGCTCAAATCCGAGTTTTGAACGGCGCCGGTGAGACGCTCTTCACAGGACGGGAGCGGCCGATCGAAGAGATGACGGAGTCGGAGACAATCGCGTCCGCGCCCGCGGCCGAAGGCAGGTATTCCGTTGCGATTTCGATCCGTGACGGCGGCAGCGGCGCGGTGTTGGCCGAGGGCAGAAACGACGTTTGGGTGGTAGCCAACCTCAGGTCGAGACTTTTGGCGCTGGCGCAAGGGGCGCGGTCCGCGGTGATGCGGACTTCTTCGCCGGGCGAATTGGTTTGGTTGAACACAATCCTGGGAATCACGGAGCACTACTTAACGGCCCGGTCGGCGGCGATCCGCTCCGGCTGGCAATTCTCCTCGCCGCTGGTGCAGACTCTGGCGCCTCAGGCGGTGGTTGAGCCGCTGGACCCCATGGCGGACATTGCCTGGGCCGAGCAGGCGCTTGCCGGGATCCTGAAGGGACGGTCACCGGCCGGCGAAGGAGGCCTATGGACTCCGCTGAGGGCGCCGGGGACAGATGATCAGGGCCTGGATCTTGCCCGGGCTTGGTGGCCAAAGGGCAAAGCCGAGGGCATCGTGGTTCTCATGGGAGACGCCCTCACTCACCAACGTTCGTGGGACGATCTGCGCCCGGCGGGCGCATTTGTCTGCATCGTGCCGGCGTTCCTGAGGGGTTTCGCTTGGGAAGGCGTTGAAGGGCTTGTCGCGGCGGCGGCAAAAGCGGCGGGTTTGGAGAACGGGCCGCTGTACCTGTTCGTGCATGGCGTGGGCGCGCGCGACGGACTGAGACAGGCGGAAAAGGAACCGTCGCGGTTTGCCGCGGTCGCGGCGCTGGCGCCGCTTTCCGATCAGCCCTTGACCTCGGTTCCGAAGACGTTCCCCGCATACCTTCTCCTGGAAGCGGCGAAAGATGGGCTCATACCTGCAAACAGCCTGCAGCGGGTAGGCCTTACGCTTGCACGCAGACTGGAGAAGTTCGAGTACGCCGTTCTGCCCGGAGTCGATCATGACGGAGCGCGTGGGCCCGGGCTTGAAAAGTCGTTGGAGTTTTTCAAGGCGATCTCCACCGGGACCTGGAAGCGGCCTCAGTAACCCGCGCCTGTTTTGGGAAGGGCGGGGGTTTCTCCCACGGCCACGAGATGCTTCATGGTGCGGATGAGGAGCATCCCCTTGGCGAGCGCGGGCGTTCCCATCATCACTTCGCCCACCGGATTGGAAGCGATCGTCTCGTAGGCGGGTCCGGCTTTGACGACATGGACTTCACCGTCCTCGCTGGCCAGATAGATGCGCCCGTCGGCGGCCACCGGCGAAGCGGAAAAAGCGCCGCCCTTGCCGGCGACGCGCTGTTGATACAGGCGCTCGCCCGTTTTGGCGTTGTAGGCGGAGAAGACGCCGGAGTTGGAGCAGATGTAAAGGAGATCGCCGTAGAGAAGCGGCGTCGGCTGATAGGAGCCGCCTCGCTTGTGGCTCCAGGCGATGTGCTCGTTGGAGGTCGCTTCGCCCTGCAGAGTGATATCGCCGGTTGCGCTCCACCTCACCGCATAAATGGGCTGAATCGGCGGGTAGCCGGCGGCGATGTAAATCAAACCTCCGGCCGTGACCGGCGTCGGGCAGGTGATCTCGGAGTTGCCGCGCAGGCTCCAGATGAGCTTTCCCGTCATCGGGTCATAGGAACGGATGGCCTTTGTGCCATTGGTCACGAGTTGAGCTTTCCCCTCGTGCTCGAGCACGGCCGGAGTTCCCCAGGTGGGGATCTCTTCGCGCGAGGTCTTCCATAGTTCCTTGCCGGAAGCGGCGTCGTAACTTGCGATGAAGGAGTTCCTCTGCTGGTCGACTTGAAGGAAGAGACGGTCCTTCCACAGGATTGGGCTGCTGGCGACGCCCCACTGATAATCTGGGTCGAAGAACCAGCCGGAATCGATGACGCCGAGGTCCTTCTTCCAGAGCGGCTTGCCCGCAAGGTCGAAGGCGTGGAGACCTTCGCTGCCGATCCAGACGACAACGCGTTTGCCGTCGACGGCGGGGCTGGGGCTGGAGTGGCTCGCTTTGGGGTGGCGCCTGGTTCTCGGCACACCTTCATGGAGAGTTCGTTCCCACTTGATCCTGCCGGAACGGAGGTCGAGGGCATACACCTTCCAGGTATGCGGGCCATGGTCCTTGGCGGGTTCGGTGTCGCCGTAGAGCCCGGCTCTGAACTCGCTCTTGGGGTCGGCGGAGATGGAAGTGACCGCGAAGATGGTCTCGCCCCAGACGACCGGACTGGAGACCGAGATGCCTGGGATGGGGGTCTTCCAGAGGACGTTCTGGCCCTTTTCGACGTTGAAGGAAACGGGCGGGTTGGTGCCGTCGGCGACGCCGGCGGCCATCGGTCCGCGGAAGTGGGGCCAGTTCTGCGCGCTCAGGGCCGCGGCGGCGGCAAAGACGATGGTCGGAAGTCTCATTTGCTCTCCACGCGGGCGAGGTTGAACTGCATACCGGACTGGTTCAGAGTGAGCTTGACGGCCCTGCCGTTTTCGAGGATGAACTGAAGTTTGACCTGCGGGGCGGCGAGGAGGCCGAAAGTTGTCTCATCGAAAGCGCCCATCTCCAGCGTCTGGCCCTGGACGAGCGCGAAGAGCTTGCCGTCCCTGAATTGGACGACGAACTCTCCGAGGGGCTCGCCTTTGTAGGTTCCGGCGAGGACAGCCAGTTTTTCCGGAGCGACCGCGGCCGTGGGCTTGGGAGGCGGAACCGCGCCGGCTTTGGCGAGCATTTCGGCGATCTCCGGCTGTTTGGCCTGGCCGGCGGCCTGTAGGGCCGAGGAGAGGTCCTGCGGAGTGAGTTTTCCGGAAGCGATGGCGAGGGCGACCAACTCCTTGTTGCCGCGGTACGTTGCGGAGCCAAGCACGTCAGAAGGGCTGGCTCCTGCTTCAAGCAGCGCGCGGACGGCGCCGACGTTGCCCCGATCGGCGGCGGCGGCGGTCAGAGACATCTTGTAGAACGTATCCCGGACATCAACCTTCGCCCCCTTGCCGATGAGGAATTTCACAACAGGCGTGTGGCCATTGCGCGCGGCGAAGAACAGGGGCGTCTGGCCATAGGGGCTGGCGGCCTCGATGTTCGCGCCTTTGGCCATGAGAGACTCGACGGCGGCGAGATCGCCTTTTCTTGCAGCGTCCAGTAACTGTTCGTCAAGCGTCTGCATCTGCAATAAAAGCGGGGCGACGATGAGTTGGGCGAAAACCATCCCGGAGCCTCCTGTCTGTCCAGCGTACAATGAACACCATGGTAGGGGCATTCAAGAGCCTGGCGCTCACACTGGTTGTTACAGTTGCGATCCCGGTCGCGGCGGAGGACTGGCCCGAGTGGCGCGGACCGCGGCGCGACGGCTCGACGCGCGAGAAGGGGCTTCCGGAGAAATGGTCCACGGCGGGCGAGAACCTGCTGTGGAGAGCGCCAATCGGAGGAAGATCCGCCCCAGTTGTATTTGGAGACCGTGTTTACATCTACAACACCGCGGGTAAGGCCGAATTGCTCCAGGAGCAGTTGAGCTGCCTGGATGCGATCACAGGCAGAGTCCTGTGGCAACAGAAGCGGAATGTCTTCCTGAGCGATGTGCCTCCTCATCGGGCGGCATGGGCGAGCCCCGGCGTGGACCCTGAGACGGGCAACGTTTATGCCTTCGGCGTTGGAGGAATGCTGTATGCGTTCACCAAGGACGGCAAGGCGCTGTGGGAAAAATCCCTCGTGGAGGAGTTTGGACTGGTCACGACCCACGGCGGGCGAACGGTAAGCCCGGTGATCGACGGAGAGATGGTGATCGTGAGCGGAATCAGCACAGGTTGGGGCTCTCAGGCCCCGCCGGCGCACCGCTTTTTCGCGTTCAACAAGAAGTCGGGAGAGCTGATCTGGGTGGGGCAGACGACCGGGCGGCCCTACGACACGACATACGCGCCGCCGTTGATTGGTGAAGTGGACGGGATGAGGCTGCTGATCTCGGGCGCCGGCGACGGCGCGACCTACGCCCTGAAACTCGGCACGGGCGAGGTGGTTTGGAAGCACGAAATGTCCAAGCGCGGCCTCAACGCGGGCGTGGTCATCAACAACAACACTGTCGTCGCCTCCCACAGCGAAGAGAACCTGGACTCCAACGAGATGGGATCGCTGGTGGGAATCGACCTGAAGTCGCGCGGCATCGTGGCGAAGGAGCAATTGAAGTTCCGGATCCTCGGGTGGCAAGGCGGAGTTTCGAGTCCGGTGCTGGACGGAGACCGGGTCTATCAGGTGGACAACGGATCGAACCTCTACGCCTTCGACGCTTACACGGGAAAGACCCTGTGGCAGTTGAATCTGGGCACGATCCAGAAGGGGTCGATTCTGATCGGCGACGGGAAGCTCTATGTGGGCACCGAGAACGGGAAGTTCTTCATCCTGCGGCCGCGGGCGGAAAAGTGCGAGGTCTTGAGCGAAGTCGCGCTCGGCACGGCCCAAACGCCAGAGGCGATCATCGCAAGTCCGGCCATCTCCAATGGCAGGCTGTTCGTCACCTCGATGGATGCAACGTACGCGATCGGGCCCAAGACGCCCGGCAAGCCCGCCGTGTACTCCGCGCCCGCGCGGGCCGCGGCAGGCAAACCGGCGTGGCTGCAGGTTGTGCCCGCGGAAGTGTTGCTCGCTCCCGGCCAGACAGCCACGTTCAAGGCGCGCCTGTTCGACGAGAAAGGCAACTTCGTCAAAGAAACATCGGCTGATTGGACGGTTGGAAACGCCGACGTGACGATCTCGGCGGGGACGTTGAAAGCGGGATCGAAGCCGGGCGCGGGCGTCATCAAAGTTTCGGCCGAAGGGTTGACTGGAGAAGCGAGATTCCGGGTGATCCCGCCGCCGCCTTCAGAGGAGAACTTCGATTCGCTCTCAGCGGCGCCGGCCTGGTGGATCAACGCGGCCGGCAAGACTGCGGTCCGCGACCTGGAAGGTTCGAAGGTGCTGGTAAAGCTGGCCGACAACCCTTTCACCAAGCGGGCGCGGATCTACATGGGTTCGCCTGATCTCTCCAGCTACACGGTGGAGGCGGATGTGCGCATGGTGGACAAGCGCCGCCAGATGGGCGATGCGGGCGTGGTGGCGCAGCGCTACCAGTTGACGCTGTTCGGAAACAACCAGAAGCTGGAACTGCAGACCTGGCAGCCGGACGTATCCCGCACCGCTGTGCAGAGCTACACGATCAAGGGAGACACCTGGTACCGGCTCAAACTGCGCGTGGAGCCAACCGCTGACGGCAAGGTGCGGGCTCTCGGCAAAGCCTGGAAGAGAGACGAACCGGAGCCGGCCGGATGGATGATCGATCGCGTCGATCCGACGCCGAACGTGAACGGCGCGCCGGGCATCTACGCCGATGCGCCCAACGAAGTGTATTTCGACAATCTGAAGGTGACGCCAAACAAATGACGACGACGAGAACGATGACTATCGCGATGGCGGCGGCGGCTCTGGCCGCGGCCGGCGATCCGGGCTCGGGGAGCTGGCCGATGTGGGGCGGCACGCCCGACCGCAACATGGTTTCCTCGATGAAAGGAATCCCCGCGAAGTGGGACGTCGCCAAGAAAGAGAACATCAAATGGATGGCGACGCTTGGTTCGCAGTCCTACGGCAATCCGACCGTGGGCGGCGGCGTCGTGCTCGTGGGAACCAACAACGAGAGCCTGAAGGACCCCAAGATCAAGGGCGACAAAGGCGTGCTGATGGCCTTCAAGGAGAGCGACGGCACGTTCATGTACCAGCTTGTGAGCGACAAGCTGCCCGCCGGCAGAGTGAACGACTGGCCCTATCAGGGCGTCGCCTCGAGCCCGCTCATTGAAGGCGACCGGGCATACTACGTCAACAACCGGGCCGAGGTGGTCTGCTTCGAGCTTCAGACGGGGAAGACGATCTGGAAGTTCGACATGATGGAGGAGGTGGGAGCCCATCCTCACAACCTGGCCAACTCGTCGCCGGTGGCGCACGGCGATCTGCTGTACGTTTCCACTTCCAACGGGCAGGACGAAAGCCACGTTCACATCCCGAGCCCGAGGGCGCCATCGATCATCGCCCTGAACAAGAAGACCGGCAAGCTGGCATGGGAGGACAATTCCGTCGGGGAGAAGATTCTGCACGGGCAATGGTCTTCGCCGGCGGTGGGCAAGATCGGCGATGTCGTTCAAGTGGTGAGCGCGCAGGGCGACGGATGGGTCCGCGGATACGAGGCGGAGAGCGGAAAGAAGCTCTGGGAATTTGACACGAATCCGAAGAACTCCGTGTGGCCCAAGACGCGGAACGAACTGATCTCCACGCCGGTGATTCAGAATAACCGGGTCTACATCGCCAACGGGCAGGACCCCGAACATGGAGAAGGCGACGCCTATCTCTACGCGATCGACGGAACCAAGCGGGGGGACATCACCGAGTCCGGAAAGGTGTGGGTGCTTCCGATCCGTCGCTCAATCTCGACGGGCGCGCTGCATAACGGGATTCTCTATTACGCCGACTTCAGCGGATTCCTCCATGCGATTGACGCCGAAACCGGCAAGGAGATCTGGAAGCACGACATGCTGGCGGCGGTGTGGGGCAGCCCGATGGTGATCGACGGCAAGGTGTATCTGGGAGACGAGGACGGAGACGTAGTCGTGCTCGAGGCCGGCCGGCAGTTGAAAGTGCTGTTTGAGACGAACATGGGGAGTTCGGTTTACTGCACTGTGGTTCCCTCCAACGGAACGATGTTTGTGGTGAACCGGAATCAGCTCTTCGCGATCGCCCAGAAAAACTGATCCTCAAGTCCGATATATTGTCGGCATGGCAATGAATCGCCGCACTTTTCTAGCGGGGCTCGGGACGATTGGCGCCTCCGCTCCGCCCGCCAGGGTAGATCCGCCCAATTTTCTCGTCATCCTGGCCGACGACTTGGGTTTCTCCGACATCGGCCCTTATGGGGGCGAGATCTCAACACCGAACCTGGACAGGCTGGCGCGCCGCGGCGTCAGGTTTACGCAGTTCTACAATTGCGCCCGCTGCTGCCCGACGCGGGCGTCGCTGCTGACGGGGATGGTGAATCACCAGGCTGGCGTCGGGCACATGATCCAGAATCGCGGCGTGCCGGGCTATCAGGGGTACCTGAACGACAAGTGCCGGACGATCGCGGAGGTTTTGAAGCCGGCGGGATACACGACGCTCATGAGCGGCAAGTGGCACGTTGGGGAGGAAAGGCCCCATTGGCCTTTGGACCGCGGGTTCGACCGCTACTTCGGGTTAATCAGCGGGGCATCGAACTACTTCCGCCTCGACCCGGGGCGCAAGATGGCGTTGGACGCCGAGCCCTACGAGCCGAAAGGCGACGGGTTTTACATGACCAACGCCTTTACCGATCACGCGGTGAGGATGGTGGGCGAGGCCGCGGTAAAGCCGAATCCGTTCTTCCTCTATCTCGCGTACACAGCTCCGCAC
>CAYWST010000202.1:0-10084 GCA_964461075.1 uncultured Solibacteraceae bacterium | reverse complement strand
ATTGCCTCGCCGTCTGCCTCGGAGGAGGCGGCTTGCTCGCCGGCTGCGCCCTCGCCGCCAAAGCCCTCAAGCCCTCCATCCGCGTCTATGGAGTTGAACCCGAGATCGCCAATGATTGGTGGCTCAGTTTGAAACAAGGCGAGCCCGTCGCCATTCCTCCCCCCGATACCATCGCCGACGGACTCCGTACCCAGAAACCCGGCCGGCACACCTTTCCCATCGTCCGCGACCTCGTCGACGAAGTCGTCCTCGTCGCCGAAGACGAGATCAAGGAGACCGTCAGGTTCCTGATGAGCCGCACCAAACTCGTCGTCGAACCGAGCGGCGCCGTCGCCGCCGCCGCCGTCCTGCATGGCAAGATCCCGCCGGCCTCCCGAACCGGCGTCATCCTTTCCGGCGGCAACGTCGACTTCGAAACCTTCGCCGCCCTCTGATCCCTACCAGAAGTGCGTGTCGATGATCTTCGGCGGACCCGGAGTGTTGCCGATCACCTTCGTGTGCAGCAGCACCTGAAAGTTCCCGCGGTCCAACCGTCGCGGGGCGCGGCGGGACAGCTCTGCGATGTGTCTTTCATCGGTCAGAAACTCCGCCGCCGCTTGCGTGCCAAACGTCGAAATCCCCGCCGCGATCAGCACGATCTGCCCGCTCTTCGTGTCGAAGATCCTGCCCGCGATCGCGTAGTCCTCCGGCGGCCTCCCCGGCTGCGCCCATTCCGGCGGTCTCCAGGAACGGCCCGGCTGGCGGCTGTCTTCGATCCTCGACGCCCCCGGCTCCTGAATCAGCTTGAAGCGAAACTCGTTGTTCATTTCAACGGTCCACTTCGACGAAAACGCCCCGAACAACACTGTCGGCTGGTTCCGCAGATCCGCGAAGCTGAACTCGTCGCCCACCTTAACTGTGTACGGCTTGCCCGTCTTTGCGCACAGCGCCGCAAACCGCATCGCGCCTTGCGCCGCTCCCATACCCACCTTATCGACGCCCGGAACGACGAACAGCCGCTGGCCGTCACCGGCCCGGAGCTCCCTCGCCTCAGCCGGATTCCGGCTGGCCTCCTCCTCCCCGACAATCGTGTACGAGCGAGGCGTCGGGATGAAAATGAGCACCGGCTCCTTGGCCGTGAGAACAGGCGACCAGAACTCTCTCATCGGGTCCCTATTCAACAGCCTTGCCGCAAGCCAGCCCAGCATCAGAACCGCAATCACTCCGGCAGCGAGACCATATTTCCACCGCCTTGGTTCAACCGTCGGCGCAACGGCCGCCTGCAGGGTCGCTCCGAGCGCCTCAAAGCGGGGCACGTAACTCCCCAATGGCAATTCGATCCGCAGAACGTCTTCCGGCCCTGCCTTCTCCGCGTACTGCGCCAGCCGCCTCCTGACTTCGCTCGCCTTCACGCGGACGAACGAATCCTCCGAGGAATCGTAGTGTGCCGGCCTCCCAAACACCTCCACTGCGATCGTCCGCTCCTTGATCGAATCTTCCTGTCCCGCCAGCGTCCTCTGCACCACATACCGCAGAAAGTCCTGGCTCCGCCTGCTCGTCCGGAACGCATCGCTCGCCAATACCCGCTCCAATTGAGCCTCGACCTCGGCGGCGGAGAATCCGCCGAGCTGAGACCGGGAGGCGCTGCCCACTTCCACAACGCTCAGCCTATCACGCGTAACGGCCCCGAAACGGTCCTCGTAAGCGATTCATTCTAAGCAGACAAAACGACGATACGGTCAATAACATCCAAAACACGCTTGTCCTGCCCCTCCTTCGGTCCCATACTCGGAAGTGAATTCAGGGAGCTACCACCATGGTCATTCGGCTCGCATCCATTCTTCTTGCCTGCAGCCTCGCTGCCTCCGCCCAGGACGCTCGCGGCCGCATTTCGGGCCGCGTTCTCGACCCTGCAGGCGCCGCCGTCCCCAATGTCGAAGTCACGGCGCTCAACCCAGCCACCGGCGTCCGCGCCGTCTCAAAGACCAACGGCGTCGGCGTCTATGAACTGCCCTTCCTCAACCCCGGCGTCTATACCCTCTCGGTCACAGCCGCCGGTTTCCGCTCTTACGAACGCACAAACCTCGAGGTCCGCGTCGCTGACCGCCTCACCGTCGATATCCCACTCGAAGTCGGCCAGGTCACCGAATCGGTCACCGTCTCCGGCCAGGCCTCCCTTCTCGAGACCTCCACCGCCAGCGTCGGTCGCGTCGTCGATACCAAGCGAATCCTCGAACTCCCTCTACCCGGCGGCAACGCATTGTCCCTCTCCCGCCTCGCGCCCGGCGTAGTTAACCTGGGCGCTCCGAACCATCCTTCCCTTGGTCCCGCGACCGAAGTGCTCAGCAACCTCTCGGTGAACGGCGTCCGCAGCGGCAACATTGAATTCACCGTCGATGGCACACCCAGCATGTGGGGCACCAACGCATCCTTCGCTCCTCCCACGGAAATGGTCGCCGAGTTCAAGGTCCAGACCGCCACCTATGACGCCAGCGTCGGCCGCGCCCCGGGCGGCAATGTAAACGTTGTCCTGCGTTCAGGCACCAACCAGTTCCACTCCACGCTCTACTGGTTTCACAACAACCAGCACCTCCAGTCGCTCGACCTGTTTCAGCGGCAGCAGTTCTACAATCCGGTCACGGGACCGCCCACGAGCGAGAAAGAGAAGTCGATCAACCCACTGAACATCCTCAACCGTTACGGCGCCACCTTCTCCGGACCGGTCTTCCTGCCCAAAGCCTACGACGGCCGCAACAAGACGTTCTGGGTCTACTCTTTTGAAGGCCTCACGCGCCCCGGTGTCGAACGCGGCAACTCCTTCTTCACTGTGCCCACCAGCGGCGAACGCCGCGGCGACTTCTCCGAGCTCCTTCGCGCGGGATCCATCTACCAGGTTTACGATCCGCTCACCACCACCCCCGCCCCCGGGGGCCGCTTCGCGCGCCAACCCTTCGCCGGCAACATCATCCCTCAAGCCCGCCTCGACAAGACCGCCCTCGGTCTGCTCCCCTACTGGCCCGAATCCAACATCCAGGGCACCAGCGACGGCCGCAACAACTACACGCGCCTCCAGCGCTCCTGGAACGAGTTCCGCACCCATAGCGTCAAGGCCGATCACAACTTCAACGAGAAGCACCGCCTCTTCGGCCGCTACAGCCAGTGGTTCCAGCTCTTCACTTCCGGCCAGACCTTCGAAAACATTGCCAATGGCAACGACCGCTGGCGCCGCAACTACGGCGGTGTCGTCGACGACGTCTATGTGCTTTCGCCCACCATGCTGAATAACATCCGAGCCGGCTTCACCCGAACGGAGCAAAGCTTCTTCCCGCTTTCACTGGGCTTCGATCTCACCGCCGCCGGATTCAACCCCTCCCTGCAGAACTCCATCGACCCGCAGGCTCGTTCCTTCCCCAATATCGCCCCGGCCGGTTATCAGGCCCTCGGTACAGGTTCAAACTCCCGCGCCTTCTCGAACTACTTCACCCTATCTGACGATCTCAACTGGACCAAAGGCAAGCACACCCTCAAGTTCGGCGCCGAGTTCCGGCTCTACCGCGAACACAACTACAACTTCGCGAACATGAAGCCAAGCATGAACTTCGCCGCGACCTACACCGGCGGCCCTCTGGACAACTCACCCGCTGCACCCATCGGCCAAGGCCTCGCCTCCTTCCTCCTGGGAATCCCGTCTGGCGGCCAGATCAATGTCAACGACTCCTCCGCCGAGCAGTCCCAAACCTGGGGCTTCTACATCCAGGACGACTGGCGCATGACCAGCAAAGTGACGATCAACCTCGGCCTTCGCTACGACCTCGATACGCCGATGACCGAGCGCTACAACCGGTCGGTCAGCAACTACGACTTCACAACCCCCAATCCCGAGTCCGCCCGAGTCATCGCCAACTACGCCCGCAACCCGCTGCCCGAACTTCCCGTGTCGCAGTTCAAGCTGAACGGAGGTCTGCTGTTCGCCGGCGCCGGCGGCCTTTCCCGGCAGCTTTGGAGCGCGGACAAGAGCAACTTCTCGCCCCGCATCGGCATTGCCTGGAATGTCCGCAAGAACACCGTCGTCCGCGCCGGATATGGCCTCTTCTATGTCCCCTTGGGGTCCGATCGTCAATCGGTGAACCAGTCCGGCTATTCGCAACGGACGAACCTCGTCTCCTCCACGGACAACGGCCAAACCTACATCGCCTCCCTCTCAAATCCCTTCCCCTCCGGCTGGCCCAGCCCTCCGGGCTCGTCCCAGGGCCTGGCCACCGACGTCGGTCGAGGAGTCAGCTTCTTCCCCGACAGCCAGGTCAACGGCTATATGCAGCGCTATTCCTTCGGAATTCAACAGCAGCTTCCGAAGGACTTCTTCTTCGACGTCTCCTACGTCGGAAACCGCGGCTCCAGCCTTGCAGTGAGCCGGCAGTTTACCGCCATTCCAAACAGCCTTCTTTCCACTTCGCCGTCGCGCGATCAACAGACCATCAACTACCTCAGCTCGCAGGTGCCCAACCCCTTCTACCCGCTTCCCGGAACGAACATCGCCGGTGTCAATGTCGCCCGAAGCCAATTGCTCAGACCCTATCCCCACTTCACCTCGCTCACCAGCAGCCGGCCAGAGGGCGCATCATGGTATCACTCCCTCCAAACCACCTTCGAGCGGCGCTTCCGCCAGGGCTTCACCTTCCAGTTCAACTACACCTTCTCGAAGATGATCGAGGCCAATGGCTTCCTGAACGATGGCGACGCAAATCCCGAACGCGTCATCTCCGACCTCGACCGCACCCATCGCTGGGCGTTGAGCGGGATCTACGAGCTGCCCTTCGGTCCCGGCAGGCCATACCTTGCCAGCTCCAATGCGTTCGTCCGGCAATTGGCCGCCGGATGGCAGTTGCAGGCCGTTTGGCAGGCCAACACCGGCCAACCCATCGGCTTCGGCAACGCGCTGCTGCTCTCCACGATCGACAACGTCAAACTGTCCGGAGGCGAGCAGACCCTCGACCGCTGGTTCAACACGGCGGCGTTCAATAGAAATCCCAACGAGCAACTGGCTTCAAACCTGCAGGTTCTCTCCACGCGCTTCTCCGAGATCCGCGCGCCCGGGGTGGACACCTGGGACATCTCCGCCGTCAAGAACTTTCTGATCACCGAAAAGTGGCGGCTCCAGTTCCGCGCGGAGTTCCTCAACGCCATGAACCACTCGAATTTGGCCGCTCCGAATACCGCGCCGACGAATACCCTCTTCGGACGCATCACGGCCACTTCCGGATCGCCCCGGTACATTCACTTCGGACTGAAGCTGATCTACTGACATGGAACGCCAGATGCTTCGCCGCCGATTTGTGGCTGGACTTGCCGCAAGCGCCCTCGCTCGCGGCGCCCCCCAGAGAACGAATATCGTCCTCATCCTCGCCGACGACCTCGGCGTCAACGATCTCGCCTGTTACGGCAACAAGTACTTCTCAACGCCTAACCTCGACCGCCTCGCCTCTCAAGGCGCGCGCTTCACCAACGCCTACGCCGCCTGCCCCGTCTGCTCGCCTACTCGCGCCAGTATCATGACCGGACGTTATCCCGTTCGGACTGGCGTTACCGATTGGATCCCCGGCCGGCCGCATCATGAGAAAGGCCCGCTCCTCACCCCCCGCACCGCAACGCAACTGAAGCTCGAAGAGCAGACTATTCCCGAGCTCCTGAAGCCCGCCGGTTACGCGAGCGCCGCGATTGGCAAGTGGCACCTCGGAACGGCCGGCTTCGAGCCCCTGGATCAGGGCTTCACGCTCCAAACCCCCCGGGGCCCGAACGCCGCCAAGCCGCCCTCCGAAGTCGCCGAAGACGGCCCCTACGATACCCGCTTCTTTCGCGGGGCAAACAAGGACTACCTCACCGAAAGCCAAACGCGCGCCGCCTGCGCCTTCATCAACGAGCGCCGCGATAGCCCGTTCTTCGTGTACCTCGCCTACAACACCGTCCATATCCCCCTCGGCGCCCGGGACGCCGACATCGAACGCCACCGGGCCAAGGCCAATGGCCGCTACAATCCCGTCTATGCCGCCATGGTCGAGCGAATGGATGAAGGCGTCGGCGCCGTCCTCAATGCCATTGACAAGGCGGGCGCCGCTGATCGCACTCTCGTCGCATTCTTCTCCGATAACGGCGGCCTGCTCTATGAAGGCGTCCGCAAAGACGCTGTTACCGACAACTCTCCGCTTCGCGCCGGCAAAGGTCACCTTTATGAAGGCGGCATCCGCTCTCCGCTCATCGTCAAGCTCCCCGGCGTGGTGAAACCTGGCAGCGTTATTTCCACACCCGTCTCGAGCATCGACTTCCTCCCCACCTTCTGCGAGCTCTCTGGCGTGAGGCCCGGAGACGTCGATGGCATGAGCCTTATGCCCGCGCTCCAGGGCCGCACGCTCCGAGGCAGGCCCCTCTTCTGGCACTACCCCCACTACTCGAACCAGGGCGGCGAGCCCGGCTCCGCCATCCGCGACGGCGATTGGAAACTCATCCGCTTCTACGACAAGCCCCGTCAGGAGCTGTTCAACCTGCGGCTCGATCCCAGCGAAACACAGAACCTGATCAACCGTGAGGCCGCCATCGGGCAAAAACTCGCTGCTCGCCTCGACGCGTGGCTCAAGGACTCCGGGGCCATCATCCCCTCAAGAAACCCCAACGCCGACCCCGCCTGGCCAGGCTGGAACCTCACTGGCGCTCTCAACCCCACTCCCCCGGCGCGGTAGGATACTTCAACAATGCTCCGACGCGACTTCCTCGCATCCCTCGCCGGCGGCGCCCTCTCCGCCGCTCCTCAGAAGACCAACTTCGTCCTCATCCTCGCCGACGACCTCGGCGTCCGGGACATCGGCTGTTACGGCAACAAATACTTCGCCACGCCGAACATCGACCGCCTCGCGTCCCAGGGCGCGCGCTTCACAGACGCCTACGCCACCTGTCCCGTCTGCTCCCCGAGCCGCGCCAGCGTCATGACCGGCAAGTATCCCGTCCGCACCGGCGTGACCGATTGGATCGCCGGACGGCCCCACCACGAAAAGGGGCCCATCATCACCCCGCGCACCGCCACCGAACTCAAGCTTGAGGAAACAACCATTGCCGAAGCGCTCAAACCCGCCGGATACCGGAGCGCCTCTGTCGGCAAGTGGCATCTCGGCGGAAAAGGCTTCACTCCCACCGATCAGGGCTTTGACCTGAACATCGGCGGCAACCACTCCGGCAGCCCGCCTCAATCGAAGACCCCATATTTCGGCCCATGGGACCTGCCCGGCCTCAAGGGCGAACCAGGCGAATTCCTCACCGAAAGCCTGACCCGCGCCGCCTGCGGCTTCATCGAACAGAACCGCGCGAACCCGTTCTTTCTCTACCTGCCGCACTACACGGTGCATCTCCCCCTGAACGCCCGCGAGAAGGAGATCGAACGGCACCGCGAAAAGGCGAATGGCCGTTACAATCCCGTCTATGCCGCCATGGTCGAGAGCCTCGACGCCTCCGTCGGCGCCGTTCTCGACGCCATCGACAAATCGGGCGCAGCGGATCGCACTCTCGTCGCCTTTTTCTCCGACAACGGCGGGCTCCGCTACGAGAACGTTCGCAGGGAAGCCATCACCGACAACTCGCCCTTCCGCGCCGGCAAGGGCCATCTGTACGAAGGCGGCATTCGCGAGCCCCTGCTCATCCGCCTCCCCGGCGTCGTCAAGCCAGGCAGCGTCATCTCCACACCCGTCTGCAGCGCGGACTTTTTCCCCACCTTCTGCGAACTCGCCGGACAGGAGCCCGGCGATGCCGATGGCGCGAGTCTCCTTCCGCTGCTCAAAGGCGGCCGGCTCAATCCGCGCCCCCTCTTCTGGCACTACCCACACTACTCCAACCAGGGCGGCGAACCCGGCTCCGCCATCCGCGACGGCGACTGGAAGCTGATCCGCTTCTATGACCGCCCCCGCGAGGAACTCTTCAACCTCCGCGCGGATCCCTCGGAGACCAGAAACCTCATCAATCGCGAGCAACCCCGCGCAAAGAAGCTCGCCTCGCGCCTCGACTCCTGGCTCGCCGCCACCCGAGCCATCATCCCTTCAAAAAACCCCAACGCCGACCCCGCCTGGCCCGGCTGGAACCTCGCCGGCGCCGAAAAACCCACCCCGCCGGCGGAGTAATCAGACCGGAGCCAAAAGTCAGCTTGCCATCGCTCGCGGCTTGGAACAGAATGTTGAAAACGCGTTTGCGACGGATCGAATGGAGCCTGACCATTGGATGTTTTCACCCCGGCCAAGCGAAGTGAGGTCATGCGGCGGGTTCGAAGCCGGGACACGCGGCCCGAACTTGCCGTGCGGAAGGTGGTCCATGGCCTCGGCTATCGCTACAGGCTCCATGTCCGCGCTCTTCCCGGATCGCCGGACCTCGTGCTCCCACGCCTTCGAAAAGCCATCTTCATCCACGGCTGCTTTTGGCACGGTCATTCCTGTCCGGCGGCCGCTCTTCCCGCGACCCGCACGGAGTACTGGAGCCACAAGCAGTCTCGCAATTCTCAGCGTGACCGAAAGAACCTTCGCGCTCTGAGGTCGTCGGGTTGGAGTGTGCTGGTAATCTGGGAATGTCAGATCAAGAACCTGGAGCGGGTGACGAAGAGATTATTGAGGTTCTTGAAGAACGGCGCTCATGGCTAGTGGAGCTTTCACTTGGTACGAGTTCTTCGCCGGAGGCGGAATGGCCAGGCTTGGCCTCGGGCCCAAGTGGAAGTGTTTGTTTGCCAACGAATGGTGTGAGCGGAAGGCCTCGGCCTACAAGGCGGCGTTCGGCGTTGGGATTCCGCCTCAATGTCCTGAATTAGTCGTTTCGGATGTTGCCCGGTTAAGCACCTCGCAACTGCCCGAAACCCCCGATCTGGTGTGGGGCTCTTTTCCTTGCCAGGACTTGTCTGTGGCGGGGAACGGGGCCGGATTGGCAGGCGAGAGAAGCGGCACGTTTAAGCCCTTCTGGAAACTCATCGAAGGCTTAGTTGCAGAAGGCCGGCGGCCGCGCGCGATCGCTTTGGAAAACGTTACCGGCACGCTCACTTCGCACCGCGGAAGAGACTTCGGCTACATCGTCGCTTCCTTGGCATCTGCCGGTTACCGCGTGGGCGCCATGGTGATGGATGCCGTGGGCTTCTTGCCCCACTCGCGACCCAGGCTCTTCTTCGTGGCGGTTGATTCGGATTGTCCTCTGCTGCCTAGGTTCAGTTCAACCTGGCCTGACCCTATTTGGCACCCGCCGTCATTGAGATCTGCGTTCGCTGCGCTTGATTCCAAACTTCAACGAGATTGGCTTTGGTGGTCGCTCCCTCCCCCGCCTGGGGCCGTCTGCACGCTGGCTCATGTCATTGAGGACCAGCCCGCGGGGATCGCATGGCACTCGCCGAGTCAAACCGCCGGGCTGCTTGCCATGATGTCGGAAGCCAATCGCGCAAAGGTCCGAGACGCGCAATCCGCCGGTGAACGGGTGTTTGGCACTGTCTACAGGCGCACGAGGCCCGATGGGCAGGGCGCCAAGCGGCAACGGGCCGAAGTCCGCTTCGACGGAATCGCGGGCTGCCTACGTACGCCATCCGGCGGCTCAAGCAGACAATTCGTCATCGTTGTGGAAGGGAGCTCCATACGTACCCGCCTGTTGTCCTCCCGCGAGGCGGCCCGGCTGATGGGTGTCCCTGATTCCTACCCGATCCCGCAAAACTACAACGAAGCGTACCACCTGTTCGGTGACGGCTTGGCCGTGCCGGTCGTTCGTTGGTTGAGCCGCCATCTCCTAGAAAAACTGCTCGGCGCATATGCCCGTGAGCGAGCCGCTTGATGCCGCGCATCACAGACCTGCCCATCATCCCCTGCTCTCTATCGGCCGGGAGAAGAGCTTTGATCGAAAGCTATGCTGATGCATTGAAGTCCATTGCTCCAACCGTCGCCCCGCCCGGTGTCGATGAGGAGGCCTTTTGGAATAGCGGCCTCTTTGCGAGCGCAATCGAACGCCTGCGTGGCCGGAACGCAGCTTCCATGACGGAGAAGCGCAGATACATCGCCGCCATTCTGGCCCACCTTGAATCTGCCGGAATGATCGCTGGCTGGTCCACTAC
>CAYWST010000201.1:0-10086 GCA_964461075.1 uncultured Solibacteraceae bacterium | reverse complement strand
GCCCTGGACCATCCGCCAATATGCCGGCTTCTCCACGGCCGAGGCCTCGAACGCCTTCTACCGCCGCAACCTCGCCGCCGGCCAGCGCGGCCTCTCCGTGGCCTTCGACCTGGCCACCCACCGGGGCTACGACTCCGACCATCCGCGCGTGCTGGGCGACGTGGGCAAGGCAGGCGTGGCCATTGACAGCGTCGAGGACATGAAGATCCTCTTCGACCAGATCCCGCTCGACCAGATGTCCGTCTCCATGACCATGAACGGCGCGGTGCTGCCGGTGATGGCCTTCTACATCGTCGCCGCCGAGGAACAGGGAGTCGCCACGCAAAAGCTGACCGGGACCATTCAGAACGACATTCTGAAGGAGTTCATGGTCCGCAACACGTACATCTACCCGCCCGCGCCCTCGATGAAGATCATCGGCGACATCTTCCGCTACTGCTCGGCGGAGATGCCGAAGTTCAACTGCATTTCCATCTCCGGCTACCACATGCAGGAGGCCGGCGCCACCGCCGACATCGAGCTCGCCTACACTCTCGCCGACGGCCTGGAATACCTCCGCACCGGTATCGCCGCCGGGCTGAGCATCGACGAGTTCGCGCCCCGCTTGAGCTTCTTCTGGGCCATCGGGATGAACCACTTCATGGAGATCGCCAAGATGCGCGCCGCGCGCGTGCTCTGGGCCAAGATCGTGAAGAGCTTCAATCCGAAGTCGGCCAAATCCATGGCGCTCCGGACGCACTCGCAGACCTCGGGCTGGTCGCTGACGGCTCAGGACGTGTTCAACAACGTAATCCGCACCTGCGTGGAGGCGACCGCCGCCGCGCTGGGCCATACGCAGTCGCTGCACACCAACGCGCTCGACGAGGCGATCGCGCTGCCTACCGATTTCAGCGCGCGCATCGCGCGCAACACGCAGATTTACCTTCAGGAAGAGACCGGCATCTGCCGCGTCGTCGATCCCTGGGCCGGCAGCTACTACGTCGAATCGCTCACGCATGAGCTGATGCACAAGGCGTGGCATCTGATCAGCGAAGTGGAAGCCCTCGGCGGGATGACCAAAGCGATCGAGACCGGCCTGCCCAAGATGCGCATTGAAGAAGCCGCCGCACGCCGGCAGGCGCTCATCGACTCGGGCAAGGAGGTGATCGTCGGCGTCAACAAGTACCGCCTTGACCACGAGGAGCAGATCGACGTCCTGATGGTCGACAACAGGGCGGTCCGCGAAAGCCAGCTTGCACGCCTCGCGCGCATCAAGGCGTCGCGCAATCAGGCTTCGGTCGACGCCGCGCTCGCCGCGCTCACGCGCGCCGCCGAAACGGGCGATGGAAACCTGCTCGCCCTCTCCGTCCAGGCCGCCCGCGTCCGCGCGACCCTCGGCGAAATCAGTTCGGCTCTCGAGAAAGTGTTCGGACGCTACCAGGCGGTCAACCGCACCATCAGCGGAGTCTACTCCAGCGAATCGCAGGCCGATCCCGAGTTCCAAAAAGCGCGGGAGATGGCTGAGTCGTTTGCAAAGGCTGAGGGACGGCGTCCGCGCATCCTCGTCGCCAAGATGGGCCAGGACGGCCACGACCGCGGAGCCAAAGTGATCGCCACCGCGTTCGCCGACCTCGGCTTCGACGTCGACGTCGGACCGCTTTTCGCCACCCCCGCCGAAACGGCGCGCATGGCGGTTGAAAACGACGTCCACCTGCTCGGCGTCAGTTCGCTCGCCGGCGGCCACAAGACGCTGGTGCCCGAGGTGATCGCCGAACTCAGGAAGCTCGGCCGCCCGGACATCCTGGTCTTCGTGGGCGGAGTGATTCCGCCGCAGGACTATGATGAATTGAAGCAGGCGGGAGCCATCGACGTCTTCGGGCCCGGCACGGTCATCCCGATCTGCGCGCAAAAGGTCCTCCGCGCATTGATGGAGATGCCGAGTGCCGCCTGAGGGCGGCAACACTCCCGGAGCAGCTTCGGGCAGGCAGAAGACCCGCCGCGGCCGCCTGCCTGCCCAAGCCTATATTGACGGTATTCTGGCGGGCGACCGCGTCCTTCTCGCTCGCGCGATCACCGTCATCGAAAGCACCCTGCCCGACGACGGCGAACTGGCCGCCGCCATTCTCGAAGGCGTCCTCCCGCACACTGGACAGAGCCACAGAGTTGGCATCACCGGAGTGCCCGGCGCCGGTAAATCAACCTTCATCGACGCCCTCGGCCTGCATCTCACTCGGGATCGGGGCCAGAAGGTCGCGGTTCTCAGCATCGATCCTTCGAGCCCTGTCTCCGGCGGCTCGATCCTGGGCGACAAGACCCGCATGGAACGCTTGAGCCAGGAGCCTGCGGCCTTCATTCGTCCGTCTCCTTCCGGCTGCCATCTGGGCGGCGTGGCCCGCAGAACGCGCGAGACCATGCTGCTGTGCGAGGCCGCCGGTTTCCAGAATGTCATCGTGGAAACCGTCGGCGTGGGGCAGAGCGAAATCGCCGTCCGTTCGATGACCGATTTCTTTCTCCTGCTCATGGTCCCCGCCGGGGGCGACGAGCTCCAGGGCATCAAACGGGGCATCATCGAAATGCTCGACGGCATGGTGATCAACAAGGCCGACGGGGACTTGAAGCCTCGCGCCGAACGCGCGCGGATCGAGTACTCCAGCGCCTTGCACCTGTTCCCGGCGTCGGCCGATGGCTGGTCGCCTCCCGTGTTGACCTGCAGTTCCCTCCACAATGAGGGAATCGCCGAAGTCTGGTCGATGATCTGCGAACACCGCGAGTTGCTCACGCACAATGGCTGGTTCCATGAGCGCCGCCGCGGGCAGGCCCTTGACTGGATGAAAGAGTTGATCCGCCTGGGCCTTGAGGACCTCTTCCGCGCCGACCCCGAAATCAGCCGGCGCATGCCCGCCGTGGTGGAAGACGTCCGTCGAGGCCGCATGAGTTCCTTCAGCGCCGCGCGCGAGCTGCTGGCGCTGTTCCACCGACAGGAGTGAAATCGATATGTCTCTTCCCTTCCCCATTCTGACCCCTGAAGAAGCGGCCTCCATGGTCCAGCACGGTTCCACCATCGGGTTCAGCGGATTCACGCCCGCCGGCGCGGCCAAGGCCATTCCCCGCGCAATGGCCGCCCGCGCCCGCGCCGAACACGCTGCCGGCCGCGAATACAAGGTCGGCGTGCTAACCGGCGCCTCCACCGGGCCCTCGCTCGACGGGGCGCTGGCCGAGGCCGAGGCCATCTCCTTCCGCACCCCCTACCAGTCCAACGCCACGCTGCGGAAGCAGATCAACTCAGGGCAAGTGAAGTTCTTCGATATGCACCTGTCGCTGCTGCCCCAGGTGGTGCGGTACGGCTTCCTCGGGCCAGTCCACTGGGCCATCGTCGAGGCGGCCGACATCACGCCCGGCGGCGGCATCGTGCTCACCACTTCGGTTGGAGCCACCAACACCTATCTTCGCCTCGCGGACAAGATCCTCATCGAACTCAACGCCAAACAGCCCGCGGCCATGCTCGGAATGCATGACGTTTTCGAGCCCGCCGACCCCCCGACACGGCAGGAAATCCCCGTCTACGCCGTCAGCGACCGCATCGGATCGCCCATCTGCGTCGTCGACCCGAAGAAGATCGCCGGCGTCGTCCTCACCGACGAGGACGATGAAGCGGGCGGCTTCGATCAGCCAACGCCGGTCACTGACCAGATCGGCCAGAACGTCGCCAACTTCCTGGTCGCGGAAATGCGCGCCGGACGTATCCCCGCTCAGTTCCTGCCGCTGCAGTCCGGCGTTGGCAACATCGCCAATGCGGTTCTCGCCGCTCTCGGCGACAGCAAGGAGATCCCCGCCTTCGAGATGTACACCGAAGTCCTCCAGGACTCGGTGGTGCCGCTGCTCGAAAACGGCCGCTGCAGCTTCGCCTCCACCTGCTCCCTCACGCTCAGCCCCGAGATGAAGAAACGGGTGACGGACAATCTCGACTTCTTCCGTAAGCGCATCCTCATGCGCCCGCAGGAGATCTCCAATCACCCTGAGATCGTCCGCCGCCTCGGCATCGTCTCGATGAACACCGCCATTGAAGTCGACGTGCAGGGCAACGTCAATTCAACCCACGTCATGGGCAAGCAGATGATGAACGGCATCGGCGGCTCGGGCGACTTTACGCGCAACGCCTACCTCTCCATCTTCTCCTGCCCTTCCACCGCCAAGGGCGGCAAGATCAGCGCCATCGTGCCCGTCGCGGCGCACATGGACCACAGCGAGCATTCCGTCCAGGTCGTGATCACCGAACACGGCATCGCCGATCTGCGCGGCAAGGATCCACACGAGCGCGCGCAACTGCTCATCAACAACTGCGCTCACCCCGACTACCGCGAACAGCTTCAGGACTATCTCAAGTTGACCAAGGCCGGACACGAGCCGCTCTCGCTCTCGCTCGGCTTCGCCATGCACCGCAAGTTCCTCACCGACGGCTCCATGTCGGACATCAATTGGGAAGACTGGCGCTGAACGCGCTCCACTCGATCCGAAACGGATAGCCTCCGCGAACCCGCTGCCGGTGCAATCGGCGCCAACGCTTCTCTCCCCGGCCCTCTCATCCAAGATGATGACCTCTCCGCCCCGGAGCGCCTGCTCCACCAGGGAGGATAACTCAGCCGTCGCTTCGGAGATGTTCCGGATTGCCATACCATGACACGATAGCCCAAGTCTGGTCTTATACCCCTTCGTCAAGCCCCCAGAAATTGTGGCAGGCACCTTTTGAAAATAGTGGCAGGCACAATTTCAGGTCGGGGTCGAGGTGGCTGGCGGCTGCACGGAGGTTTTCAGCGGCGCGGGATTCGTCCAGCGCCGGCGCCAGGGTCTGCTTGCTCAGCTTTTCGCCGCGCTCGTTGACTACGATCGGCAGGTGCATGTAGCGCGGCGGTTGGACGCCAAGAGCATGGTAAAGCAGAATCTGCCGCGGCGTCGAGTCCAACAGGTCCTGGCCACGCACGACATCTGTGATCCCCTGCGCGATGTCGTCCGCCACCACCGCCAGTTGATAGGCAAAGCACCCGTCCGCCCGCAGCACGACGAAGTCCCCTACCTCCCTCTCCACATCCTGCGCGAAATGCCCCATCCGCCGGTCATTGAAATCGACAATTCCCGGCTTGACACGAAACCGCCAGGCTCTTGGCGTCCGCCCAGCCGGTAGGCCGCCGCGGCACGTTCCGGGGTAACGGCCCCCGTCCAACTCCGCCCGCGAGCATCCGCAAGGATAGACGTCCAGCTTCCGCATCACCTCCCCATAGGACGCCAGCCGATCCGATTGCCAGACCACCGGCTCGTCGCTTACCATCCCGTGCGCCGCGAGCGACCGCAGAATCTGCTCGCCCCACTCCCGTCGGCAACGCGGACCGTCCACGTCCTCCATTCTCACGATCCACACGCCGCCGTGCCGCCGGGCGTCGAGCCAGGAGCCCAACGCCGCCACCAGAGACCCCAAATGCAGCGGCCCCGTCGGCGATGGCGCGAACCGCCCTCGATACCTCACCTTCGATATCATCGCTTGCGGAGGGATCTCGGTGCTGATCGTTCATGTCCACGTCCATGTCAAATCCAAATCCATTGACGCCTTCAAGGAGTCGACTCTCGCCAACGCGCGCGCGAGCGTTCAGGAGCCCGGAATCGCGCGATTCGACGTGATCCAGCAGAACGACGATCCGTCGCGCTTCATCCTCGTCGAAGTCTACCGGTCGGCTGAGGCGACGGCCGCACACAAAGAGACGGCTCATTATGCCGCCTGGCGCGACGCCGTGGCGCCGATGATGGCCAGCCCGCGGACGTCCGTGAAGTTCACCAACTGCTTCCCGGGAGACGAAGGCTGGTGATTTCCGCATTCGAATTCGCCACCGCGGGCCAGATCGTTTTCGGCACGGGCAAACGCCGGGAAGCCATCGAAGCCGCAAAGCGCCTCGGCTCGAAGCCGCTCGTGGTGACCGGCACGCATCCGGAGCGCGCGGCCTGGTTCGGTCCGGCCGAGACGATGACAGTCTATGGCGAGCCCACAGTAGAAGACGCCCGCGCCGGCGCGGCGAAGGCCCGCGAAACCGGCTGTGATATCGTCGTCGCCATCGGCGGCGGCAGCGCCATCGACCTCGCCAAAGCGGTCGCCGCCCTCGCCGCCAATCCCGGTGAGGTCCTCGACTATCTCGAGGTCGTCGGACGAGCCCAACCGCTGGACCGGGAGCCTCTGCCCGTCGTCGCGGTCCCTACCACGTCGGGCACGGGCTCCGAAGTCACCCGCAACGCCGTCCTTGCCTCACCCGAGCATGGCGTCAAAGCCAGCCTGCGCCACAGAAAGATGATCCCGCGCGTGGCCGTCGTCGATCCGGAACTGACACTTTCCTTGCCCCGCGACATCACGGCGTACACCGGCCTCGACGCCCTCACACAGCTCATCGAACCCTCCGTCTCCACAAAGGCCAATCCCCTCACCGGCGCCCTCTGCCGTGATGCGATCCCGAGGGCGATCTCCGCCCTGCGAACCCTGGCCCACAACCTGGAAGATCTCGAGGCCCGCACAGCGATGTCGTTCGCCAGCCTCTGCGGCGGCATCGCGCTCGCCAACTCGGGCCTCGGCGCGGTGCACGGTTTCGCCGCGCCCATCGGCGGCATGTTCCCCGCCCCCCATGGCGCCGTCTGCGCGCGTTTGCTTCCGCTTGTCATCGAAGCAAACCAGCGCGGACTCGAGTGGCTTGACGCCGCTCGTGAGCTGGTTGAGGCTTTCGAAATCCCCGGCCTCTCCCGCTGGGGCGTTCGCGCGGAAGACGTCCCGGCGCTGGCTGCCAAAGCCGCCGCCGCCTCCAGCATGAAAATCAACCCCGTGACACTCCCTGAAAACCTGCTCCGGGAGATTCTCAACCGGGCGCTTTAACTGATACGATTCGCCTATGGTTGTCGGAATCGAACACGTCGCCATCGTCTCAGTCAATCCCGAAGAACTCGCCCAGTGGTACGTCGACACCCTGGGATTTGAGATCAACTACCATTCACCCTCCAGCCGCACTCACTTCGTGAAGGCGTCCGACGGCACGATGATCGAAATCATCCTCGCCAAGACGCCGGATCGAGGACCGAATGAACTCCGCACGCCCGGCATCCGCCACATGGCCCTGACCGTCGTCGGCTTTGCCGCCGCCTGCGAACGGCTCACCTCCCTCGGCGTCGAGTTCATCAGCCCGCCGGAGACCAGCAAAGGGAATTCGGTCGTCTTCTTCAAAGACCCCGAAGGGAATATTCTCCACCTCATCGAGCGCGAAAAACCCCTTCCGTGACGGAAGTCTTCCTCCTCGCCTTGATGCTCCCCGCCCCCGCGCTCGAACGTTTCGCCGCGCTGGCCTTGGCGTGTGTCCACAGGGAGTACCCCAACAAGATCGCCCACGCGATGAATTCCGACGCAGACAGCAGGCCTCCTCGCGAACTCACCCCGGCGTTCTACGGCTGTTACGACTGGCACTCGTCCGTTCACGGGCACTGGCTGCTGGCTCGCGTCGCGCGGCATCTGCCGGACTCGCCTGTCGCCGCACACGCGCTGGCCGCCCTGGAAAAGAGCCTGACCGCCGCCAACATCAGGAGTGAAGTCGCGTACTTGAACGCCCCCGGCCGCGCTACCTTTGAACGGCCTTATGGGCTCGCCTGGCTCCTCACTCTCGCGCTCGAGCTCCGCCAGATGAAGAGCCCGCTTGCGAGCAACCTGCTTCCGCTCGAGACGGCGGTTGTCGAACGGCTCTCCTCCTGGTTGCCAAAGCTCTCTCACCCAGTCCGCTCCGGAGAACACTCGCAGACCGCTTTCGCTCTCGGCTTGGCCCTCGACTACGCCCGCGGCGCCGGCAACGCGCCGTTCGCTTCCCTGATCGAAAACCGTTCCCGCGCCTTCTATCTCAAAGACACGAACTGCCCCGCCCATTACGAGCCTTCCGGCGAGGACTTCCTCTCGCCCTGCCTCGCCGAGGCCGATCTCATGCGCCGGGTTCTCCCGCCGGCCGGGTTCGCCCGGTGGTTTGACGCCTTCATGCCTCGGTGGCCCTACCAGCCGCTGACCGTCACCGACCCCACCGACGGCAAATTAGCTCACCTCGACGGACTCAACCTCTCCCGCGCATGGATGATCGAAGGGATCGTATCCGCCCTTCCCTCAAGACCCGGCCTGAGAGCCTCTGCCGAGAGCCACGCCGCAGCGGGCCTCAAGTCCGTGACCGGCGAGCACTACGAAGGCGGCCACTGGCTCGGCAGCTTCGCCACGTATCTGGTCACGCGCCGCGGCCTGGCTACCGCGCAATCACGGTAGGCGCCGGCGGCGATTCCTCCCGGCCGCCGCCAGGCCGATCACCCTCCTCCACAATCCTCTCAGGCCTGGAAGACGGCCCCGGCAAAACCAGGGGAACGCCGGCCTGTGCGAAGCGAATATCGGAGATCCGCCAGCATCGTATGAGCCGGCAACTGGCGCTCTATTGGTCCAAACGCTCGCAACCCCGGATCCGTCCACGAACGGCCCGAGAGTGCGGCGAAATTCATCGATTCAGAGGTCAAAGTACGGTTTTGCTTGTATTCGCCGCTGAGGAGTGGTATAGCCATGCTGTACGCCGCTTTCGGCGCTGGAGCTCAAAGCATGGCTAACGATACGATCACCCTCACCGACAACCGCACCGGGAAGTCCTATACGCTCCCGGTAAACCAAGGCACGATCCGCACCATGGACTTACGGCAGGTCAAAGTCTCCGACGACGACTTCGGCCTGATGGGATACGACCCCGCATTCATGAATACGGCTTCCTGCCGCAGCGCCATTACTTACATCGACGGCGACCACGGCATTCTCCGCTATCGCGGCTACCCGATTGAAGAACTCGCAGAACAGTGCTCCTTCCTGGAGGTCGCATACCTGCTGCTGAACGGAGAACTCCCCACCAGGCAGGAACTCGACGAATGGATCCACATCATCACCTATCACACGATGATCCACGAGACCACGAAGAAGTTCCTCGAAGGTTTTCGATACGACGCTCATCCGATGGCGATGTTCATTTCGACCGTCGCCGCGCTCGCCACGGTGTACAAAGACGCGAGGGACATCCATAGCCCCAAGTCGCGCAGGAACCAGATTGTGCGCCTGATCGGCAAGGTTCCGACGATTGCCGCCTACTGTTACCGCCACAGCCGCGGGTTGCCCTACGTCTATCCCGACAACGACTTCAGCTACACAGAGAATTTCATGAACATGCTCTGGAAGATGGCTGAACCGAAGTATCAGCCCCACCCGGCGATGGCGCGGGCTCTGGACATCCTCTTCATCCTCCACGCCGACCATGAACAGAACTGCGGCACCAACGTCATGCGCAGTATCGGCAGTTCTCAAGCCGATCCCTACGTATCCCTCGCCGGCGCCGCCGCCGCGCTCTCGGGTCCGCTCCACGGAGGAGCGAATGAAGAAGTGCTGCTGATGATCGACGAAATCGGCAGCCTTTCCAATGTCCCGTCTTATATCGAACGCGTCAAGAAAGGCGAGCTCAAATTGATGGGCTTCGGCCACCGCGTCTACAAGAACTATGATCCGCGCGCCAGGATCATCAAAAAGGCGGCGGAGCAGGTCTTCGAGGTCACCGGACGCAAT
This sequence comes from uncultured Solibacteraceae bacterium, assembly GCA_964461075.1. Taxonomy (GTDB): domain Bacteria; phylum Acidobacteriota; class Terriglobia; order Bryobacterales; family Bryobacteraceae; genus JACADU01. Next base: position 470 of record CAYWST010000201.1, on the reverse strand, counting down.
CCGAAGATCGACATCGCGCTCGAACTTGAGCGGATCGCCCTGGAAGACGACTACTTCGTCAAGCGAAAACTCTACCCGAACGTCGATTTCTACTCGGGCATCATCTACGAGGCCATGGGCTTCAAGCCCGAGATCTTCACCGTGCTCTTCGCCATCCCCCGAACCGTTGGATGGCTGGCGCAATGGGAAGAGATGATCACCGACCCCGAACAGAAGATCGCGCGCCCGCGGCAGATCTACGTCGGCCACGAGCAGCGGACGGTCTGCCCGATCGGGAAGCGGGAAGGGGCCGCCGCTGCGGTCCGCGCATAAGCCGGCTGGCCGCTGCAGCTCGGCATCGCCTCGTTAGGATCGGCAAAGGCCGCTGCCTCTCAAACCGGCTGCGGCTCAAGTACACTTTGATTCAGACCCATGCTTCAGCGGCTTCGCATCGCTTTTGTCGCCGCCACGTTCTCCTTCACGCTATACGC
>CAYWST010000200.1:0-10103 GCA_964461075.1 uncultured Solibacteraceae bacterium | reverse complement strand
CGGACCAGACCAACGCCGAGAATTTTTACTACGTGAAGCAGATGCAGACCAAGACTCCGCTCGTGTTCGTGCTCAAGGACGGCGAGGAAATCGAAGGCACGCTCGAGTGGTACGACAAGACCTGCCTGAAGATCACGCGCGAGGACGCGCCGAATCTTCTGCTCTACAAGAGCTTCATCAAGTACATGTACAAGAAGTGAAGGCTTAGCGGCCTTCCGCGGCGAAGCGCTGGCGAGTCCTGTCGCGTTGAACGAGCCGGGCTGCGCGCCGCTCGCCCGCCTCCTGAAACCGGCGGATTTCTTCTTCCGTTTCCGCGACGACTGGCGCGATTTCGCGCGGCTTGCCATCTTCACGCAAAGCGACGAAGGTGAGATAACAGGAGTTCGTGTGCCGGACCTCGCCGGTGTAGAGGTCCTCCACCAGCACTTTTACGCCGACTTCCATCGAAGAGCGGAAGACCCTGTTGACGCTTGCCTTGAGCGTGACCAGTTGGCCGATCTGGATGGGCTCGATGAACGTCAGGGAATCGACAGCGGCGGTGACCACCGGGCAGCGCGCATGGCGCATCGCGGCGGTGGCGGCGGCAAGGTCCACCAGATGCATGATGCGTCCGCCGAGCAGATTGCCAAGCGGGTTGGCGTAAATGGGCAGGGCGAACTCCGAGAGTTCGCTCACCGATTCGCTGACCTTGCGCCCTTCCATGCAAACAAAGCTAGCATGGGAAGTGCATGTCGAGGATCGAACCCCTGAAGGCGCTGATCGCGCAGGACCCGGCCAACAGCCGCTACCGGTTCATGCTGGCAATGGAATACCGCAATTCGGGCGATGCGGAGGCCGCGGTGGCGGCGCTCGACGAATTAATCGGAGTCGACCCGAACTACGTTGCGGGCTATTTCCAGGCGGGGCAGATCTGCGAAGAGGCTGGAGAGATTGAACGTGCGAGGTCGTACTACACGGCAGGCGCCGATTGCGCGCGCCGAATCGGCGACGCGCACGCGCTCAGCGAGATTCAGGGCGCGCTCGACCTGCTGGGCTGAGCCAGCCACTCGTCGCGCAGCAGAGAGTAAAGCCGCGCGTCCACGAAGCCCGCGGGAATGCGGATCAGGCGCCGCATGACGGCTTCGAATTGAAATCCGAGCCGCTCGGCGATCTTCCAGGAGGCCTCGTTCCCGACGGCGGCGCGGATTTCGATGCGTTCAAGGGCCAGCGTTTCGAAGCCGAAATCGAGCAGCGCATGGACGGCGCGGGTCATCGTCCCCTGCCCCGTGGCGCTCGAGCGGAGCCAGTAGCCGATCTGCGCGTTCGCGTTTACGCGGCTGATGTCGTGGAGACCGCAGATGCCCAGCAGTTTCTCGTCTTTCCAGATCCCGAAAGCGTAGGTCTCGCCGGCCTCCATCTTGGATTCAACCATGGCCAGGAAGGCTCGCGAGTCCTCCTGTTCGCGCGTTCGCTCCACCCAGATGAGCCAGCGGCCAAGGTGATCGCGGTCGGCGTCGACGGTTTCAAAGACGGCGCGCGCGTCGGCCTGCCGGAGAGGGCGCAGGCGCTCGCCGGAGGCGAGATCGATCGGCTTGGGGGTCATTTAGAAGGGGACGTCGCTCGAGTCGGCGGGGCCGGGACCGGCGTCGAAATCGTCGGGCGCGGCCGGCGCGGCCGCCGGCTGCGGGCGGCTTTGCCGCGGCATCGAAACCGGTCCGCGCTGGGCTCCGCCGCCATACTCGTCCGAGGGGCCCTCGCCGCGTCCGCCGAGCAGGAAGATCTCCTCGGCGACGACTTCAGTGGTGGAGCGTTTTTGGCCGTTCTGGTCTTCCCAGTTGCGGGTCTGAAGGCGGCCTTCGATGTAGACCTGCTTGCCCTTGGTGAGGTATTGAGCGAGGTTCTCCTGCCGCCATGCGACGATGCGGTGCCAGTCGGTTTCATCCTTCCACTCGCCGGTCTGGTTGTCCTTGACCCGGCGGTTGGTCGCCAGAGTAAACTGTGAGACGCTCACGCCGCTGGGAGTGAATTTTGTCTCCGCGTCGCGGCCGAGGTGGCCAATGAGGATCACCTTGTTAACACTACGATTCGCCATACAATCGCAAGGCTAGCACGGCGGAAGCGGCTTGGGTTGCCGCTCCGCGGCGGGGTTCGCTATATTAGTGAGTGCCAACACTTGTGCGCCCGTAGCTCAGCTGGATAGAGCAACTGGCTACGAACCAGTAGGTCGGGTGTTCGAATCACTCCGGGCGCACCATTCCTTTCAGTAACCTGTTGTCCACAACTCGGCGATGTTCGGTCTCGTCCACGAGTGGCCGAGCGAGTCCCCAGTCTGACACGTATGCCAGGCCCGCCTCGTCGAACAGGATGTTGTCCGGTTTGAGGTCACGGTGGAGAACCTTGTGCTGATCGTAAGCCCAACGCAGTGTGCCGACGATCCGGGACATTGCTGAGTAGAAAAGCTCCGGTGAGCGGTTCCTCAAGCGCCGGCGAAGACTGCCGCCGGACATCCATCGAGAGCACACAACGGGAAGGTCGTTCACCCGTATGATGCCAAACGCCTCGACAACTCCCTCGCAGGCCGATAATGTCGCCCAGATACGTACTTCGCGGAGGTATCGGTTCCATGCTTCCGCGTCCTCGACGAGGCCGGATTGGATCACCTTCAAAGCGAATGACTTATCCTCTTGCGTGACGCGGACGCACTCGCCCATCCCGCCCCGCAGGACGGCGTCGACGGTAAAGTGGGGAGATTCCAGGCCGAGAATGGCCGCCAACTCAGGCAAATACAGCACGGCGTTATCGTCAAAGCGCATTCGAGGTTCTGTGGCTGTACTTATGGCTGACAAACACCCAGCCGCTCTTTCCCCGTCGGCTCAGCGGCGTGATCCCTCGAATCCACCAATGTTCCATGACGGGACAATCCCATAGTCTAGTTTGGCTTTCCTCGCATGAGCTTGGGATCACGCTGAAACGAGAACACGTTGTTCAAGCCCAGTCAGACTCCTGCGGACTCGGATCAGGCGACTTGAAGCTCGACGTAGGACACGGAGGTGGTAGGCTCCGGAATCGGGTCTCCGTCCTCCGCAATCCCTTCGAGGTGCAACTCGATCGCTTCCCGGATGTTCCGCTCGATTTCCTCGATGGTCTTGCCCGTAGAGATGCAGCCCGGAAGATCTGGGACATAGGCGGAGAAATTGTTGGGTCCGCGTTCGATCACAACGGCGTATCGCTTCATGGCTTCCCTCTCAGTCCAGCCTGATTCAAAACACTCTTCAACGTGCTGGGATGGACGTCGTCTCCCGGATGGCCCGGCACCGTGACGCGGCCCGGTTTCGCCGGGTGCTTGTACTGACGGTGGCTTCCCTTCGTCTTGACATGTATCCACCCGTCCCTTTCAATCGTCCGGATGAGATCGCGGACTTTCATTCTCTTCCTGGGGAGAATTCTACCGCGTTAGGTTGCTCCAGAGGCGTCAAGCCTTGAGCAAGCAGGGCCGGGTGTTCGAAATCACTCCGGGCGCACCATTCCCGCAATCTACCGCGCGCCGATGCCGCCTTTAAGGTCTCTGAGGACGCTGAGAAGGCCGGGGACGAGCGTCACCACGAACAGCGCGGGCAAGATGAACAGGACGATCGGGAACAGCATCTTGATGCCGGCCTTGCCGACGGCGGCTTCGGCGCGGAGGCGGCGGCGGGTGCGCAGGGCGTCGGCGTAGACCTTAAGCGCCTGCGAAAGACTCGTACCGAAGCGCTCGCTTTGCAGGATCATCGCCGAGAGGCTCTTGATGTCCTCGAGGCCGGTGCGCCGGACCATCGAAGCGAACGCTTTCTGCCGTTCCTGGCCGGCCTTGACCTGCATGACGACCGTGTAGAACTCGTTGGCGAGTTCGGGGTAGATGTACTGCATCTCCTCGGAGACGCGCGTCATGGCCTGATCCAGCGCCAGACCGGTTCCGAGCACGATGCCGAGCAGGTCGACCGTATCCGGCAGCGCCTCCTGGAGCTTGGCGCGATAGCGCTTCACGAGCCGGTGGAGGATCTGATTCGGCAGCAGCCAACCGAGCAGGAAGGCCGCGACGATGCCGCCGAACTTCTGCGAGAAGGGATTCCCGCGCTGCAGGTAGATCATGCCGCCGATCATCAGCGCCATGAACGCCGCGTGGCCGAGGACGAACGAAGCCAGAGCCTGCCGGTTCCGGATGCCGGCCTGCGCCAGCTCTTTTTCGGTGTCGTTCAGGTAATCGTCCATGCCGGGGATATGGCTGATGACGAACAGGAAGCGGTCGAGGAAGCCTCGGCCGCGGTGGCGGCGGCGGAACTGCACGCCGGCGGAGGCGGAATGCGACTGCAACTCGGCGAGCCGGTCTTCGAGCGGATTCTCCTCCACCTGCCACAGCTTGATCCCGGACCAGATCAGCGCCCCGATGGTGGCGAAGGCGAGGATGAAAAACAGGATCGGGGTCAGCATCGTTCTCCTCTAAAACTTCGGGTTCGAGATCTTCCGGATGATGAGGATCCCGAGGATTTCGCTGATGATTGCGTAGGTCAGGAACTTGCTGCCGGTCTCATCGGTAAACAGAAGGATCATGTACTCGGGCTTGACGAGCCAGAAGCCGAGCCCGACGACGATGGGCAGCGCGCAGAGCAGGCCGGCGGAGAAGCGCTGCTGCGTGGTGGCGGCCTTCATCTTGGCCGCGAGGTTGAGCCGCTCGCGAATGAGCACCGAGAGGTTTTCGAGCACGGCGACCATGTTCGCGCCGGTCTGCCGCTGGAGAATGAGGCCGGTGATAAAAAACTTGAGATCGATGAGCGGGACGCGGCTGCCGAGGTTGTGCAGCGCGGCTTCGAGTTGCGAGCCGAGCGCGAGTTCCTCGACCACGCGGCGGAACTCCATGCGGACGGGATCGACGGTTTCGGCGCCGATGGTTTCGAGGCCCGACTGGATGTTGTGGCCGGCGCGCATCGAGCGGTTGAAAAGGTCGATGGCGTCGGGCAGGTTTTCTTCGAACTTGGCGAGCCTGCGGGCTCGGACGCGCATGATGTAGACGATGGGAAGGCTTCCGAAGAGTCCGGCGATCAACAGGCGCAGAAGGAAAATGCCTTCGCCGAAGAGTCCCTGCAGCAGATAGACCATTCCGGCGATGAGAATGGAGACGGTAATGACGTCCGTCGCGCGGTAGGTGAGATTGGCCTGCTCGATGCTGGTCTGGAGCCTGCGCGCGGGCGCGATCCAGTCGAGCAGCTTGTTGAACTGGCTGAAGGCGCCCTTGTTCTCCTGGATCATCAAATCGCTGACGCCGCGGCGCGCGCGGGCGGAGTGGCCGCTTTTGGCGCGAATCTCGCGCAGACGGGCGACGAGGACCTTCGATTCGGCCTGCCGGGGAGTGGCGTAGACGTAGTAGGCCGCGGCGAGCAGCGCGCCGGTGAAGATCAGGAAACTGGCGAAGAGAAACACGGCTGAATCAGTTGTCCTTGATGGCGACGACTTCGCGGAAAAGGGATTCGGGCAGGTGAATGCCGTAAGCCCGCAGCCGGTCGAGGCAGGTTGGTTTGTAGCCCGTGGCGTGGAACTGGCCCATCACCTTGCCGCTCTTGTTGAGCCCGGTGCGCTCGAGTTCGAAGATCGGCGCGGTGTCGATGAAGTCGCGCTCGACGCTGCCGACTTCGCTGATCTCGATGACCTTCCTGGAGCCGTCGATGAGGCGGGCGCAATGGACGACGATCTGAATGGCGGAGGCGGCCATCTGCCGGATCACGTAATCGGGGATGAACTGGCTGGCCATCATGACCATGGTTTCGATTCTCGAGAAGGCGTCGCGGCCGGAGTTGGCGTGAACGGTGGTCATCGAGCCGTCGTGGCCGGTGTTCATGGCCTGGAGCATGTCGAGCGCCTCGGCGCCGCGGACTTCGCCGATAAGGATGCGGTCCGGCCGCATGCGGAGGGCGTTGATGACGAGGTCGCGCTGCGTGATCGCTCCGGCGCCTTCGATGTTCATCGGGCGCGTTTCGCAGCGCACCACATGGGGCTGCTGGATCTGGATTTCGGCCGTATCCTCGATGGTGACGATCCGCTCCTCTTCCGGGATGAAGCGCGTGAGCGTGTTGAGGAGCGTCGTTTTTCCCGAGCCGGAGCCGCCGCTGATCACGACATTGAGGCGGGCTTCGACGCAGGCGCTGAGAAAGTCGAGCATGCCCGCGGTAAAGGTCTCGTTGCGGAGCAGATCGTCGGTGGTGAGCAGCTTCTTGCCGAAGCGGCGAATGGAGAGGACCGGTCCGATGAGCGAAAGCGGCGGAATGACCGCGCAGACGCGGCTTCCGTCGTTGAGGCGGGCGTCGACGATGGGCGACGAATCGTCGATGCGGCGGCCGATGTTGGAGACAATGCGGTCGATGATGAGGCGGACGTGCGCGGAGTCCTTGAAGCGGACGTTGGTCTCGACGACGCGGCCGTTGCGTTCGACATAGACGCTTTCGGGGCCATTGACCATGATGTCGCTGATGGTCGGGTCCTTCATGAGCGGCTCGAGCGGGCCGAGACCGAAGACCTCGTCGAGCACCTCTTCGGTGAGCCTGTCGCGCTCGGCGGTGGTCATGGGGATGCCGTCGCCGGCGACCAGGCGCTCGACCACGAGGCCCACCTGCTCGCGCATGCCGTCCTTGTTCAGGGTGCGGAGTTCGTCGGGGGAGAGGGTGGAGAGCAGGCGCGAGTGGATCTGCGACTTGATCTGATACCAACGGTCGCTGCCGCTCACGGGCCGGGCTGCGCTGCGTTCCGCCATGCCTTAACAGAAGCCAGGAGCTCAGGCGCTCTTGGCCATCTCCTCCTTCTTGCGGCCGGTGGCCTTGTCGACGAACGCGCGGAAGACGCGGTCGAGTTCGCCGGCGGCCTGGCGGTCTTCCACGAACGGCCGGCCGCGGTTGACGGCGGCGAGCGCGGCGGGCGTCTGAGGGATGCCGTAGAAGACCGGCTGGCCGAGGGTTTGCTGCACCTGCTCGAGCGTCGCCAGGTGCTGCCCGGGCTTTTTGACGTAATTGTTGAGCAGGATCTTGACCTGATCGACGGTGAAGCCAAGCTGCACGAGGAAGGCGAGGTAGCGTTGCGCGTTGCGTATGGCCGGGAACTCCTGCGTCGTCACGAGGAAGATGGTGGAGGAAACCTGCAGGGCGGTCTGGATGAGTTCGTTGTTGATGTCGCGGCCGGCGTCGATGACGATGCTGTCGTACTTTTCGACCAGGAATGTGGAGGCTTCGCGAAGCATGGGCCCGAGATAGTAACCCTGCGGCATGAGAGTGTCGGGAGGCCCGAGGTAGAGGAAGCCGAGCGAGTCGCGGAGGGCCAAGCCTTCAAACAACGCCTGATCCATTCGGCCGATGGCCTCGGTCAGATCCCAGATGGAGTGCTGGGGCGCGCCGGCGCCGATCTGCATGGCCACGTCGTTGGAGCTCCATTCGAGGTCCAGAAGCACGGTGTTCTGCTTGCGCTGGGCGAGGACGGCGGCGAAGTTCACGGCGAGGGTCGTCGTGCCGGCGCCGCCCTTGGCGCCGATGAAGGTGTAGACGCGGCCGAGCCTGCTGCCGCCGGTGACGGCGCGGCGAGGTACGCGTTCAAGACGCGTGATGGCGTCGCGAAAGTCGGTGCGGCGTAGGGGGAGTTGCAGGAAGTCGTTGGCGCCGCTGCGGACGGCGTGAATGACGCTTTCAGCGTCGCCCGCATAGTTGGCGGCGATCACGTAGAGATCGGGCGCGGCCTGCTTGATCTTTTCGAGCGCTTTGAGGCTCGTTTCGGGATCGCCGGCGAGGTCGAGAAACAGGGCGGCCTCGGGGTGGCGTTCCAGATCCTGCAGGACGCGGACGTAGAGGTTGAGAGTGATCTCCTGGTATTCGGCGACGACCTTGGCGTTGGGCTGATTGAGCAGGCTCTCGCGAACCATCTCGCGAAAGTGTTCGTCGGTCGAGGCGATCAGCAGGGCAATGGATGACATCGTGAAATCACTCTCCTACGGGTTGCATGTGCCGGTCTCCGGGTCGCACCCGGCGCCCTCCACGGGCATCATGGTCGAAAAATCGGGAATCGGGACCGGGGGCAGTCCGAGATAGGACATGAAGTACCGGAATTCGTAGTTTCTGACGCTCACCTTCACCATGTCGGGAACGCATTGGGTGGAGCACTCCGAGTCGCAGGAGAACTCCACGAGCGAGCCGGAATCCGGATCGCGGCGGTAATACTCGACGGCGATCTCGGCGCTGCCGCTGCGGAAGGTCTCCTGGTCGGGGATGGGCGGCACGTTGTCGCGCATCCAGGAGATGACGTTGGAGCCGCCGGGCTGCCAGCAATGCGTGACGGCATAGCGGGCGCCAAGGCGCGTCCAATCGGCGACGCTGTGCCAGATCCAGACCATCTGCGACGCGGCGATCATCCCGAAGGTGAGGGGCGTGATCACGCCGGTGAGCACAATAACGTACTCCATCAAAGCCTGGCCGCGGCGGCGCGCGGAGCGCGTGCGGATCATCATGAACCTCCATAGGGCACCTTGATCTGGGCCCTGAACAAGACGGGTTCACTGATGATTCCGCCGAGGCGAATGCGGAAGGAGTAACCTTCCGGGACGCTGGCGACGATGTAATCGGGGCCGCGCGCTCCTTGGGCGGCGTCGCAGCCGGCGGCGGTGGCGTCGCAGGAGCACTCGGCGAGAGACTCGGTTTCGGGCGTGTAGCGTTCGATGGAGAGCGTGATTTGTTCCGGCGCCAGGCCGGGCAGGATGGATTCGCCAGAGCCGTCGGCGTTGCCCGTAAGGGCCATCCGCTTTGCGGCTTCAATCGTCTGATCGCCCTGATCGCAGAAGTTCACTCCCGGCTGCGTCCCGACGTAGCGGACAAGGTTGTAAAGGACTTTCTTAAGCGTGTAATAGGTGTAAGTCGCCCGCCCGAACTCCACGCTGCCCATGAAGAACAGGACCAGCAGCGGCGTCCAGAGCGCCGTCTCGATGAGCGCGCTGCCACGGCGGGGGAAGAGGCTCGATCTCATTGGTGGAGCACAACCTTTCCCGGGCCGGCGGCAAGTTGGCAGCCGTCGAATCGTCCCTGCCGGAGAGGCATGGGGTACCCGATATAGAGCGCGTTGAATCGGCCGTTATTGTCGCCGGGGTTGAGAGTCACCGAATCCGGATTCGGCTCGAGAAGGAACTGGCGGAAGCCGAGCGGCTGCATGGCCGAGGAGGAGAGCGACTCGACGACGGGGACGGTGATCACGCGGCGTCCCGTGCCGGTGTAGGCAGTATAGTCCTCGAGGTCGGTGATGTCGGTATCGGCGGCGTAGAGGCCGATCATGGCGTCGATGTCGGGCACCGAAGCGCAGGCGGCGGGCACTGTCGACGCATCGAACCGGAGGGCAAGCCCGCAGGTGAAGGCCGACACGGCGCCCGGGATGCTGTTGGAGTTGCAGGCTCGAGGCGCCGCCGTCGCCCAGAGGGCTTCGTCGGTGGCCACGGTCATGCAGGCCCTGGAGGCGTATGTGTCGGCATTGGCCGGATTGTCGGGCGTGGAGGTAGGCAGCATTCCCTGCGCGCCGATGCGAAACGCTTGAGATGTCTCGTCGGGGTAGAGGGTGGCCTGATCGTTGTAGCGGTTCAGGAGCAGGTAGGGGATTCTGCCGGAAGCGCCGGGCAGATTTCCGGGCGTCGGACCGCCGGTGCACTGGAAGCCGAATGTGTACTTTGTGCCGCGAACGAAACCGAAGTCGGTCGTGTCGGAGGCGTCGGCCGCCGCGATGGCGATCGGCTCGATTCCACAGGCCGTGCAGAGGGGCGCGCTGACTCCGGCGACGGCGGCGACTTCGATCGGAGTTTTCCGTTCCTGCGCGATGGGCAGGAAGCCGAAGAAGATCACCGGCGCCTCGGCGCGGACGCGGACGCGCGCGTAGCGGGCGGTCGAACCTCCGGCTTCGGCGCCTTCGCCCGAGACGGCGGACTCCCTGGTTTCGTAGAACTGCGCATCGCCGACCTCGCTGGATAGAAACGCATCGGTGGATGTGAGAGGGGAAACGTCGAAGTTGTAGCGATTGGCCTGGCCGCCTTCCTCGGTCGAGTAGGTGAGGCGGGCTTGCGCGGCGGCCATTCGGGTGTTGAC
>CAYWST010000199.1:0-10224 GCA_964461075.1 uncultured Solibacteraceae bacterium | reverse complement strand
AGCGCTCGAAGATGGCCGGGGTCGCGTAGGCGAACGCGATGTCGTGCATGCCTTGGGCCTTCAGGTAGTTCGCCAGCACCATACGGCGCATGGCTGCGCGAACCGCCGCCTCCGCCCCGGGAGAAAGTTCTTTCACCTTGAGGAGCGCGTCAATCGCGGCGCGGCCGAACCGCACGTCATAGGTTGCGGTCACCGGGCCATAACCGCCGTTCGCGACGCGTTCGAGCACCTGCGTCAGTTCGGCGAACGTCGCCCCCTTCCGATCGAGCCCGACATCCTTCGCGAACGCGAGATAGTCGCGCAACTCGCTCTCGCTTGTGTCCTGATCGGTGAACGTCAACTCGTAGCGGGCGTTCAGCGATTTGAGAGTATCGAGAAGGTAGGAGAGGTTTCTCTCGTCGCTCTTGACAACCCCGGCCGATTCGCCCAGCGCACGGAGGAGGAAATTGAGGTGCATTTCCTCGTCGTTTCGCTTCCTCATCCGCTCGATCTCCAGCGCCGCCGTCGTGAAGACCGTGATGCCATCGGCCGAAGGGACCACCCGCTGCTCGCTTTCGGTGATCACCTTGTCGAAGCCGGCGTAGTTGTAGTTCAAATGCCAACCGGCGATATTGACCCGGAAGGCGCTCTGCCGAACCGTCCGATGGGTCAACACGCCTTCATTCAGCCGGACGAGCGAAGAGTCGCCTACGCTGAGAATCTCCTCGAAATCGCCGCGTCCAGCCTGCTTCAGGAGTTCGGCGCCGCGCGCCCCAGCCACGTTCACCATGACGTCAATCAGCGCGCCGCTCTCGCTCGAACGGCTCAGCTCGGCATGCAGCGCCGCTTTGTACGATGAGGCCGCCGCTTCCTCGAACTTCCTGGCCAGCGTCTTTCTGAAGTCGCCGATCCTGCCGAGAACCGCCTGGACCTCCTCGAACGCCTTCTTGACGTTTGAGCTTGAGTCCAGCCCGCGGCCTACCAGCCGGCTGACGAATTGCCCGATCTTGTCCTCGGCCAGCGATTCGAGTTCTGCGGCCGAGTCCAGTTTGGCGAGTTCCCGAAAGAACTTGTCCACGCCGAACTGTGACTTTGCGAGTCCGACGACCTGCCGGATCTCCTCATGCGCCTCGCCTCGAATCAGCTCGAGCACATCCTTCGCCCGCTTCTTCAGCTCGGCCAGGATCGCCGTCTTTCGGTTCTCCGCTTCTCCGATCAGGAATCCGAGCAGATCCCCGCCCGTCAAAAGCGAAACGATATCCCAGGCTTCGCCGTTCAGCTTGCCCTTGAGCGGTTCCAGCGATGTCATTGCTTCGATCTGATCCAGGAACCCGGTGAGCGCCTCCAGCCGGTCGAAGTAGCGATCGAACAGCGTGACCGCGCGATCGCCCAACTTGTTGTAGCTCTCGACCGTCTTGTTCACCCTGGAGACGAACTTTGTGAACTCCGTCTCCGATTCGAGCTTGTCGAAGGCTTTCCCGGCGTACGCGGAGATGAACGATTTCGCCAATCCGTCGATGGAAGAGCTGAAATCGGCGAAGCTGCCGGCGCGCTGCGCGCGCTGGAGCAGGTTCAGAAAGTTCTTGGCGTTGACGCCGAGCGCCGCGCCCAGGAACTCTTCCGCGCTTCCGGGCAGCCCCTGCAGTTCGTGCTTCAGGCCGACGTTGACGTCGGCGGCGATCTTGAGGTCTTTCGCCCGATGGCGATTGACCACCACGCGCGCCCATCCCGGCTGGCCGCCCGCCGTCACCAGGATGGAGAACCGGCCGGCGACTCCCGCCGCGAGGCCGACCCTGCCAAGAAGACTGAGATCGTACTTTTCCGAAAGGGCGAGCTCGCCCAATGAGAACGACTTCGTGCCTGCGAGCCGATAGCCCGCCGAAACATCGGCAGCCAGCCGGAGATAGCCGCCATAGCGCAGCGAGATCGCTTCGCCGGCTTCCGGCGCCGCGGCGCCCTGCTCGGGCAGCCGCATGGTCTTGAAGAACGCCGGGAGCAGTTTCTCGATGGGCAGATCCCGGTCGAGCGCTTTGAGGTAGGTGTAACCCCCGTCCGCGCCTGCGTCGATTTCAACGTTGGACTTTAACGCCGAATAGCTGAACGAACCGGCGGCGGCTGCCGCGCCTGAGCCGCTCACGTCGAATCCGAGCACCACCTTTTCCGCGTTCGCGCCGCTCTGGAAGAAGTCGCCGAGACCATGAGCGGCCAACAGCTTCTTCGGCTCTCCGGCGCTCGACGGGAAGGCGGCGATGAGGGTGACAGTCGAGGACGTCGAGACGCCGAGTTTCACGCTCTGGTCCTCGCCCAGAGTCACTTTCTGGCCGCCGCCCGCCTTGAAGCCGGCGCTCAGAATCCTCGTATCGGCCTCAGTCAGTTGCCTGTTCAGCGAGAGGTCGCCGGTGTCGACGAGTAACTCACCGGCTCCGCCCAACAGGAACGGAACGTCTTTCCTCCTGAAAGTGAGTTCAGGCATGGCGCGGCAGGCCTACCTTTCTCACGGATCGCGTTATTGCATCCGCTTCAGCGCCTTCTTCATTTCGTGCTCGACCTCCTTGTACCCGGAGGGCACAGTGAAGGCCGTTTCCGGGATCGCCTCTGACCCGAAAGCGGTAATCTCCGAGGTCGTCTCCATAAACGACTGAGGGCCCCGCTGGGCCGCCGGCTTCGTCCCGGGAGCCTTGGCCTCCTCTTTGGGCTTCTTCTTCCCGAATCCGCCGAGCATTCCGCCCGCCGCCGCGCCGGCCAACCCGCCGAACCGGCCGCCGGTTGAACGCGATGTCTGATAGGCGGCTTCGCGCGATGCCTCATTGGCCGCCTCCCGGGCCGCGGCGTCGCTCACGTCGCTTCCGCTTGGGCCGGAGATCTCAGGCATCTCGCCCATCCCCGGCATCCCCATCATCTTTGTGATGGTCACCAGCGGCGTTCCGTCGAGCTTCTGCGCCTCCTCCGCCATTTTCTGCATGCCCTCCGCCATCCCCGGCTGCATCTGCGCGATGCCCATGAAGCGCATGTTGCGGAGATCGAAAGCCAGCCTCTTCGCCATCTTCATGTAGAACTGCTTCATCTCCTCCGAGCCCGCCAGTCCCTTCACCAGGTACATTTCGGATGTAATGTCCATCGGCACGGACTGCCCCGACTTCTTGTCCTTCATGGTCATGGTGAGCTTCATCTCCATGCCCTTGGCATCGAGGTTCAGGACTTTCCGCGTCGTGCCGAGGTCGCGCACCTTCATGTCGAAAGTGATTTCGCCGTCCATCCTGGCCTGTTGCTGGCTCTTCTTCCCGATCGCCTCCATCGCCGCCTTGAACTCCTCGAACGTAATCTTCGAGAAGGTCTTGTCCTCGTGATTGACCGTGATGAAGAAGCCGCCGTCGGCGTCGATGATGTTGACCTGCTGTCCGGTGACGCTGGACGCTTTGCCGCCCTTGAAATAATGGGTCGTCGTCGATGGAGCGGTCAACTTGCCCATGCCTGGGAACTTGGCCATTCTCAGGATGGTTCCTCCGGTGACCTTGGTGGTCTCCACGTAGCGATAGTCGGCGGTCAGCAGAAGCGGCGCCATCGCCAAAGCGATACATGTGGTCAGACGAGTCAGAATCATAATCCCTCCAGAATGCTCCTCTTCTGATGAGGGTGTCAAAAATCGCGCTCATGTACAATAGGCAAGCGTCCAAATCGGGAGGCTAAAAATGTCTCAACCTGGAGCGAATCAGACGCTTGTGATCCGTCCGACATTGAAGCGCGCCATCTTCTCATTCTTCCTGGCAGTCCTGTTCTTCCTGGTGATTCTCTGGCTCCGGCTGGCGGTGGTGCCGGAGTGGCCTTGGCAGGTCCTTATATTCGGTGCGATTCCGATGCTGGGCCCGATCATCCCCTGGGTCGATTCCCGCCGGGTGCGGCTCGAAGTGGATGACAGATCGGCCCGCTATGTTGAAGGGTTGTTCTCGCAAACCACCCGCAACCTCGTTCTGCGAAACGTCAGCGACGTTCGGGTGGAGCGCAGCCTGGCCCAGAGGCTCTGGAACATCGGAACGCTGGTGATCGAGTTGCCGGGCGAAAACGGGCGCGTCATTGTTCAGGACGTTGACAAGCCGCAACAGGCCGCTGAAAGAATCGTGAAGGCGGCGAGAGCGGAAGGAGCGAACCCTCGAAATGTCTGACTTTCTCTCCGGTAAATGCGCTCTGGTGACGGGCGCGAGCCGAGGATTGGGCCGCGCCATGGCTGTCGCCCTCGCTCAGCGCGGATGCCGCGTAGCCTTGGTTGGGCGGGATGTCGCCAAACTCGACGAGACCGCCCGCGAATGCGGTCCGTTGGCGTCCATCTTCCCCTGTGACATCACGCGAGAGGAGGAAGTGGAGGGCCTCGAAGCGCGCGTTTCCGAAAGGCTCGACCGCGTTCAGATCCTCATTAACAACGCCGGCGTCAACCTCCGCAAGCGCCTCACTGACTTCACTCTCGACGAGTGGCGGTATGTGCTCGACTCAAACCTGACCAGCGCGTTTCTGGTTTCGCGCGCCTTTGTTCCGCACATGCTCGGGACAGGCTACGGACGCATCCTGTTCATGACCTCCATCATGAGCCACGTCTCGCTTCCGGAGCGCGCCGCGTATTCCGCCTCAAAGACAGCATTGCTCGGCCTCATGCGGGCGCTCGCCATGGAACTGGCCCGCGAGGGCGTCACCGTCAACGGCATCAGCCCGGGGCCGTTCGCCACCGAAATGAACACGGCGCTGCTGAACGACCCGCAAAAGAACGCGGACTTCCTGTCGCGCATTCCAGCCGGCGTCTGGGGAGACCCTAAAGACATCGGCGCCCTCGCGGCGTATCTTTGTTCTCCCGAAGCCAAGTTCATCACCGGGACCGACATCGTCATTGATGGAGGCTGGCTCGCCCAATGAGGCGCCGCGCTCTGCTTGCCCTGCCGTTCGCCGCGGCCTGCAGGCGCGGCGGCAGGCGCAGAATCGCAGTCATTCCAAAATCGGTGGCCCACCTCTTCTGGGTGAGCGTTGAGGCCGGCGCGCGCGCCGCGGGGAAGGACTTCAATGTCGAGATCCTCTGGAACGGGCCGGCGCTCGAAAGCGATTTCCCGCGTCAGATTCAGATCGTCGATTCGATGATCGCGCAGCGCGTCGATGGGATCGCCATCGCCGCCGCAGAACGGCAGGCGCTGGTTGCGGCGATCGAGCGCGCCGGGAGCGCGGGGATCCCGGTCACCATCTTCGACAGCGGCGCCGACACCGAAAAGTATCTCAGCTTCATCGCCACGGACAATGTTCTCGCCGGAAAACTCGCCGCCAGAAAGCTGGCTGAGCTGCTCGGCGGCAAAGGCAAAGCCGCCATGATCCTTCACGCCCCCGGGAGCTTTTCCACGATGGACCGCGAGAGCG
The DNA here is from genome assembly GCA_964461075.1 of uncultured Solibacteraceae bacterium. Lineage (GTDB taxonomy): Bacteria > Acidobacteriota > Terriglobia > Bryobacterales > Bryobacteraceae > JACADU01. The sequence goes on along the minus strand of CAYWST010000199.1, from coordinate 4,857 downwards.
GGTTCCGCCAGGTCCGCAACGCCGAATTTCCAGCGATGGTCATCGCCGCGGAGCAGTTTTCAATGGGCGACCAGGCCAGGGCGCGCGATCTCACCGAGAACATTCTGGCGGCGCATAGGGACCTGGGCGGTATCTTCTGCTCCACCGAGCCCGCGGCGACGGGCGCCATGCTGGCGATTGAGACGCGGGGGCTCGCCGGCAAGGTGAAGGTGGTGAGCGTTGACACATCCGACAATCTCGTCGACCTGATGAAGCAGGACAAGATCCATGCGCTCGTCGCCCAGGATCCCTTCGGGATGGCTTACAAAGCGGTCTCCTCGCTCGTCAGCAAGCTCGACGGCAAGACGCCGCCGCGCCGGATCGATCTTGAGCCGCGCGTGATCACCATAGCTGACCTCGATCGCCCCGAAGTCTTGCGTCTGCTCAAGCCGGAAATCGCCAAGTACCGCTGACTCCCTTGCGGCGGCCCGCGCGGTACAATAACGAGTAAAGCGTTTGAAAGTCTGATGTCGACACAGCCAGTTCACCCAAAGGGCCCGCGCGCCCGCGTTTTGCTCACGTCCGTTTTTGGTCCCTATGCGCAGGACGACGATTACGGAAGCCGCGCCATCAACCCGATGGAGCTCTATCACAACCAGGTCACGCGCGAGCAGGGTCCCTATTCGCTGAGGATCTTCCACCGTTCCTGGGGCATCATGTTCATCCAGGCGAACATCGACAACCCCTGCACGGTTCTCGATTTTCCCACCAAAGAGAAGTTCGTCGAGGAGATGGTCCGCTACCAGTACGATGTCGTCGGCATCAGCTCGATCATCGTGAACGTGGGCAAAGTCCGCGAGATGTGCCGGCTGGTTCGTGAGACGCTGCCGAACGCGACGATCGTCGTCGGAGGCCATGTCGCGGCGATTCCGGGCCTCGAGTACATGATCGACTCCGACCACATCGTCAAGGGCGAAGGCGTCCGCTGGATGCGCTCTTTCCTGGGCGGCAATCCCGAAGCCCCGCTCAAACATCCGCCGATCTCCTCCGGTTTCGGCCACCGCTTCATGGGCCTCAAGATGCCGGGTGACACAGGCTCCACCGCCGCCACCATCATCCCCTCGGTGGGCTGCCCCATCGGCTGCAACTTCTGCACGACCTCGGCGTTCTTCGGCGGCAAGGGCAAGTTCCAAAACTTCCTGGACACTGGCGAAGAGATCTTCGAGGTGATGGAAGACGCCGAGCGGAAGCTCGGGCACAGAGCGTTTTTCATGATGGACGAGAACTTCCTCCTCCATCGTCCCCGCGCCATGCAGTTGCTCGAGTGTATGCAGAAGGCCGGCAAGAGCTGGGAGATGTACGTCTTCTCCTCGGCCAACGCGATTCGCAAGTACACCATGGAAGAGCTCGTCCAACTCGGCGTCACCTGGATCTGGATGGGGCTTGAATCGCCCAAAAGCGGCTATGCCAAGCTCTCCGGCGCGGACACCCTCTCGCTGGTTCGCGAACTCCGGACTCACGGAATCCGCGTGCTCGGCTCAACCATCGTCGGCATGGAACACCACACGCCGGACAACATCGCCGGCGAAATCGACTACGCCTGCCAGCATGAGACCGACTTCCACCAGTTCATGCTGTACACCCCTCTTCCCGGCACGCCGCTCAATGCGCAGCTCGCTGAGGAAGGCAAACTCCTCCCCGACGTGAACCTCGCCGACGCCCACGGACAGGACAAGTTCAACTGGAAGCATCCCTTTATTTCCCGGGAAGACTCCAAGCGCTTCCTCGATTGGGCCTTCCGCCGCGATTTCGAGTTGAACGGGCCCAGCCTCTACCGTATCTGCCGCACCACGCTCGAAGGCATCAGGCGCTATCGCGATTACCCCGACCTCCGGGTGCGTGAGCGCTTCGAGCGGGAAGCGCGAAATCTCCGCCTCCAGTACAGCGCCTTGCTCTGGGCGATGGAAAAGCACCTCGAGAAAACCAATCACGCCGCCGTCGAAAAGGTGGCGGCGCTCAGGAAGGACATCGCGCGCGAGTGCGGCGCGATTCGCTCGCGCATGGCCTCGTGGTCGCTCGGCCCGCTCATGCTCTGGACCACCTGGCGCGAGCAGCGCCGCCTGGATAAAGGCGTCACCTACGAGCCCAAGACCTTCGTCGAGCGCGCCAACTGGGGCGAAGCCTGACCCTCCTCCCCCTTGCTCAGGAGTCCGTTCATCTGCTTCCGGTATGCGTCGAACGCGGCGCGGCCCGATTTCGTGAGCCCAATCGATAGCCTCTATTTCGCAGGTGCCGCAACAGCCGCCAGGCCCCCCCAATGGTCATCGCCAGCCCCACCCCGCTCCAAAGCAACGCGAAGCCCGCCTCCGGCGCCATGCGCCCGCGCACGATCGCAATCCCGAGACCCACGCTCAGCGCGGCGTAAAACGCTGCGCCCGGAACGCCGTGGCGGCCGAGGCCAAGCACAAGTCCTCCCGCGACCAGAATCGAGCAGCCCAGCGGAATGAAGTCGTACATCGTCTTGCTGCTCGTCATGAAGCCGGCCACCACCACCGCGCTCATCATCGAGACCAGCGGGACCGCCCAGAGTTGTCCATGAGCCAAGGCGCGCGCCTTGCCTCCATCAGGTCTCCGCGGCGCCAGGCGCTCCCGAAGCTTTCGAATGACCGATTGGCTGTAGAAGCCGCTCGCCGCCAGCATGATAGGAACGGCAATCCAATAGAAGGCCGACCACTCCCCCTGCGGCAGAAGCTGAGGAAGCTCGATGAGGAATCCCCAGACCATCCACGTGAGGCCCATGACCAGTTCCGAGATGCCGTCGGTGTAAGCCGCCGGCGTCTTCGCGGCGGAAGCGCTGTCGGGCCTGGATTCAGTCATTCAGGTCTCAATGGCAAGCTATCACGAAACACGAGTCTGCGCTCTCCCGAACCGCTACGGCAGCAGACGAATTCGGATCAGCCGGAACTCCACCGGCGCTCCTTCGGCTTCCAGGCACAGGTAGCCCTCGTCCGGCTTGGCGCCCGTGCCGCCGGAGACTTCTTCGCCGTTGACCCAAAGCCGGATCTCGCCGTTGATCCCTCGAATGTAATAGTGATTCCACTCCCCGGCGCCCTTGGAGAGTTCCTTGCGAGGAAAGCTGCGCCTGCCGTTTGGAGACAAGGGAGGGAATGGAGTGAGATTCGACGTCCCGACCGCGAAGACGTCGCCGTTGGTGGAGAAGTGCTCCCCTTTGCGTCCGGTCTTCTTCTCATACTGCTCCCGGTATCCGTGGTCCAGCATCTGGACCTCGATGCCGCCCTTCGGCAAAACACCGGGCTTGAGTCCGTCGAGCGCCTCGGCGGGCACCCATGCGAAGACTCCGGAATTGCCGCCGGATTCCAGATGACGCCATTCCACCACCATTTCAAAATTGCGGACTCGCTCGCTGGTCCTGATGACGCCGATGGGCTTGCCCGTGGTCTTGAAAACCGTGCCGCTCCACGTCCAGGTATCGGCCTCGCCATTCACCGGGACGAAGTCCCCTGGCCCGAGGTCGCGCCACCCGGGACCCGTGTGATCGATGAAGGCGCGCACGGCCGGCTGTCCGGCGGCCGGCGGCGCGATGGCGATCAAGGTCAGGAGAAAGAGGGTAAGTCTGTTTTTTCCCATGCACCGATCTTATCCATCTCCAGGACGATTGTCCCATCCGAAGCCGCATGGAAGGCCGGGACGAAGCGAGCCCCCCAGACGACGTCATCACCGGCGTAGCCCTTGACGGCATACACCGTCTGACTGAACGTGTCGTCGAATGCGCGGCAGAGGATGAGGAATTCGGCCTCCTTGCTTGCGAAGTCCTCTCGCGTCCACTCATGCAGCGGACTAGCCTCATTGATTGGATGGACAACAGTCCAGGCCAGCGGGAGAAAGTAGATGCTCTCCCGTTCAAGCGTGAGCTGCTTGTAAGTCCGCCGGGCGTTCGAGCCTTTTCCCTCGACGGTCATCAGCAGGACCCGGATGTCGATCTCCATGAGCACGTTCGGACGGCGATTGGCCGCGCGGAACATCAAGCCAAGCCCGTCGCGGTAAGGCGCGACCAGGATGTTCGGGCTGAAGCGCATCTGGGCGTGAGGCTTTGAAAAACGCGTATACAGCAACCCGGTCGCGATCGCGAAGCCCAGCAATCCGGTCAATGCCTCGATGCTGGCGACCGTGCTGGTCAGGATTCCTTTGGGTGAAATGTGCCCATAGCCAACCGTGGTGAGCGTCTGTGAACTGAAGAAGTAAGCGCCCATGAACGCTTCCCACGGCGTCGCGCTTTCCACGCCGGCCAGATGCTCCACGCCGATCAGATAGTAAACGCCGGCGAACAGCAGGTTCACGATCATGAATGCGCCGAGCAGCGTCCCGAGAAACGCCGGCCAACTCTGGCGCGTGAGGTAAAGGAATATGCCGAGATCGCCGAACCGCTGGCCGGCTCGGCGGACATTGAACCTGCCGTCGGGCCGGATGAGCCGGGAGACCCTCCCCGTGTAGGCCTGTGTGATCCCAGGGTCGAAGGTGGTGCGTTCGGTGCGCATTTCTCGCTATCTTCTCAGGATGGACGTGCCGTTCGGATTGTCGCTTGAGGAACACCGCAGGTTGAAAGCCCTGAAGACCCCGGAGCGGATTCAAGCCTTTCTGGACGACGAAATCGCATACAACCTGGAGCCGGATGGTCCCACATGTTACTCGCCGAGGGTTGCTCTGAGGAAGAACTCGGCGCACTGCATGGAGGGAGCGCTGCTGGCCGCTGCCGCCTTACGGGTTCAGGGATACCCTCCGCTGCTGCTCGATCTCGAAAGCGTCCGCGACGACGATCACGTCCTTCCGCTGGACGAGCGAGGCGGTAGCGGAGAGCCT
>CAYWST010000198.1:0-10245 GCA_964461075.1 uncultured Solibacteraceae bacterium | reverse complement strand
CCTCGTCCACCATGTGGGCGCGGCCGGGAAGAAATCGGAAGCCTCGCAGGAGATCTTTCAGCACGGCCCTGTGCTTGCTGAGATCCGCGGGGTTGGTCACCAGTTCGACGCTCATCACCCCGTACCGGCCAAGGTAAAACGTGAAGTAGTTGGCAACGTCGCGCCCGCCGCTCTCCACCGAATGGAGGCTCCACTCCAGGTTCTTACTGACGGGGTCGAAGCTCGGGCGCTGCGCCCAATCCACGAGTTCGAGTGTTGTCTGGCCCTGCTTGCCCCGCTCGGCGTTGGCCTCCTGATTCCCCCGTCGCAGCGCCTGGACGATCGCCGGAACGTCGGGGACCCGGCCTCTGACGAAGCCCATCGTGTCATAGCCGTCGAAGGAGAAAACGGCGAACCAGGCCACATCCAGCGGGCCAATGATGGCGAGTTCATGCCCGGACGGCGGGTTGCCGCTGGCGCTGAGGAATCGCCTGGTTTCGGCCGGATCCGCCCACAGGTACCCCCGCGGCAGCCGCAGAATACTCTCCCCCCCGAGTTTGACCTCGGCCGGTCCGAATTGCCAGTTGATCTCCGGCAGCCCCGCTCTCACCCCAGAATCCGCTTGAGCGCCTCCGCTGCCGCGGCTGGATTCGCCTGTCCGCGAGTCGCCTTCATCACCTGTCCGACGAAGAACTGCATCACGGTTGTCTTCCCGCCGCGGTATTGCTCCACCTGTTTCGGATTGGCCTCGACGATCTGGGCCGCGATGCGGTCCAGTTCGCCTGAATCGCTGATGGCCCTGAGTCCCTCCCGTTCAACGATATCAGCCGCTGAAGCCCCGGTTGCAAACATCTTGCCCAGGACGTCCTTGGCGAGCTTGCCGGTCAGTTCGCCCTTTTCGACCATGGCGACGAGTTCGCCCAGCCTCTCGGGCGGCACGGGGGATTCTTCGATCTCCTTCCCCGCCGCCTTGAGCAGCCCCTGCAGTTCGCCCATCGTCCAGTTGGCCGCCTGTTTCGGTTCGCCGGAGACCCGGGCCGCGGCGTCGAAATAATCCGCTATCGCGCGAGTCGCCGTCAGCACCTGCGCGTCGTACTCGCGGAGCCCGTATTCTTCGATGAACCGGCGCTTCCTGTGCGTCGGCATCTCGGGCATCGATTCCTTCACGCGGGCCAGCCAATCGGCGGAGATCTCCAGCGGCAGCAGGTCCGGCTCGGGGAAATAGCGGTAGTCGTGCGCCTCTTCCTTGCTCCGCATCCCGAACGTCTCACCCAGATCCGGGTTGTAGAGCCGCGTCTCCTGATGGATCGTTCCGCCGCCTTCAAGCACTCCGATTTGCCTCGCGATCTCGAAATCGATCGCCTGCTTGAGGAACCGGAAGGAATTCAGATTCTTGATCTCCACCTTGGTGCCGAATTCGGCCTGACCCATCGGGCGGACGCTGACATTGGCGTCGCACCGCAGTTGGCCCTTCTCCATGTCGCAGGAGGAGACGCCGGCGAACTGGAGAGCCTGCTTCAGCCCGGTGAGGTACTCGAAGGCCTCATCGCTCGACCGCATGTCCGGCTCGCTGACGATTTCCACGAGCGGAGAACCCGTTCGGTTCAGGTCGACGTAAGAATAAATGTCGGAGTCGCGATAGCCGTCATGCGTATTCTTGCCGGCATCATCCTCCATGTGGATGCGCGTGATACCGATGCGCCGGGGCGCCTGGCCTTCGACGTGAATGTCGACCCAGCCGCGCTCGGCGAGCGGCCGGTCGTATTGAGAGATCTGATACCCCTTCGGAAGATCCGGATAGAAGTAATTCTTGCGGGCGAAAACCGACTTCCGGCGTATCTCGCAGTTCAGGGCGAAGGAAGCCAGCATGGCGAGTTCAACCGCCTGCCTGTTGAGGACCGGAAGCGCGCCGGGCATTCCGAGACAGACCGGACAGACGTTTGAATTGGGTTCGTCGCCGAACTTGTTTGGACAGGAGCAAAAGATCTTCGTCTTCGTTCCCAGTTGAACGTGGACTTCGAGCCCGATCACGGGCTCGTAGGCATGAGACATACTGAACCCATTGTATGCTTTCACTCTTCGCATTCCTTCTCCTGGCTTTCCGGATGACGCCGCCGCCGGCCGTGACCAATGAGCGCATCTGGACGGGCGACCCTGCCCGGCCCTGATCTGAGGCGATCGCCGCCCGCGGCGATTCCATCCTGGCGGTGGGGACCACCGTAAAATCCGCGCCCTCGCCGGCGCGGGCACGGAAATCATCCTGACCCGGGTGGACCTGGCCGGCGCATGCACGCCGGACGCAATGACGCAGCGCATCCGCGACTGGATCAAGGAAAACTCCGCCGCCACATGGGTTGTGGGAGGCGGTTGGGGGCTGCCGGCGCGGCGCCGATCGGCGTTACCACCATGACCAACGCCTCCGGATCCCGTGACGAGATCGCCATGTTCGACGAGCTCGCGCGCGACGGAAGACTGACGCTCCGCGCTCATCTCGCGGTTTCCGCATCGGCGGGGTCGTCGAGCCGCACTCGGCGGCGATGCTCGAGAAACACCCGGAAGGCGATGAGTCAAGAGTTCAGCGCTCGTGGGCGGCTGCCAGTTTCAACAAGGCAGTCAAAGGGTGCCACGATGCGGGTTCGCAGATTCTGCTCCATGCCATCGGCGAACGTGGAGTCCGGCTGACGCTGGACGCCTACGAACAGTTGCCGCGCCAGTCACGCTCCGGAGTCGAGCAGATCGAGGTGATCAGCGCCGCGGACATCCCGCGGCTCGCCAGGCGAGTGGTCTTCAAGCCCACAGTTCGTTGACAGGCCCGTAGATGTCCTGGTTCGATTCGGGGACGTAATAGAATCCGCGGCCGAAGGGGTCGTCGTAGCGGACGGTGGTCCAGTTGACGCCCATGGCCGAGTAGATCGTGGCTTCCAGGTCCTCGGGCCGGATGTCGCGATCGCGAGACCAGCCTGACTCGACAGTCGTGGCGCCGGTCGCATCCGTCGCGCCGATGATTTTGCCGCCCTTCACGCCCGCACCGGCGAGCACCGCGAACTGCTGCATATGATGATCCCTGCCGCCATCCGGCGTGAGGCGGCCGACAGTGCGGCCGAATTCGCCGGCGACGAGAACCAGCGTTTTGTCGAGCAGGCCGCTGCTCTTGAGGTCTTCCAGCAGCGTGGAAAGCCCTTTGTCCAGATCGGCGGCGCGCGCCGGCAGGTTCGTCGGGGCGTAGATCTCGTCGTGGTGATCCCACCCGCCCAGGGTGATCTGAATGAAGCGCGTCCCGAGGTCGGCGCGAAGGACCTTGTGGGCGACCAGGCATGCATCGCCAAAGCCTGTCGCGCCGTAGCGGTCGCGTTCCGCCGTTGTGTAGCTGAACGCCTGCTGGACGGCGTCGTTATACATGAGCCCGCGAGCCGCCTGATAGAAGCCCTCCATGTCGTCGGGCCCGTTGCCCAGCGGCGAATTCCTGCGAAGGGAGTGGTCGAGCCGCTCCAGGATGGAGTACTTCTCCGCGAACCGGCTCGAGCCGTTCGGATCGTCGGGGTTCCGTGTGTTGGCGAGACCCGTGGAAGCGGGCGTCACGCGGAACGGAGCTGTTGTGCTGGGAAGATAACCGTTCCCGACTCCGCCCGCGGAGTTCAAGGCCAGGAACGTCGGGAAGAGGTCGCTCGGGCGGCGCTGCGCCGCTTTCTCGATGGCGATTACGCTGCCGATGTTCGGAGCGATCTCTCCCAGCGCGCCGGCCGGGCTCCGTCCGATCTGTGTCCAAGTCTGCGCCAGGTTGTGCACAAGCGCCCAACTGCGCAGACTGCGGATGATCGCGAACTCGTTGGTCATCGTCCCGAGTTTCGGGAGGATGCCCGTCGGCCAGACGAGGTCTCCGATCCGTTCGGGCTTCAGCAGCGCCGCGGGCGAATCGGGCGATTCCTTGTAGTCGAACGTGTCGGTATGGCTTGGCGCGCCTGCGAGAAGGACGAACACCACATTTTGCGCGGTGTTCTTCGTTTCAACGTTGGCGAAGGTCTCCACGCGCGGCACGCTTTGGGCCAGCAGGCGTTCACTGGAGAGAAAGCTGGCGACCACGCTCGAGCCGGCCAGCGAGAAGAAGCGGCGGCGCGACAGGTGCGGCTTCTCGGCAATCGTGTAGTGCTGGGTCATCACTAGCTCCTCGTCTCAGTAGTTGAAGATGAAATCGACCTTGTTGAATAGCGCCCAGGCGAGATCCTCCGCCTTCTGGCGGCGGAGGGAGCCGGTGGCTCCTCCGAGCGTTTGCATCGCAGTCGTGCGCTCGCTCGCCGATGGATACCGGCTGAGGATTGCCAGGAAGAGACCGTCGACGACCGATTGGTCGTCCTGCTGGTAGAGCGACTCGACGAGACTGGGCTCGTTCGCGCGCAGCCCGGCTCGCGTGCTGGCGCGCGTGCGCGTCATCACGAAGTTGTCGTTCATCAGATTCAGCGCCTGGCTGATGCTCGAGTCGCTTCGCCTGAGTGCGTCCTCGCGGTTGCCGCGGAAGAACGAATCGAGCCAGCGCGAGACGGCCCCGTTTGCTCCGTCAGGCAATCCCTCAGGCTCCGGAAGCTGCATGGCCAGGCGCACATCGCTCAAACCCACGATGCGGTAAGTGGGGTAGATGTTGGACGCCAGCACGATCCCGTCATGGAGCTCTTCGGCCCACAGGCGCCGCGCCAACTTGCGGGCGAACAGCGGTTCCCAGGCCGCGCTCCACTCTCCTTCGTAACGCGAGCTGAGCTGATAGGCCTCCGAGTTGGCGATCTGCCGCATCAGCCACTTCAGATCGAAGCCGTTGTTGGCGAACTCGGCGGCGAATTCGTTGAGCAGGCGCGGATGGCTCGCCTGCAGCGTCCACGGCGCGGGCGGCGGATTGTCGGGGTCGAGCCTGGCAAGGTCAAATTGATTCACGGGCTCAACCAGGCCGCGCGTGAAGAACTGCGCCCAGATATAATTCACCGCCGCGCGCGCAAACTGAGGGTCGGAGGTGATTTTCCGCGCAAGAAAGACCCGATAGTTCTCTCCGTTGGCCGGACTCTCGCCATCGAGATACTTCGGGCGGACGGTCGCCGTGGCCGAGCACGCCTTCCCGGCGGCTGGTTTCTCGTTGTTCGCGCACCGCGCCGGGCGATTGCCGGTCGTCGTGTTGAGCGTGTAATCGGACCGCCGGGAGTCGTCGACACTCCAGTAATAGATCACTTGCGTCTGCGAGGTGCGGACCCGGGTCATGTTCGTCCGCGAGTAGTGGGAGGCGAGCTGCCAGGCCTGATCCCGGGTGAAGGACTTGCCCCACAGACTGAGTTCGTCCAGGTGGAATTTGCCGCTGTGGCAGAGCAGGCAGTTCAGGTGGCTGACGCCGAGGAACTGCTCAAAAACGTTTGCGGTTTGCTGATCGAAGATGTCCTGCGCCGGTCCGCCGGTGACGAAGCCGCCCACGGCGTGGTTCAGCGCGCCCTGCTCCCAACTATTCGACCCGGAGGCGGTGATCAGTTCCGTGGCTAGCTTATCGTACGGCTTGTTGTTTTTCAGAGCATCGCGAAGATACAAATGGAAGGCGTTGCGGCCCTCCGCATACCGGACGACCTGTGCGGTGCGCGCCGTATTCCGGAACAGGTCCCCGAAGAACACGGCCCACTTGTCCGCCCACGCGGATGAACCGAGAAGTTCCTCCACCAGACGTTCCCTCTTGTCCGGCCGGGTGTCGGCGAGAAACTCCGCCGCGCGTTTGGCTGTCGGGATGCGCCCCGTCAGGTCGAGAGAGACACGCCGCAGGAATTCCGAGTCGCTCGACTTAGCGGCCGGCCGCACGCGCGCCTGGTTCATCGCTTCAAAGATGTGCGTGTCGATCAGGCCGCGGGTCCCGGCGACGGCCTGGGGTTTCATCCCGGGGGACTCCCTCAGCCATGCCATCCGGCGCACGACTTCATCGGTCAACCGGCTGCGTTCGAATTCGGCCTCACGCCTGCGAAGACGCGATTGCTCCTCGCGATACTCCGGCGTAAAGGCGCTGCAGTTGCCATGTTCGGCCGCCTCCGGCGGCGCATCCTGAACGGCCGCCGCACCCAGCAGACAAAAGGCTCCTCCAAGTATGAGCCAGCGCATATCCCCAACCCTCCTGGCAAGGCCCTCTTTCAAGGGCTCTTGTTCCATTGAAACCCAGTTCAGGGCGAAGAGTTCTCGGGTTTTTCCCTGAGTTGTACTAGATCGGAAGGCTCAGGCGCTTAAATCCAGCCACTCAATGCCGAGCTTCTTCACGGCGTACCCGGTCTCTTTGAGAGCGTCCGTATAGGATGTCATCCAGTGGAAGCCTCGCATCTCCTCCGCGAGCCGGCGGTCCGAGCACTTCAGGCCCACGTCGGTCTGGGACCGGCAGATGGGCATGAACGGGTTGCCCGCCACCTCGCCGAGAAAGCCGACCCATTTCTTTGCGTCGAAGTCGGGGACGATATTGGTGACTTTCTGGCCGACTCGCATATCGACCTTCGGCGCTGCGCCAAAGTCGGATTCAAAATGCGTGAGGATGCGCACAGGTTCGGCGGTCTTTCCGTCCAGTTTTCTCGGGGCGGTGCAGTGCGCGATCGTGACGAGACCGTGGTGAGGATAAGTGGGGTCGTTCAGGAAGACCGGCACCCCGGCGATCCCATTGAGCAGGATGCCGGAGGGGATGACGACGAAATCGGACTCGCAGAAAGCCAGATACCCCTCGTCATTGAGGATGCTGATCGGCAGGCAGGCTGTGGTCTGCGAGACGCCCATGATCGGACCCATGCACTGGTTCACGGTCATGGCGGTGGAGCCGGTCTCTTTCATCAGCTCGCGGAATACTTGCGCCAGCACGAAGGCGCGCTCCACTGACTCCTTCGGCACTTCGAGCTTGACGCCTTTCGAGGACAGGTATTCCCCTGCGGCGAGTTGCGCGCCGCGAACCAGTTTCGCGTCGGCGTAGGCGGTTTTCATGCGCTCGCCAAGCTGGGGGATGGGAAAGTCGACCAGGTCGAGTTTCCAGAGGTCGCGCGCGATCTGCGGCGCCTTCCTTCCGCCTGCGCCCCATCCGGAGGCGCCGCCGATGCACAGGACGCGCCGGCCAAGCGTATTCTTGAGTCCGGCGAGCGCTCGCAGCCGCCACGCGACATCGCCGGGATCGTCGATGACAATATCGTCGACCGATACGCCGGGCGGCCCGTGCTGATCGACGGTCTTTCTCAGGTATCGCGGGTGGACAATCTCGTACCACAGGTAGACCGGGCCGCTGCGGTGGCGGATGTAGATGATGTTCCAGCGATCCGGCGGCGTGGCGGCTTCGAGAACGCGATGATTGCCGCCGGCGGCGTAGACAATGGCTGCGTCAAATTCGCCCTGCGCCGCCGCCTTCGCCTCATCGGCGGTGGCCGCGGTCCGCAGTGGAAGGAGTTCCATGCCCGTGGGTCCGCGCCCCTTGATGGCCGCCAGGTCCTTCTCGATGCGCGCCTTCTCCTCCCGGAGATCGGCTTCCGTCTGCAGCCCGCCCCATTGGCGCCAACTGGTGTTCTCCCGGCGCTTGGGGATCTCGTACGTAAGGATCGGCTGCACGCGCAGCGCCTTCTTGCTTCCCGGCTCCACCGGGACCGCGCCGGTAAACTCCCCAACCAAGGGAAGACTGGCGGTACGGGAGAACAATTGCCTGCGCGACATCGCGCTCTGCATGCAGCAGCCCATGAGAGGCTCCTTTCAGGACGAACCAGTCCTAAAATACACTCCCCCCTCGGGGCGCGCAACCGGAAGAAGTCAGGCGTAGCAGCGGATCTCGAACACGCGGGCGAGGTCGCTGCCGTTGGTTGCGTCCACGTGGAGCCGCAGGCGGTCCGTGGTGACGGGCGGGAACTTGTGGCGGCAGAGCCGCTGCACGTTGCCCTTGACCTGGGCGAGCTGTTTCTCTCCCGCGAAAACGCGGTAGTCCCGCACGGTTTCCGGCTGCGGCCCGCGGATGATTCCTTTCATCGCTCCGTCGGAACTGGACAACGTGAGTTCCCGCTGGAAGCCGGTATCGAAGGTGAATTGAATCTCGGAAATCGTGACCGGCTGAGGCCATTGCAGTTCAATCCACGCCCCGCTCTCACCCATGCGGGCGGTCCACTGATGGATCTCCTTGCCGGGAATGTCGCGAACCCAGCCATCCAGCACGACGGCGGGCGGAGTGGCCGGTTCGTGGCCGCTGGCGGCGGCCTTCGCCTTTCGGGCCAGGTCCGCCGGGTCTTCGTTGCGCAGGCCGCGGATGGTCTGGTCGTCCCTGAGCAGCGTCTGTTGGAGCCGCGTGATGCGGCGCTCGTCAGCGGCGAGTTCGCGCGGCAGGATCTTTTCGGCGACGCAGCGGGCGGCGGCGGTTCCGACCGCCTGGCCGATGACAGCGCAGGTGGCCATCACGCGCGTGGAAGTGAAAGCGGCGTGCGTGGCGCTGATGTTCCGGCCGGCCATCATCAGGTTCGGCACGTTCTTCGAGTACAGCGAACGCATCGGGATATTGAACACCTCCTGCGTGCGCAGGACGGTGTTCGGCGGCAGGTCGGGACGGTCGAATCCTCCCGGCGGGTGATCGTCCATCGGCCAACCGCCGATCGCGACCCCGTCGGGGAAAGTCCCGCGAAGGAGATCGTGTTCGGTGATGAGGTGATCTCCGACCAGCCTGCGGCTGCCGCGCTTTCCAGGCATCATGCCCACCCAGTCCATCGCCCAGTTTGCGGAGGCGGGATGAGCGCCGCTGTTCTTGATGTAATCCCAGACGCCCATGGTGATGGCGAGCAGTTCAAAGCGGATCCGTTCGTTGTCCCAGATCGTATTCAGGTCGCCGCCCCACTCGATCCACCAATAGCCGTATTCCCAACTGTTGATCTTGCGGAAACGCAGATCCTCCTTGGTCACCTTGCGCGCCCACTTCGGCGGCGTGAAGGGCATGGGCCGGCCGTAATCCCGGGATGTGAACAGGATGCTCGAGCCGAGCGTCTCTTCATCCGCTCTTTCGGGGGCCAGAGACTCATTGAACTCGGAGCGCGCTTCGCGCCCGGTCCGCATCTCCGCTCCTGCCTCCAGCCCAAGGCGCGAGTCGCCCGTGGCGTCAACAAACAGCGGCGCGCGGACGCGATAGAGGTGTTCGCTCTTGTCGCAGCGCGCCATCACGTGATCGATTCTCCCGTTCTTCTTTACGGCGGCATAGAGCGTGGTCTCGAGCAGCAGCGTGATGTTCTTCTCCGAAACCACCTTGTCGTAGAGGAGCAAATCCCAGAGTTCCCAGCAGCGCTGTGGATTGCCCGCCGCGTCGGCGAGACGCAACTCTTCGATAATTCCGCCCTCGCGCCAGCCTGGCCGCCCTTTGTGCGAGTTGGCGCCCACCACGTGCATTTTCACTTCGCTCGAACTGTTGCCGCCAAGCCGCGAGCGGTCCTGCACCAGGACGGCGCGCGCGCCTTGGCGCGCCGCCGCGAGGGCCGCGCAAACGCCCGCCAGTCCACCACCCGCGATCAACACGTCCGTCTCGAGTTCCACGAGCGTCATGTTGGGCTCGTGAGCAACCCCCTTGATCCGGTTCTTCGGCGGCGCAATGGCATCGAAGTTCGGTTTCGTCCAGCGGCCGGTTTCCTGCGCCATCAGCTCGCGGGCGTTCACGGCAAGGGCGTAGCCGGTCAAGGGAACATGGGCGAAGAGATCGCGGCGTTTCATAGGCGCTCCAGGTGCTGCTCGTACTATTTCAGATCCCGAAGAGGCGATGCAAGGGACGTGAGCCGCAGACCGGAACGATACAATTTCAGACATGGGCGACCAATTGACGATTGCGGGCCGGAGCTTCCGGTCGCGCCTGATGATCGGCACGGGCAAGTATCGGAGCTTCCCTGAGATGGTGCAGTGCCATGACGCTTCCGGCGCGGAGGTTGTGACGGTGGCGGTCCGCCGGGTGAATCTGACGGATAAGACAAAGGAGTCGATGCTTGACCACATCGACCGCAGGAAGTACTTCATTCTGCCGAACACGGCGGCCTGCTACAACGTGGAGGACGCGGTGCGCACGGCGCGGCTTGGCCGCGAGGTCGGCTTGTCAGAGTGGGTGAAGCTGGAGGTGATCGGCGACGAGAAGACGCTCTTCCCCGACGTGTTCGGCCTTGTGGAAGCGACGAAGATTCTGGCCAAGGAAGGCTTCATCGTTCTTCCCTACACCAACGACGATCTGATCACGGCCAGGCGGTTGATCGATGCCGGAGCCGCCGCGGTGATGCCGCTCGCCGCTCCGAT
>CAYWST010000197.1:856-10267 GCA_964461075.1 uncultured Solibacteraceae bacterium | reverse complement strand
CTCGACGCTTGTTTCTCTCATCGGGGCTGGCCGCCTCCACGAGTCTGACGGCCGCCTCCAATCAGCCTAACGTCATTGTGATCGTCGCCGACGATCTTGGTTGGGGCGAATTGACGGTCCAGGGATTCGCCAAGGACATCCCGACGCCGAACATTGATTCAATCGCGCGCAACGGGGTGCGCTTCACCAACGGCTATGTCTCCTGCCCGGTCTGCTCGCCGACGCGCGCGGGTCTGATCACTGGCCGCTACCAGCAGAGGTTCGGCCACGAGTTCAACCCCGGACCGGAGGAGCAGGCGGCAGAGAGATTCGGATTGCCGCTCACGGAGACAACCATGCCGAGCCTCCTGAAGAGGGCGGGCTACGAGACGGGGATGGTGGGCAAGTGGCACCTGGGCTACCGGCCCGAGTATCACCCCATGAAGCGCGGCTTCGACGACTTCTTCGGCTTCCTCGGCGGCGCGCATCCGTACCTCGATCCGGGCGCTCGGGCGGCGCCGATTCTGCGCGGCACGGAGAAGGTGGCAGAGAAGGAGTATCTGACAGACGCATTCACCCGGGAAGCAGTGGCTTTCATCTCGCGCAAGCGGAGCAACCCCTTCTTTCTGTATTTGACATACAACGCGGTGCACAATCCGCTGGAAGCGACGGAGAAGTACCTGTCGCGATTCGCGGGCATCGCGGATACGAAGAGAAGAACGTTCGCGGCGATGCTTGCGGCGCAGGACGACGGCGTGGGCGCGGTGCTGAAGGCCCTGCGGGACGCGAAGGCGCTGGACAATACGCTGCTGTTTTTCATTTCCGACAACGGCGGTCCGACGTTGCAGACGACTTCCGGCAACGGGCCGTTGCGCGGATACAAGGGGCAGACGCTGGAAGGCGGAATCCGCGTGCCTTTTATGATGCAGTGGCCGGCGCGGATCAAGGGCGGAAAGACGGAGGGCGCGCCGGCGATCGCGCTCGACATCCTGCCGACGGCGCTTTCGGCCGCAGGCGCGGCCCCGCCATCGAATCTCGACGGCGTCAATCTGCTGGCGGACGCGGCGGCTCAGACGCGCAGCCTCTACTGGCGTTTCGGACAGCAGGCGGCGCTCAGGCGCGGGGATTGGAAACTGGTGAGGCAGGACGCAAGCGCGCCATGGCAACTTTACAACCTCAGCGCCGATCTCGGCGAGTCGAAAGACCTCGCTCTGTCTGAAGCCGGCCGGCTCAAGGAACTGACGGCGGACTGGCAGAACTGGAACGCGCAGCTCGCCGCACCGCTGTGGGACAGGCCGAACCGTCAGCGCGCGGCCAAGAAAAACAACCGCCGCAACCGGCAATAGGAGAAGTCCCCCGGGGGAGTAATTAGGATTCGCAAAGAGTGCAACTCCGAAGCAGCTTGCGTGTGTAATCAGTAGGGCCTGATCCAAAGCGGCCCTTTCTTTTCACACTAATGCAGGAGGATTTCAATGCTTCGTTTTGGATTTCTTGCCGTAACGCTTTTCGCAACTATTCTGGCGTCTGCCGGGTTTCTGATGGTATGGGCGGCGCCGGCATCGGCCGCAGGAGCCTACTCGATCGCCGACCTCAAAGGGGACTACGGCTTCACCGAGCAGGGCGAGATTGGGCAGGGCTGCCCGCTCGTCTCGGCTGGCAGGCTGACGGCGGACGGGGCCGGAACCGTCACGGGGTCGGCAATCACGAACGTCTGTGGAGGAAGGGTGTGGAGCATCACATACCGCGGCTCATACACCATGAATCCCGACGGCACGGGAACTCTAACCCTCACATACACAAACCAGCCCGACGAGAACGGCGACGCATCTGTGGCGAGCCTTGTTTACAACATCGTGATTGTCGATGGCAAAGCCGCGATCCGCGGAGCCAGCGGGGTCCAGAATCACTTCACCACCATCAACATTGACCGCCAATAGCCGGACAGCGCCGGCTTTACTGAGAGATGAGAAGCCCCGCACGCCTACGGGGTGCGGGGCTTCATTTTGTCAAAAAAGAAGCGATTAAAGTCCCTTCTTGGCCATAAACAGGCAAAGGTCGACAACGCGGCAGCTATAGCCCCATTCGTTGTCGTACCAGGAGACGACCTTGGCGAGGTTGCCGTCGAGCACCTTGGTCAGCAAGCCGTCGACGATCGAACTGTTCGGGTTGCTCAACATGTCGGTGGAGACCACCGGATCTTCGGTGTAGGCCAGAATGCCTTTCATCGGCCCTTCGGCCGCAGCCTTCAGGCTGGCGTTGATCTCCTCCGCGGTTGCCGTGCGGGAGAGAACGCAAACCAGATCCACCACCGAAACGTTCGGCGTCGGCACGCGCATCGCGTAGCCGTCCAGTTTGCCCTTGAGTTCCGGCATGACGAGGCCGATCGCCTTGGCTGCGCCGGTGGAGGTCGGGATCATGTTGATGGCGGCCGCGCGGGCGCGCCGCAGGTCCTTATGAGGGAAGTCGAGCACCTTCTGATCGTTGGTGTAGCTGTGGATGGTGGTCATCGAGCCTTTCTCGATGCCGAATGTCGAGTGCAGCACTTTCACGAAGGGCGCCAGGCAGTTCGTCGTGCAGGAGGCGTTGGAAACGATGTGGTGCTTGGCGGCATCGTACTTGTCTTCGTTCACGCCGAGGACGAGCGTGACGTCTTCATTCTTCGCTGGGGCGGAGATAATGACTTTCTTCACCGTGCCCTGCAGGTGGGCTTTCGCCTTTTCCGCGTCGGTGAAGATGCCGGTGGATTCAACAACGATCTGCGCGCCGAGGCTCGACCAGTCGATCGCGGCCGGCTCCTTGGACTGAAACACCTTGATCGACTTGCCGTTGACCACGATTTCGCCTTCGCCGGCCTTCACGTCGGCGCTCAGCGGGCCGAGGACCGAGTCGTACTTCAGCAAGTGCGCCAGCGTTTTGGTGTCGGTGAGGTCGTTGGTGGCGACGAATTCGATCTCCGGGTTGTTCAGGCCCGCGCGCAAGACGTTGCGCCCGATGCGGCCGAATCCGTTGATGGCAACTTTGATAGGCATAAATTGAAGAATCCTCTCTGGAGGGGTTGAGTGCTCCCCAACAGGATACCAAAAAGGCCAGTTTCTCCGGGACCGGCAAACGGAGTAATCTGTCTGAAACGGAGGTTCACAAAGTGCGTTGGCTGCTCATCTTCATGGCGCTGACAGTTTCGGCGCAGCAGGCGCCGTTTTCAAAGAGCTACATCCAGACCCGGGAGTATTCGGCGGAGGAGGACGCGGCCCTTGTAGCCAAGTTCAAGGGGATGAGAGTGACGGACGTCGTGGACGGGTGCGACGTGGTGGGACTGCAGGACGTCACCATCATGGACCCGGCGATTCAGCCGCTCTGGATCGACGACAAAGACTTTTCGCACAGAATCTATGGCACGGCGGTGACCCTGCGGATCATGCCGCCGCGCGAGCGGGCGCCTAACTTCGCATCGCACGATGAGTTCGCCAAGTGGGAGGGTAATTGGTACCGGACGCGCATTCCGGGGGATTTCGAGAGGAGGCTGCGGCCGGACACGATCCTGGTGATCGACGCGTCGAGGACGAAGGATGTGGGCTTCTGCGGGTCGAACAACGCGCTGGGGTGGTTCACGAGAGGGATGCGCGGCGTCGTGACCGACGGCGGTTGCCGCGATTCGGACGAGAACATCCTGCAGCGGATTCCGATCTATCAGCGGGGTTCGACGCGGGGTATCGACCCGGGCCGGGTTGTGATCGAGAGCTACAACACGCCGATCAATGCGGGCGGCGTCACGGTGCTGCCAGGCGACATCATCGTCGCCGACAAGGAAGGCGTCGTGGTCGTGCCGAGGGAGAAGGCCGAGGCAGTGGCGGCCGCGGCCAGGAGGATTCAGGACGACGACAAAAAGGGGCGATTGCGGCTGTACGAAAAGCTGGGACGGAAGCCGGATTTCACGGTAAAGTGACGGCCCGGCCATAACCTTGCGCCCGGATGATGCATCTTCACATCTATGCGTCTGGGCTCAAACCTTCTCTCTCTGACTTTGCTGGCAGGCTTGGGCCTGCAGGCCGGCGACGACGATTGGTCCCGTTGGCGGGGCCCAAACGAAGATGGGGTGGCGCGCGGCGCCGCGCCGATCGAATGGAGCGACTCGAAGAACATCGCCTGGAAGGCGGAGATTCCGGGGCGCGGACATTCTTCCCCTGTGATTTGGGGCAACCGGCTGTTTGTCACCACGGCCGTGCCGAAGGGCGAGGCGCCGGCTGCGCAGCCGCCCGAAGCCGAGGGGGGCAGGCGCCGTGGTCCTGGCGGTGGAGCGGGCGTTGGCCGCGACCACGACCTCGTGGTGATGTGCCTTGACAGGAACTCCGGCAAGTTGATCTGGCAGAAAACCGCCCGCGCAGCGAAGCCGCATGAAGGCTATCACCACAGGTACGGCAGTTTCGCGTCCAACAGTCCATTGACGGACGGCAAGCGGCTCTACGCTTCGTTCGGGTCGTACGGACTTTTCGTCTACGACCTGGAGGGGAAGCTGCTGTGGGAGAAATCGTTCGAGCCGATGTACATGCGGAACTCGTTCGGCGAGGGTGTCGCTCCCGTGCTCGACGGCGGCGCGCTCTTCCTGAAGTTCGATCATGAGAAGGGCTCGCATATGTTGGCGCTGAACGCCGCCGACGGGAGGCAGTTGTGGAGAGTAGAGCGGGAGGAGTCGAGTTCCTGGTCGCAGCCTTTCGTGACGGCTTTCAACGGGAAAAAGCAGGTGATCGTGGCCGCGACCAACAAAGTGAGGGCGTACGAACCGGAGACGGGTAAACTCATCTGGGAGTGCGCGGGACTGGGGGGCAACGTGATCCCCGCGCCCGTCAGAATCGACGATCTGATCATCGTGATGAGCGGATACCGCAACCCGAACATGCTGGCGATCCGCTTGGGGAAGACGGGCGATCTGACGGGGACGGACGCCGTGGTCTGGACCAACGACCGGGGCAATCCCTACACGCCCTCTCCGGTGCTGGCGGACGGCAAGCTCTACTTCGTGACCGACAACGGGATGGTGAGTTGTTTGAACGCGAGGACCGGAGAAGCCTATTACCGGCAGCAGCGGCTCTCCAAGGCGGCGAGCATCAAGTCGTCGCCGGTGGCGGCGGGCGGGTTCCTGTATGTGCCGACCGAGAACGGCGACGTGTTCGTGCTCAAACTGGGCGACAAGTATGAGGAAGCGGCTGTGAACACGCTCACCGATCAGATGTTCATCGCGACGCCGGCGATTGCGGGAGGCAGCCTGTTTCTGCGCGGACAGAACACGCTCTACTGCATTCGGGACTCAAAAGTTGCGGCGCGGTAACGCGGACGGCTACACTGAAATCGTCCTACCCAAAGTCGGGGCGTGGCTCAGCCTGGTTAGAGCGCCTGGTTCGGGACCAGGAGGCCGGTGGTTCAAATCCACTCGCCCCGACCATTTATCTTAAAAGCACTCATCACGATACGCCGATCCGGGTTTTGAGCCTGTGATCGGCGTTTTTGCTGGTGTGACCAGATTTGTGCCCACCCTGTGCCTCGGCTGGATTCATGCCTGTGCAATGCGCTGCGTTTTGTATGGGAACTATTTCGTGCCATGATAAACGCAACGTTTAACACAGAAGGGGGATTGCCCCATACTCAACGCAAGCCACAACATGCAGACACGCGCAGACCGCTACGTGCGGCCGCCTACCGGATACAGAGCCTTCTCTCCAGCGCCACTGCCGCCGGAACCACCGCTGGACTTGGGTGGTGAGATCCAGACGCTACTTGAGCAGGCCCACCTCGCATTGGGGCGCTTAGACGGGGCGGTTCAGATCCTGCCGAACCCAGATCTCTTCGTGTTCATGTACGTTCGGAAGGAAGCCGTCCTGTCCAGTCAGATTGAAGGAACGCAGAGCTCTTTGCAAAACCCTCTGGCTGCCGAGGCACGTTTGAACGATCCGGATGCTCCCGCGGACGTCTCCGAGGTGCTCAATTAAGTCAAGGCAATGCACCACGGGTTGTCCCGACTCGCGGATCTGCCAGTATCGGTCCGTTTAATCCGTGAGACTCATGAAGTATTGATGGACGGGGTTCGTGGCGGTCGGCTAGCTCCGGGTGAGCTTCGCTCGACACAAAACTGGATTGGCCCTGGAGGGTGTACTCTCCAGGACGCTGTTTTTGTTCCTCCTCCACCACTCGAGGCGCCACAAGCACTTTCAGATCTGGAACGGTTTCTTCATTCGGATTCGCGATTGCCCGTTCTGGTGCAGGTCGCCCTGGCCCACGCGCAGTTCGAAATAATTTACCCGTTCTTGGACGGCAATGGGCGCATTGTCCGACTACTGATTACGTTTCTGCTTGTGGAGCGCAGACTACAACGACGGCCCGTTCTGTACCTCTCCTATTTCTTCAAGCGACGCCGGAGTGAGTACTACGAACGTCTGCAAGCCGTGCGTGACGAAGGCGACTGGGAAGGCTGGTTGGCGTTCTTTCTGAAAGGTGTTGCCGAAGTGAGCGAGGAAGCGACCAGAACGGCGTCAGCGATCCTGCAAATGCGGGAAGAGTACCGCAGCGTCATCACGCGAGAGTTGGGCAGAGCCGCTGGCAATGGACACCGTGTTATGGATCAGCTCTTCGACCATCCACTAATAACCGTCGCTACAGTTCGGGAATGGCTCAACTGTACTCCCGCGGGAGCGAACAGCCTCGTAGGGCGGCTCGCAAAGATCGGACTACTTCGCGAGGTTACCGGCTTCGCAAGAAATCGGCGATTCCGGTTCGATCCATACCTGCGCCTGTTTGAAGAACCCGTTGGTCAAGGCGAACAAGGAGCCCAAGAACCGCATTCATAGGCGCTGGTTGTCGATTGACAGGCTCCAGGACTGAATCTAATCCAATCCGTAATTGATAATTTTCTGGAACACAGGCCTGTCCGGCATTACAATACGCTGCATGAACCATGCCGCTGGGAGGTTGGCGTTGGCGTTGCTGGTCTGGGCGCCGGCAGAAGCGAACGGCGAACCGGCCGGGGTGCTCGCTCAATTCCTCGAGAGGATTTCCACTGATCTGTCGCGACTGCCGGACAAAGTCTGTACCATCCGGCTCGACCGGTTTGCCCGGGGGATGAATGAAGGCCCGTGGAAGCAGGTCGATTCCCTGACATTGACGGTGGGATTAGCGCACGGCAGCGAGGTCTATGGCCGGACCGATGGCAGCGCAATGGCCGGCCTGGCGGAAGATGGCGTCTTCAGCACGGGGCAGTTCGCCCAACTGGCGCGCCATGTCTTTACATGGAAGGCGGCGAAGTTCGGATACCGCGGTGAGAGCGAGCGGGCGGGCCGCAAGGCTTATGAATACGAGTTCGACGTGCCGAAGGAACAAAGCGCCTATCGTCTGAGGATGGGCAGCGCGAGCGAGATCGTCGCCTTTCAGGGCTCGTTTCACATCGACGCGGAAAACCTGGACCTCCTGGAACTGGAGGTAATGCCATATGACATCCCCGAGCGGATCGGCTTGGCGAGGGCGGATACGAGATTGTCATACCGAAGGATGAATGTGCGGGGTGCGGAGGCGCTGCTGCCCGCGGCAGCCAAGCTGCAATTGGCGACCCTGGATGGAATCGAGAGGATGAACCGCGCTTCGTTCTCCGGCTGCCGGCGATTCGAAGCGGAATCCTCTCTGCATGCAGAGGCGCCGCCGGAAGCGGCCCCGGCGGCAGCGCACGCAACGGCGGCTGCCCGGATTGCTCCCGGAATGCTCCTGGATGTCGCACTGGATATGCAGCTTGACCCGAGATCGTTGAAGCCGGGCGACCCGATTCGAGCCAGATTGGCCAAGCCGGTGGAAATCGAGGACGGACGGATTGCGCCCGCCGGGGCGACGATTCACGGCGCAGTCGCCCGGCTCCGTGAAGAGCAGGCGCCATTTCCGCTCTTCGAGATCGGATTCGAGTTCACGAACATGGAGATTCAAGGCGCGGCGATCCCTCTCAGGGCGACGATGGTCGACGTGGAGGCTGAGCGGGGAATCATCCGTCAGAGCAAGCGGATGGATCCCACGTTCTCCCGGACAGGCAAGCCGAAGCTGGACGTGCTCGTTGGCGAGGTGCAGAAGGGCCAGGGCATCATTCTTTGGGATGCGCGGCGCGCCACCGTGCCGAAAGGGCTGAGGATGAGGTGGCGGGTTTCTGAAGATTCGGTCGACTGAAACCGGTTATTGAACCACGATGCGGAATGTTGGAGAGTCGACCTCTTCATACGCAGTGTCGCCGAGATAACGTAACAGGTACTCATATATGCCGGGAGCGGGATGAGGACCGATCGTGACAACCGTAGCGGCTTCGCCGCCCTTGGGAAGCAACGTGAAGCCGCGCTGGAACGCTCCGCCAGAAATAAGTTGGACCGAACCGACGGCAGGCCGGGAGTTAGCGAGCGCCGCGGAAGCTCTGACGATCAACTCGAAGGTGATGGTCTGTCCAACGGAGGCGGACGGCGGCGGCGTGAAGACAAGGGTGGGCCATGTTCGGGCAAAGTCGACAACAGCCGTGGCGCTGCGGGGATTGTAGTTTTCATCGCCGGAGTAGCTGAAGCCTATGGTCACGTTGGACAACGTTGCGGCGGGCGTTCCGGCATGGACGCGGACCGTGATAGATCCGGTATTGGCCGGGTCGGGGCCCACGGCGGCGCCCGCGCCGATCAGACCCCGGGGATTCGGCAGAGGCTCAATTCGTCCCGTTGGCGTCGCGCCTGGGACCTTTGCGTGGGTCAGCACGGCATCGATGACCGCGTTTTCGCCAACGCCATACCGATCCTTCAAGGGTTTCAGCGCCAGCGACAGATTACCTCTCTGGACGGTATACGGCGGACTCGTCGCGGAGACGGGCGCATAGTTATGATCGCCGGAGTACTTGAATTCGAATGGCAGAGCGCCCGCTCTGCCCATGAGGGTATTTATAGACCCGCGGCCGGACCCGCCGCCGGGAAGCCGGATTTCACCGAGGGCGGAACCGCCGCGAGAGAACGCAATGACGCCGGAGGGGCCGGGAACGCTGGTGGGCAGGCCCGTGCGGACGCTCGCGCTGATCGACCGAACCTCACCGACGACGGTCGCGCCGCCTGGCAGGAAGAAGTCAAGAGCTTGCGGGGTTCTCCGGCTGACGGTTAAAGATCTGAGCGGGACTGCCGGCTCGAGTTCATAAAGGTCCTGCAGCGATGCGAGGTGGGCGGAAATCTCATATTCGCCCCCGGCCAGAGGTCGCGCCGGGATAGACTGCCCGGCGGGAATCTCCAGGATGAAACCACTGGCTGCATTGGTTTCGGCCTTGCCTCTTACGCGAAGGGCGATCGCCGGAGGCCAGGCCATGTCTGCGTTCTCGCCTTCGCGCGACAGAGTAAACCCAAAAGTAGCGGACTCATAGGCCTGAGGAGCGCTGGGACGAACATCGTACTC
>CAYWST010000197.1:0-846 GCA_964461075.1 uncultured Solibacteraceae bacterium | reverse complement strand
CTTTCTGTGAAAAAGCGGCGCGGAGCGCCGGGAGTCCAGGCAGCGACGCAGAGACGATCCAGCGCTTTCCTGCAGTCTCCGGCCCAGGGGAGAACAGTTCGGAAAACTCAGAGGTGGCGGGCAGGGGCCGTTCGACGACTGCCTCCGGGGAACTGGCCAACGCTGCGGCGCGCACGACAGCCTCGGCGGGATCCGGGATGCTGACGAACGCGGCCCGAACGGGCATGCCTGGCAGGATGACCGAGCGCTCGAGTCGAAGCGCCGGATACTTCAGCGACAGCACGGAGTCCGCCAGCGCCAGCAGATGGCCCGCAGAAGCGATCGCCGTGGATGATGGAGAAGCCGCGGGGAGATCGGGGCCGGGTTCCCAGGTTCCAGACACGGAATCGTAGAGCGCGGTAGTAGATACCGGCGCCTCGCCGGCCAAGCCGCCGAAGACAAGGACGCGGCCATTCCCCTCAAGCATCAGCGCGCGATGACCCGTTCGCAATCCGGGCATCGGAGAGCCGGCAACCAGACTGTTCTGCTGCGGGTCATAGACGGAAGACCTGTCCGTATCGCCGAATGCGTCCGTGCCTCCCGACAGGAGAACCTTGCCGTCCAGAAGAGGGGTGGCCGACAGACCCGCGGTCGCCTCGGGGAGGGCGGGGCCGGCTTCCACCTGGCCGGAGGGCCGGACTAAATCCAACGAAGCGATGAAACCCGTCGTATTCAATCCGCCGGCCACCAGCGCCGCCCCACCGGGCAAAGCCGCGACAGCATGTCCAACTCGCGGGCTGCGGAGGCGGGAGTTGAGCAGGGTGAGGGTGTTGAACCAGGGATCGACGATTTCCAGAGTGTCGAAGA
>CAYWST010000196.1:0-10276 GCA_964461075.1 uncultured Solibacteraceae bacterium | reverse complement strand
CTGAGGGTGGACGTCACGCTGGAACTGGGCGCGTTGACCGAATCGGTCACGGTGAGCGGGGAGCCGCCGCGCGTTCAGACGGAAGAGTCGGCGCTCGGGACCAGCGTCGAACGGCAGCGCATCGAGCAGTTGCCGATGAACGGGCGGAACGTATTCAGCCTGGCGCGGCTGGTGGCGGGCGTGCAGCCTCGCAATTACTACGACCAGGGGTTCGCCGACGCGGGCAACCAGGGGTTCTCGCAGATCCGGTTCAACGGGGGCCCGGTTTACGGTAACCAGATCTTCCTGGATGGCGGCGCCAATACGGCTCCGGTGCATGGGGAGGTGTCAGTGGTTCCGATGGCGGACGCCGTGGAAGAGTTCCGTGTTGAGACCAACGCTCTCAAGGCGGAACACGGGCAGAATAACGGCGGCGTGATCAACGTGGTGTCGAAGTCCGGCACGAATCAGTATCACGGGACGCTCTACCATTTCTTCCGCAACGACGCGCTGGATGCGCGCAACGCTTTCGTGACGCAGCCGGACAGTTCCGGCCGGCTGAAGCCGGTGCTCCGTTACAACCAGTTCGGCGGGACGCTCGGCGGTCCGGTGCAGATCCCAAAAGTCTATGACGGCAAGAACAGGACCTTCTTCTTCTTCGGCTACGAGCAGTACAGATACCGCAATGCTGCAATCCGCCGTGGCACGGTGCCGACGCCGGCGGAGCGAAACGGCGATTTCTCGAACACGCGCGACGGCTCAGGGACGCGGATTCCTATCTACGACCCGAGCACGACTCGGGCCAATCCTTCGGGTTCGGGGTTTGTGCGCGATCTGATGCCGGGCAACATCATTCCGCGGGCGCGCCTCGATCCGCTCTCGCTGCGTGTCCAGGAGTACATGCCGCTGCCGAATCAGACGCCGAACAATCCTTTCACCAATTCGCAGAACTTCCTCTCGCTCGCCACCTCCGGTCTGACGCAGAGTACCACCAGCGTCAGGCTGGACCATCGCTTTTCGGATCGGGACGCGGTGTTTGGGCGCTACTCGATCACGAAGAACACGCGCGACGGGCAGGGCTGGGGCATGGGCGTGGCCGATTCGGACACCTTCGCCCGGCAGGATCAGCGGGACAACTGGAACGCCATTGTCACCTGGACGCGAACGATCAGCTCGAGCCTCATCAACGAAATGAAGGGAAACGTGACGCGGCAGAACCTGATCTTCGTGCATCCCAGCTTCGGCGGCAACTGGCCTGAGAAACTTGGCTTCCCTCCCATCATTCCTCAGACGATGTTCCCGGGCGTGAGCATCGCGGGGATGGTGACGGTGGGCAAGACCGACCAGACTTCGGCCTCCGGGGTGCGCGCGCAGCAAACGGTCCAGTTCGCTGACAGCCTGAGCTGGGTTCGCGGCAAGCACCAGATCAAGATGGGCGTGGACCAGCGATGGGTACGCCTGAACTGGGTGAGCTACGGCCGTCCGTCCGGCTGGTTCGATTTCAGCGCCGGATTGACGGGCGATCCACAGAGACCGGCCGGGACGGGGTTCGGGCAGGCGTCGTTCCTGCTGGGCGAGGTGGGCGGCGGCGAACTGCGCGTCAGGCCGTTCTTCTCGTTCCACTCCTGGAACACCGGCGCCTACGTGCAGGACGACTACAAGGTGACGCCACGGTTCACGCTGAACCTCGGCATGAGGTACGACATCGCGTCCGCCCCCGTGGAGCGGTGGGACCGGCATTCCAACTTCGATCCCTTCATCAAAAACTCGGTCACCGGGATGATGGGCGCGTTGACCTACGCAGGCTCGACCGCGCCGCGGAGCTTCGTCGATCGTGACAGCAACAACATCAGCCCGCGGTTCGGATTCGCCTACGATGTCACCGGCGACGGCAAGACGGCGGTGCGCGGCGGCTACGGCGTGATTTATATGTACACCGATAGCGGGGACACCAACGGCGACAACTCAAACGCGCTCGGCCATGAGGCGATCACGCCGTTCGTCGCGCCGACGGGCGGGCCCTTCAAGGCCTTTCAGTTCAGCGTCGGCCCGCCGCAGATTCTGCAGCCGGACGGTTCCAAGGGCGGGCCGGCGGCCTATCGCGGTCAGGCGATGCGGTATCAGGACAGAAACGCGCCCACGCCCTATCTCCAACAGTGGAACCTGACGCTGCAGCGCGAACTGCTCCGAGGATGGGTGGGCTCGGTCAGCTACGCGGGCAACAAGGGGACGAAGCTGTTCGGCGCCAACTACAACCTCAACCAGCTCGATCCGGCCAACTGGTCGCTGGGGCTTGCCCTGCAGGACCAGGTGCCGAATCCGTTCTTCGGGCAGATCTCTTCGGGCGCGGTGGCGGGCCGGACGGTCCCGCGCTCGCAGTTGCTGCTTCCTTATCCCGATTACGGCGCCATCAATATGATGAACGCCCACGGCTCTTCGAGTATCTATCACTCGATGCAGGTGACGGTGGAGAAGAGGTACTCACAGGGTTTGAGCCTGCTGATCTCTTATACCGGCGGAAAGCTGATCAACGACGCTTTCTCCGAAGCCGGCTCTAACGGCGGCGGCGGCGACTTCCGGATCGGGCGGTTCAATCGCCGGCTCGACCGAGCCATTGACACCGACGATGTTCCACGCCGCCTGGTCGTCAGCGGCGTCTACGAGCTGCCGTTCGGCAAAGGCAGGAAGTTCGCCGCCAACGTCAATGAAGCATTGAATCAACTCATCGGCGGCTGGCAGATCAACACCATGACCACGTACCAGAAGGGCCGGCCGCTGCAGGTCCGGGGCGCCAACAACTTCACCGGCATCAACTGGCCGAACGTGACTGGCGATCCGTATCTCGACCCTGAGGAACACAGCGTCAACCGCTGGTTCAACACATCAGTCTTCCAGAACCCCGCCGACTGGACGCTGGGCAACGTACCGCGGACTTTGCCCAACGTGCGCGGGCCGGGGATTTTCGACATCGCGTTCTCCATTTTCAAGACGTTCCGGATTAAAGAGCGGGTCAGGCTGGACTTCCGAACGGAGATGTTCAACGCCATCAACTGGGTCAACTACAACAACCCGAACGTCTCGTTCTCCCCGAACAGGCAGGGCGTGAATACGAATCCGAACTTCGGCAGAATTCTCAGCGCAGGCGAGGCGCGCCGCATCCAGCTCGGAATGAGATTGGAGTTCTGATGTTACGCACGATGATTGCCGTGGCGGCGATCTCCGGCGCCGTCGCGGCTCAGCAGGGCTTCGATTTGGTCGTCTATGGAGGCACGGCGGGCGGCGTGATGACGGCCGTGGCCGGCGCCCGCCACGGGCTGAAGACCGTGCTGCTGGAGCCCGGCGATCACGTCGGCGGCATGGTGACCGGCGGGCTGTCGGGCACCGATGTAGGCAAGATCGAGGTGATCGGCGGGATGGCGCTGGAATTCTATTGGCGCGCCGGACGCCACTATCAGCTCGACCGCCACCTGCAGCAACTGGCCTGGATGCCCGAGCCGGGCGCGGCCGAGAAGGTGATGCGTCAGATGCTGGCCGATGCCAAGGTGACCGTGCTTTACAGGCACAGACTGCTGGAGAAAAAGGGCGTGGCCAAGAAAGGTGCGCGCATCGCGGAAGTAGTGATGGAGAACGGTGCGCGCTTCGCCGGCAAGTATTTCGCCGACTCAAGCTACGAGGGCGACCTGATGGCGCAGGCGGGCGTGAGCTACACGTTCGGGCGCGAAGGGATCTCGCAGTACGGCGAGTCGCTCGCCGGAGTGCGGGCGCATACGGCGAGCCATCAGTTCGCCGTGGATATCAAGGCCAGAGACGAGAACGGCCTGCTTCTGCCAGAGATTTCGCCCGATCCCCGCGGCGAGCCCGGTTCGGCTGACAAACGAATCCAGGCATACAACTTCCGTGTGATCGCGACCAACGTGCCGGAGAACCGCTTGCCCTGGCCCAAGCCGGCGGGCTACAACCCGAAGCGCTATGAGTTGCTGGCGCGGTACCTCGCGGCGATGACGGACTATATGGGCCGGCCGCTGACATTCAACGAGGTCAGCCTGTTTCGGGTGATCCCGAACGGGAAGGCCGACATCAACAACCGCGGAGCGTTCTCGTCGGATTATATCGGCAAGAACTACAAGTACCCCGACGGAACCTACGCCGAGCGGGCGAAGATCTGGCAGGAGCACATCGATTACCAGCAGGGCTTTTACTACTTCCTGGCCAACGACCCGCGCGTGCCGCGGACGCTGCAGGAAGAGGTGAGGCAGTGGGGACTCGCCAAGGATGAGTTCACGGATACGAACAACTGGCCGAACCAGTTGTATGTGAGGGAGGCGCGGCGCATGGTGGGCGAATTCGTCGCGACGCAGAAGGACCTGCAGACGGAACGGACCAAGCCGGACGCGATCGGCATGGGCAGCTACAACTCGGATTCACACAACGTGCAGCGGCACGTGACCGAAACGGGAATTGTTCTCAACGAAGGCGACGTGCAGGTACCCGTGCAGCCGTATCAGATTCCGTACCGGTCGCTGCTGCCAAAGCGCGCGGAAGCGGAGAACCTGCTGGTGCCCGTGTGTTTCTCGGCGAGCCACATCGCGTACTCGAGTATGCGGATGGAGCCGCAGTACATGATCATCGGCCACGCGGCGGGCGTGGCGGCGTCGCTGGCTTTGAAGCTGGGCGTCGCCGTGCAGGACGTACCGGTAGCGGAGCTTCAGAAGATCCTGCTGGAGGAGGGGGGTATCTTCGAGCAAGGCATTGAGATTCAGGCGAACGCGTTGGCGCGCATTCGCGCACGTTTCAACCCGCCGCGTTCATCGCCCTCAAAAGCCCCTTGGGCTCGGCCTGCGCCAAGGTAGGAGGTTTCCATGTTGCATCGCTCGATCGCCGCGGCTGTGCTCTGCGTGGGCTTGGCCTCTGCGCAGCAGGAGTATGACCTTGTCGTCTACGGCGCGACCGCCGGCGGAGTCACCACCGCCATTTCCGGCGCGCGGCGCGGGCTCAAGACCGTTCTGTTGGAACCGCGCAACCACGTCGGGGGCATGGCGACGGGCGGGCTCTCCCGGACCGATGTCGGCAGGCGCGAGGTGATCGGCGGGCTCTCGCTCGAGTTCTACTACCGCGTCGGCGAGAAGTATGAGATGCGGCGCTTCAACAACCCGGTGGCTTGGTTCTACGAGCCCAAAGTCGGCGAGGCGGTGATGCGGGAGTGGCTGAAGGAGGCCGGCGTCACGCTGCTGTTCCAACATCGTCTGAAAGAAAAGGCCGGTGTGCGCAAGAGCGGCGCGCGGGTGACGGAGATCGTCATGGAGAACGGCGCCGTCTTCCGAGGCAAGGTGTACGCCGATTGCAGCTATGAAGGCGACCTGATGGCGCAGGCCGGCGTCAGCTACACCTTCGGGCGCGAGAGCAGCTCGCAGTATGGTGAATCGTTGGCCGGGTTCAGAGACCGGACGCCGTTCCATCAGTTCATGGTGGACGTCTCCCCTTACGACGCCGAGGGCAAGTTGCTGCCGGAAGTCGGTCCTGGACCCATCGGCAAGCCGGGCGAGGCCGACAAGCGGATTCAGGCTTACAACTTCCGCGTCATCGCCACGAATGTGGCGGCCAATCGCGTTCCCTGGCCGAAGCCGGCGGGCTATGATCCGAAGCGCTACGAACTGTTGGCGAGACTCGTTCAGGCGATGGAGAAGAAACTCGGCCGCCCGCAGGTCTTTCACGAGTTGACGCTAATCGCGCCCATCCCGAACGGCAAAGCCGACTTCAACAACCAGGGCGCGTTTTCCACCGACTACATCGGCAAGAACTACGGCTATCCCGATGGCACATACGCCGAACGCGAGCGGATCTGGCAGGAGCATGTGGATTACGTGCAGGGCTTCTACTACTTTCTGGCGACCGATCCTCGAATCCCGAAGAGCCTGCAAGACGAGGTAAACACCTGGGGGCTGCCGAAGGACGAGTTCACAGACACTGCGAACTGGCCGCACCAGCTTTACGTGCGCGAGGCGCGGCGCATGATCGGCGAGTTCGTCGTCTCGCAGAAGGATCTGCAGACCGAACGCACCAAGCCCGACGTGATCGGCATGGGCAGCTACAACTCGGACTCGCACAACGTGCAGCGCTTTGTGAATGCGCGGGGCTTCGCCGAGAACGAAGGCGACATGCAGGTGCCGGTGCAGCCCTATCAGATTCCTTTCCGCGTGATGCTGCCGAAGCGCGCGGAAGCGGAGAACCTGCTGGTGCCGGTCTGCTTTTCGGCGAGCCATGTGGCCTATTCGAGTCTGCGGATGGAGCCGCAGTACATGATCATCGGGCACGCCGCGGGCGTGGCGGCGGCGATGGCCGTGAAAGGCGGCATCGCGGTCCAACAGGTCTCGGTGCCCGATTTGCAGAAGACGCTCAAGAGCGAAGGGGCCGTTTTCAACTACACGCAGAACGAGCAGCACAATGCGTTCGAGTGGCTGCAGCGGTCGCTTGCTCCGAAGGGCGTGCAGCGCGTCAACCGCGAGATGTAATCTGATTGGGCGATGCTCTTCTGCCTGCTGGTTCTGACCACGCTCTCATCGCCGGATGGAAAACTGAAGGTTTCGCTGGAGGCGGAGCAGGAACGGCTGAGCTATTCGGCGGCGCTTGACGGCAAGCCGGTAGTGCTCGATTCGGCCTTCGGTTTCGGACCGTGGAAGGCCGCCAGGGCAGGGAAGCGCGGGCAGGTGCGCAGCTCATGGAAGCCTGTGTATGGGGAGCGGGCTGAGATTCCGGACCGGTACAACAGTGTGACGGTGGAATCGGAAACCACAGACCTCGAGTTACGCGTCTTCGACGAAGGCTTCGCGTTTCGCTACCGGCTCAAAGGCAGCGGCTCTTTCGAGGCCGCCGGCGAAAAGACAGAGGTTCGATTTCCCGACGGCTCGGAGGCCTTCGAAGAGCACGGACCCGAGGGCGAATACACGCTGGTTCCGGTGAAGAGCATCAAGCCGGGCTGCGAACGGCCGCTGACTGTGCGCATCGCTCAGGGGCTCTGGGCGAGCGTCGCCGAAGCCGCGGCGACGGATTATCCCCGGACGCTGTTCTCGCCCGGCGCGGATGGCGGGCTGGTGACCGAGACTGCGGGCGCCGTCAGCGGCACGCGCCCGTTCACCACGCCCTGGCGCGTTTTCATTGCCGGCCGGCGCGCCGCCGACCTACCTGAGCGGAACTATCTCGTGCTGAACCTGAGTGAGCCGCAGAAGATCGCGGATACGGCATGGATCAAGCCGGGCAAGGTGATCCGCGAGGTGACGCTCTCGACGCGTGGCGGCAAACGCGCGGTGGATTTCGCCGTCGAACAGGGCCTGCAGTATGTCGAGTATGACGCCGGCTGGTACGGGCATGAGTACGACGACGCAAGCGACGCGCGCCAAGTCTCCCCGGACCCGAAGCGGATTGCCAACATCCCGAATCACGGCGGGCTGGACCTGCAGGAGGTCATCCGCTACGCCCGCAAGCGGGGCGTCGGGATCATCCTGTACGTCAACCGGCGCGCGCTGGAAAGGCAGATGGATGAGATCTTTCCGCTCTATGAGAAATGGGGCGTGGCTGGAGTGAAGTTCGGCTTCGTTCAAACGGGGCCGCAGCAGTGGACGCGTTGGGTTCACGAGGGAATCGCCAAAGCCGCCCGGCACAAGCTGATGGTGGACGTTCATGACGCATGGCGGCCGAGCGGGTTCACGCGAACGTATCCGAACCTGATGACCGTGGAAGGGGTACGCGGCAACGAGCACATGCCCGACGCGCGCCACAATACGATCCTGCCGTTCACCCGCGCCATCGCGGGCAGTTACGACTACACCATCTGCTGGATGACCCAGCGGCTCAAGACGACCAAGGCGCATCAAATGGCGCAGAGCGTGATCCACTATAGCCCCTGGCAGTTCCTTTTCTGGTACGACCGCCCGGACGATGTCGAACAGGAACCCGCGCTCCATTGGTTCAGACGGCTGCCCACCGTGTGGGACGAAACGCGCGTACTCGATGGAGAACCGGGCGAGTATGTGGTGACCGCGCGGCGCAAGGGTGAGCAGTGGTGGATCGGCGCGATCACGAACGGGATGAGGCGCGTGGTTTCGGTTCCGATGCCTGCCGAAGGGCAGGCGCGAGCGTGGTGCGACGGCGGCCATGCCCGGGATGTTCGGGCGATCGACCAGCCGGTGAAGCGGGGCCAGATCCTGACGCTGGAGATGGCGCCGGGCGGGGGGTGTGCGGTGGAGTTAACGCCGTAGGATTATCTGTCCCGCTCGGCGACCAGGTCGGTAGCGGCCAGCAGCGCGCCACGGGCTGGCGTGTCGGGGAATGTCGCCAGGATGCGGCGGGCCTTGCCCGTAAACTCGTTCGCGCGCTCGCGGGCGCGGGCCGCGCCATCGTACTTCTCGATGATGGCCTTGATCTGGTCGAATCCGACACCGTCGTAGTGGCCATTCTTGAGCACGCTTCTGACGTGCTCGCGTTCCTCGGGGGTCGCGAGTTCGAGCGCGAAACTCATGGGCAGAGTGATCTTACCCTCCCGGAGGTCGTTGCCGACGGGCTTACCGAGGACGGCTTCGTTTGATGTGAAGTCGAGCAGGTCGTCGATTACCTGAAAGGCCATTCCCAGATTCCAGCCGAACTCGCCGAGCAGCGCCTGCTCCTCTTCGCCGGCCCCGCCGGCAATGGCGCCCAGGCGCGTGCAGGCGGCGAACAGGCTCGCGGTCTTGCGGTCCATCAGCTCAAGACAGTCGGCTTCGCTGACTTCGAGCTTTCCAATACGCTCGAGCTGCAGAAGTTCGCCGTCCACCATCTGCTGCGTTAAGGTGATGAGCAAATCGAGGACTTCGAAATTCCGGAGCCTCAGCGCGATCTGGAAGGCCTGCATGTACAGCCAGTCGCCCGCCAGGACCGAGGTCTGATTGCCCCAGATGATGTTGGCCGAGGGCTTTCCCCGGCGCGTCTTGGCTTCATCGATGATGTCGTCGTGGACGAGGGTCGCGGTGTGGATCAGCTCGACGACGGCAGCGAGCCGGATCGCCTCGTGACTGGGCTCGGAGAACAGACGTGTCGAGACGAGGAGCAGGATTGGCCTCAATCGCTTCCCACCGTTGGCCTGGAGATACTGCGCGATCTGCGCGACCGCCTCGACGCTGCCTACGGACTCAAGCCGGAACTCGCTCTCCACGCGTTCCAGGTCCCGCGCGACCAGGTTTTGAATTTCGCGAGCCGTGAAGACCAGACCCAGCTTTCCGATTGCCATCGAATGCCCTCAGTTTAGCTGTTCGCCGCTTTCTCCCGCAAACAGAGCTTCTTCCAGTTGGCGGTGGTCAGGCGGGCGAGATCGTCCAATTCCATGCCGCGGACCTCGGCGGACCTGGCGGCGGTTCCGAGCAAATAGGCGGGTTCGTTCCGCTTGCCACGATGCGGGATCGGGGCCAGATAGGGCGCGTCGGTTTCAATCAGCAGGCGGTGCGCGGGCGTCAGGAGGAGCGCTTCTCGGATGGAATCCGCTTTCGGGAAAGTGACAATCCCGGAGAAGCTGAGGTGAAAACCGAGACCTAAGGCTTCCTCCGCCTCGGCCGGGCCGCCGCTGAAGCAGTGGAAAACGCCGCCGGCCGGTGCGCCCGCGTAGACGTCGCGGATGGTTTGAACCGTATCCTGCCACGCCTCACGGGTGTGAATGAAAACAGGCAGCGCAGCCTCGGCGGCAAGTT
The DNA here is from genome assembly GCA_964461075.1 of uncultured Solibacteraceae bacterium. Classification (GTDB taxonomy): domain Bacteria; phylum Acidobacteriota; class Terriglobia; order Bryobacterales; family Bryobacteraceae; genus JACADU01. The sequence goes on along the minus strand of CAYWST010000196.1, from coordinate 587 downwards.
CAAGCTGCCGCTGAAAGACGGCGCGCTGGATTTCAGGCGGCGAGAAATTGTAATGATAATCGAGCCCAATCTCACCAATACCCACAACTTTTGGATGCGCGGCGAGGGCGAGTAGGTCGATCCATGTGGACTCATCCGCTTTCGAGGCGTCGTGCGGGTGGACCCCCACTGAAGCGAAGACGAAGTCGTAGCACTCGGCCATGCGGATGCCCGCTTCAAGGTCTGGGGGGCCGTCGCCTGAACCGATGGAGACCATCCAGCGGACGCCGGCTTCGCGGGCGCGCGAAACCACCGCATCCCGGTCGTCGCGAAAGGCGCCGGCGTCAAGATGACAGTGACTGTCGACGAGTTCGAGCACGCTACTTCAGTCTGGCGCCAACCGGTACGTCTTCGAGAAAGCCCGCAAGAACCGGCGCCCCGTCCTCCAGGGAAGCGGCTACGATCATACCTTGGCTTTCGAGGCCGCGCAGCTTCCGAGGGGCCAAGTTGGCGACGATCACAACTTTGCGGCCGACGAGTTGCTCCGGCGCGTAAGCTTTGGCGATGCCGGCGACGAGACTGCGCGGCTTCTCTTCGGCGATGTCCAC
>CAYWST010000195.1:0-10296 GCA_964461075.1 uncultured Solibacteraceae bacterium | reverse complement strand
AGATGGAGCACTACGGTTCTATCGGCAAGGGCTGGAGGGGATCGTCCGGGATGGGGTTCATCGGGTCGTCACCGATGACAGGGAAGACGATTTCCCAGTGGGAGACGCCCTGGACGAAGAGGCGAGCTTTGGAACCGACCAGAGTATCGGATTCTCCGTTAGCCATGCCGACGATTTGCGGGTAGTAACCGGAGGCCTCGCGGCCGTCGAGGAGTTTTTCGGCGGGACCCCAGGTAGCGGGGTTGGCGAGGTCAAGTCCGTAGGAGATATAGACGCCTTCCATGGGCCAGTTGGGGCGGCAGCAAGAGCGGTTGAGCACCATGACGTACTGCCGCAAGCCGGTGTTCCAGTGGACGGAGGGGCCCCAGAAGGAGTCTGTGTCGGCGACATCCCATCCCCTGGCGGCGGGATAGATGGGGGTGACTCTGCCGCCGACGCCGGGTTCGGTCCAATCGTCCTGGTAATACTTCATGACGCGGCCGACGGGGTCGAAGCGGTCGTCGAAGGCGAGGCGGGCGACGGCGACGCCGTGGGTGGAGGGAGAGCCGCCGTAGTTGGTAAAGAAGAAGTAGAAGTAGCCGTTTTCGCGGTCTGGGATGACGGAGAAATCGCCGTGGCCGCCGGCAAAGAAGCCGTTCTTCGCATCGCAGTTGACGGGGTCGCCGGATTCGAGGACGATGCCGAGGTCCTGCACGGTCAGTCCGCCATCGTAGGACACGACAGCGCCGATCTTGGGGGTAGAGAGAGTGGCGCCCGGACAGACGCCTTCGGGTTCATGGTGGTACCAGCCAAAGATCGTGCCGTCAGCATCGACCCAGGCGGCTTCCACCCAGACGGGCATGTGGTTGTGGCTGGAGAGGTCGACGGGTTGGGAAATCCAGTCGCCGGACCAGGAATCGGCGTCATTGATCATGAGGGGCTTGCCGATTGAGGTGAACATCCGGAGGCGCCCGTTGTACCAGAAGGAGGGGCTGTTGCCATCGATCCGGCCGGGGTATGTCATGGTTTCGACGGGGATCAGTTGCGCCTGCTGCGCCAGCGCAGCCTGAGCAACGAGGCAGAGAGCGACCGTGCGAGTCCAGTCCATGCTGCTATAAGGGACGGGGGCTGGCGCTGAACCAGTTACGGCGCAATTGTTAAACAGGGAGTCTCTTTCGATAGCATCCAACGGCGAGGCGGTAACATTTCCCGCAGATCTGCGCCAATTCATCTGACCCATTTCTGGGTCCAAAGGAGTAACCTGAGGTCATGAGACGCCGAACATGGGCCGTGCTCGCCCTGATGCTATGTTTTGCGCTGGCAGCCGCTGCCGCGGAGAAACCTGACTTCACCGGCAAGTGGAGATTGAACGTTTCGAAGTCCGATCTGGGACAGATGCCCGTGCCGGACAAATGGGAGATGACGGTTGAACACAAGGATCCGAATGTGAAGTCCACAACGGTGACCGCGGGCCAGATGGGCGAACGGACGATGGAGGCGGTCTACAGGACGGACGGCACGGAGACAACGAACAAGGGGTTTGGGAACAGCGAGACGAAGAGCACGGCGAAGTGGGACGGCAGCGTCCTGGCGATCGTCACGAACATGGAGTTCCAGGGGAACAACAAGATGACGATGGAATCGCGCTGGAGCCTGTCGGCGGACGGCAAAGTGCTGACGATGGACCAGACGATGAAGAGCGATCGCGGCGAATTCAGCATGAAGCGAGTGCTCGACAAGCAGTAAAGTTTGCAAACTGAAAGGACAGAGAATGATCCGCTCAACAGCGGCCCTTGTGGCCATCTTGTGTGCAGGCTGCGCGGGGTTGGCCGCGGCAGACAAGCCCGACTTTTCGGGAGAATGGACGCTCAACGCGTCGAAGTCCGATTTCGGGCCGATGCCGGCGCCGGAAAAGATGACCCGAAAGGTCGAGCATAAGGATCCGGATCTAAAGATCACGACGACGACCGCGGCGCAGGGCAACGAGCGGAAGAACGAAGCGTCTTATAAGACGGACGGCTCCGAATCGGTGAACAAGAGCGGTTCGGGCGAGTCAAAGAGCGTTGTGAAGTGGGAGGGGGCCATTCTCACGATCGCGACGAAGCGCGAATTCCAGGGGATGACCATCGAGCAGAACGAGAAGTGGACGCTGTCGGAAGACGGCAAGACGCTGACGATCGACGGGATGCTGAAGGCGCCGCAGGGCGAGCTGAACCTGAAGATGGTGATGGACAAGCAGTAGCCACGTTCAATCGGCCGACGGGCCGCGGACGAGATCGAGAAACGCGCGGGCGGCATGGCTGAGCGCGCGCCTGGCCGGATAGATCAGGAAGACTTTTCTCTTCACGCGCAGTTCGGAGACGCGAACTTCGACGAGGGCGCCCTGATCGACGTCCTGTTCGACGCACATCTTGGGGAGGAAGGCCACACCTTCGTTGCGCTGCACCATGCGGCGGATGGTTTCGACGGTGGGCATCTCGACGTCCATATTCAGGCTGACCTTCGCTTTGGTAAAGGCCTTGAGGACGATCTCGCGGTAGGGCGAGATGACGTTATGGGCGATGAAGGTTTCCATGCCGAGTTCGCGAATGGAGACCTCCGCCCTGCCCGCGAAGCGGTGCTGCGGGCTGACGACAAAGGCGAGGTGATCCTCGTAGATGACGGTGGATTCGAGGCGGTCATCCTCGGGGTTCCAACTGATGACGCCGAGCTCAAGGTCTCCGTCGATGAGCTGGACGGGGATCTTGCTGGAGAGGGAGCGGCGAACCTGAACCTTCACTTTTGGGTAGAGGCGGCGATAGCTGACGATGTGGTTGAGCAGGTAGAGAGAGGTGGATTCGTTGGCGCCGATGACGAGTCTGCCGGCGGCCATGTCTCGGAGTTCGGCGATGGAGTTCTCGAGTTCGCGTTCGAGGTTCTCGAAGCGGCGGCAGAAGTCGAGGACAATCCGGCCGGCGTCGGTGAGGACGAGCTCGCGGCCGGTGCGATCGAGGAGTTTTTCGCCGAGCTCAGCTTCTAAACGTTGCACCGCCAAGGAGATGGCAGGCTGAGTGCGGAGGAGTTTTTCGCCTGCGCGGGAGAAACTCTTCTCGGTCGCAACAGTGAGGAAGACCTTGAGGGGGTAGAATTCCATGGTGCAACCTCCACGACAGGGGCAAGGTATTTACGGAGTTTATTGTATAGGCGCGGCTCATCCCATGCAAGAGTATTATAAATTTGAATAATCCCGAAGTTGGTCACAGAATGATGAGTGAGAGAGCCCGCAGCCGAAGGGAGAGACAGGCCCTTGGCCAGGAAGCGGGCGTAAGGAGCGCAGTCGCGAACATGACAACTTCCGAGGACAGGCAGCGCGTTTACATCTTCGACACGACCCTTCGCGACGGCGAACAGTCGCCCGGATGCAGCATGACCGTGCCGGAAAAACTCCGGATGGCCCACAAACTCGCCGAACTAGGCGTGGACATTATGGAGGCCGGGTTTCCGATCGCGAGCGAGGGTGATTTCGAGGCGGTGCAGGCAATCAGCCGGGAACTGCCGTGGGTTCGCGTGGCCGCACTGAGCCGCGCGACCCGCCTGGATGTGGAACGCGCTGCCGGCGCTCTGGCGCCGGCGCGGCATCCGAGGATCCATACATTCATCGCGACGAGCGACATCCACCTCAAGTACAAATTGAAGAAATCGCGGCGGCAGGTTCTGGAGGAGGCGGTTACGGCGGTGGAACTGGCGCGGCGGTTTGTCGACGACGTGGAGTTTTCGGCCGAAGACGCGACGCGGACGGACCAGGAATACCTGCTGGAGGTGTGCCGGGCTGTGGTGGCGGCGGGGGCGAAGACCGTGAATCTGCCGGACACGGTGGGCTACTCGACGCCGGACGAGTATGGGGAGCAGATTGGCGCGGTGGCGCGGGCGCTGGGGCCGGAGGTGATTGTGAGCGTCCACTGCCACAACGATCTGGGACTGGCGACGGCGAACTCGCTGGCGGCAGTGGCGGCGGGAGCGCGGCAGATCGAGTGCACGATCAACGGGATTGGGGAGCGCGCTGGGAACGCGGCCCTGGAAGAGGTCGTGATGACGATGCGCGTGAGAAATGACCGGCTTCCATACAACACGAGAATCAACACCGAGCACCTGTATCCGGCGAGCCAGCTTTTGGCTGGAATGATCGCCTTCGGGCCGCAGCCGAACAAGGCGCTGGTGGGGGCCAATGCGTTCGCGCATGAGGCGGGCATCCATCAGGACGGCTATTTGAAGGAGAAGTCGACGTACGAAGTGATCAATCCGAAGTCCGTGGGAATCCCTGAGGGGCGGTTGGTGCTGGGCAAGCACAGCGGGCGGCACGCGCTCCGAGTGAAATGCGAGCACCTGGGCTACGAGCTGTCGAAGCAGGAACTGGACGCCGTGTATCAGGGGTTTCTGGAGATCGCGGATAAGAAGAAGGGCGTGACCGATCAGGAGATCGGGGCGTTGATCCGGACGCTGAAGATGGGCGAAGCGGTGGAAGCGGGAAGCCGCCGCGCCGACGCCGCGGTGGCATCGGACTGATCCGCAGTACTCTCAAAGAAGTCACATGAATCTGAATATCCTCGTCCTCCCGGGCGACGGGATCGGGACCGAGGTCACGCGCGAAGCGGTGCGTGTCCTGGACCGCGTCGCCGCCAAATACAACCACACGTTGAAGCTCAGCGAAGGGCTGCTGGGCGGCGTCGCCATCCACAAAACGGGGAAGGCGATGCCGGACGAGACGGCCCGTCTTGCCGAAGAGGCGGACGCGACGCTGCTGGGCGCGGTGGGGCTGCCGGAGTTCGACAATGCGCCGCCGTCGCAGCGGCCGGAGCGGGGGCTGCTCGGAATCCGCGCGGTGCTTGGGGTTTACGCGAACCTGCGACCTGTGAGGACATACAAGGCGCTGATCGATTCGAGCCCGCTGAAGAACGAGCGGGTGGCGGGCACGGACATGATCATCGTTCGCGAGCTGACTGGAGGCATCTATTATGGGACGCCGCGCGGCATTGAAGGCGCGGGAGACAGCGAGCGGGCGGTGAACACGATGACATACACGCGCGCGGAGATCGCGCGGATCGGGCGGATGGCGTTTCACCTGGCGCGGCAGCGGCGGAAGAAAGTGGCTTCGGTCGACAAGTCGAACGTGCTGGAGTGTTCGCAGCTTTGGCGGAGGGTGATGGTGGAGGTGGCGGCTGAGTATCCGGATGTGGAATTGGAGCACGTGCTGGTGGACAACTGCGCGATGCAGCTCGTCCTGAATCCGACGCGCTTCGACGTCGTGGTGACGGAGAACATGTTCGGCGACATTCTGAGCGACGAAGGGGCGGTGCTGGCCGGCTCGATCGGGATGCTGCCTTCTGCGTCGATCGGGGAGAAGAAGCCGTCGGGCGCCTGGGTGGGGTTGTACGAACCGGTTCACGGATCGGCGCCGGACATCGCGGGACAGAGCAAGGCGAATCCGCTGGGCGCGATCGGGAGCGTGGCGGCGATGCTGGAATACAGCTTCGGCCTGGCGGAAGAAGCCGCTGCGGTCAACAGGGCGATCGAGCAGGCGCTCAACAGCGGGCGCATGACTGCGGATCTGAAACCGGCCGGACCGCCGGCGACCACCGAGCAGGTGGGCGAAGCGGTCTGCGCCGCCCTATAGGAAGACGAGGATCGACATGGCCCGAACCATCATTGAGAAGATCTGGGATTCGCACGTCGTGGCGGAGCCCGCGGGGGCTCCGGCGCTGATCTACATCGACCTGCATCTGGTGCACGAGGTGACCTCGCCGCAGGCGTTTTCGGGATTGCGGGAACGGGGCTTGAAGGTGCGGCGTCCGGACCGCACGTTCGGCACGTGCGACCACTCGACTCCGACGACGCCGCGGGATCTGCCGATCGTGGACGAGATCGCGAGGGCGCAGGTTGAGCAGTTCGAGAAGAACTGCACGGACTTCGGGATTCCGCACTTCGGGTTTCTGAACGACAAGCAGGGGATCGTACACGTCATCGGTCCTGAGAACGGACTGACGCAGCCGGGGATGACAGTGGTGTGCGGGGATTCGCACACGGCGACGCACGGAGCGTTCGGGGCGCTGGCGTTCGGCATCGGGACGAGCCAGGTGGAGCACGTGCTGGCGACGCAGTGCCTGCTGCAGTCGAGGTCGAAGAGCTACGCAGTGCATGTGAACGGCGCTTTGAAGCCGGGCGTGACGGCGAAAGACATCATTCTTGCGCTGATCGCCAGGATCGGCGTTGGCGGCGGAACGGGGTGCGTGTTCGAGTTCACGGGCTCGACAATCCGGTCGCTTTCGATGGAAGAGCGGATGACGGTCTGCAACATGTCGATCGAAGGGGGAGCGAGGGCGGGTCTGATCGCGCCGGACGACACGACGTTTGAGTTTCTGAACGGCAGACCGTACGCGCCGAAGGGCGCGGCGTGGGACGAGGCGGTGGCGCGCTGGCGGCGACTGCCGACCGACGAGGGCGCGAAATACGATCTGGAGATCTCGCTCGACGGCGGGGCGCTGGCGCCGATGATCACATTCGGGACGAACCCTGGGATGGGGATTCCGATCACGGCTCCGGTCCCGTCACCGGATGCGGCATCGGACCCGATCGAGCGTGAGTCGCTGAAGAAGGCGCTCGAGTACATGGCGCTGGATCCGGGCAAGCCGCTGGAGGGCAAGCCGGTGGACGTGGTGTTTATCGGGTCGTGCACGAATTCGCGGATGTCGGATCTGCGGGCGGCGGCTTCGGTGTTGAAAGGACGGAAAGTCGCGCCGAACGTGCGGGTCCTGGTGGTTCCGGGTTCGCAACAGATCAAGCGGGAAGCGGAAGCCGAGGGGCTGGACCGGGTGTTCAAGGAAAGCGGCGCAGAGTGGCGTGAGGCGGGCTGCTCGATGTGCATCGCGATGAACGGCGATCAACTGGCGCCGGGACAGTATTCGGTATCGACCTCGAACCGCAATTTCGAGGGCCGTCAAGGGAAGGGCGGCCGGACGTTCCTGGCAAGCCCGCTGACGGCGGCGGCCTCGGCGGTGACGGGCAAGGTGACCGACGCGCGGACGCTGGTGGGATAGGGAGGCGCAACCATGGAGAGATTCACTCCGTTTGAGAGCTGGGTGGCGGTGCTGCCGGTGGACAACATCGACACGGACCAGATCATCCCGGCGCGTTTTCTGAAGACGATCAGCAAGGCGGGGTTGGGCGATCAGCTCTTCTTCGACTGGCGGTATCTGGCGGACGGGACGCCGAACCCGGAGTTCGTGATCAACCGCGCGCCGGGCAAATCGGCGCAGATTCTGCTGGCGGGGGACAACTTCGGCTGCGGCTCTTCGCGGGAGCATGCGCCTTGGGCGCTGACGCAGTTTGGATTCAAGGCGGTGGTGTCGACATCGTTCGCCGACATCTTCAAGGGCAACGCGCTGAAGAACGGACTGGTACCGGTGGTGATTCCGCGCGAGGCGCACGCCAAGGCGCTGGAGGCGCTGGCGAAGGACCCGCTGGCGACGGCTACTGTCGATCTGGCGGCTCAAACGATCACGCTGCCGGGAGCGGGGGCGGTGACGTTTCCGATTGACGGGTTCTCCAAGACCTGCCTGCTTGAGGGCGTCGACGAGCTGGGCTTCCTGCTGAAGCACGAGGCGGAGATCGCGGCGTACGAGCGGGAGAGGGCGATGGCGTTTTCGACGAAGGCATGATCTCTCACGCCAGCAGCAGTTGAGGGATCTTGCGGAAGTGCCTGTCGCGCGTGATCAAGCGCAGGTCGTGCTCAAGGACGAGCGCGGCAATCCACAGATCGTTATCGGGCACGGGAGCGCCTGCGCGCCTCAATTGAACGAAGAGGCGAGCGTAGTGCTCAGCGGTCTCTCTTCCAGGTTTGAGGACGGAGACAGTCGGCTGCGCGAGGAACGCACTCAGTAGCGCTTCATTCCGCCTTCTGAGCGAACCGCCGTAGAATCCTGCCTTAAGTTCTCCCACAACGATGAGAGGTACGGCGACTGCTTCGCATCGTTCGAGCCTGCCGGCCAACTCCCGGTCTCCGCGGAAAAGATCTGTCAAGCGGTTGGTGTCGATAGCGACCCTCACTTCCATTTCTCCCGGTCGATTGACCGCATGGAAGCCATGACTCGATCGAATTCGGGATCCTCCTGCCACCGGCCGGCGAGGCTGAGGAAGTCGGCACGTTTCAGGTTGCCGGCGGCGGCCTTGGAAAGTTCATCGATCAGAGTCTCGTTCAGGCTGCGTTTTGATTCCTTGGCCCGTCTCCTCAGGATCCGGTCCACCTCCGGAGGAACGCCCCGGATCGTGTACTGAACGCGGCGCGCAGGCATCTTCATGCCTACATGGTGCCACAAAGTGCAGGCATCGGCGGAACTGGAGTCAGCTAATGATCTTCTTGCGGACGGCGTACATGACGAGGTCGACGGCGCTGTGGAGGTCGAGCTTCTGCATGATGCGGGTCCGGTGGGTTTCGACGGTGTAGACGCTCAGGTTGAGCATGGAGGCGATGTCCTTGTTGGACTTGCCTTCGGCGAGGAGCTGGAAGATCTCCTTCTCGCGCTCGGTGAGGAGGTCGTAGGAGTCCTTCAAGCCGCGGCGCTGGAGCTGCTGGACGAAATCCTCCATCAGGATTTTGGAGACGGTGGGGCTGAAGAAGGAGTTGCCCTGGGCGACGGCTTCGACGGCGCGTTTCAAGTCGAGGTGAGCCGATTCTTTGAGGAGGTAGCCTTTGGCTCCGGCGTTGAGGGCGCGCAGGAGGTACTCCTCGTCGGAGTGGACGCTGAGGATAATGACGCGGACGTTGGGGGCGCGTTTTGAGATCTGGGCAGTCGCCTCGATGCCGTTGAGGTTGGGCATGCCGATGTCCATGATGAGGACGTCGGGGGAAAGTTCCTCGGCGAGCCTGACGGCCTGGCGGCCGTCGCAGGCTTCGCCGACGACCTCAAAGCCTTCGTGTTGGAGCAACTGGAGCCGGAGGCCTTCGCGCATGACGCCGTGGTCGTCGGCGATGGCGATGCGGATCATGCCGGCACCTTGAGAGCCGGAGAGGCGGGAACCTCGGCTTCGAGGATGGTTCCCTTCCTTTCGGTGGAGCGCAGAGAAAGGGCTCCGCCGAGTTCGGCGATGCGTTCGCGGATGCCGACGAGACCAAGACCGGAGTGGGGCGCGTCGGGGTCGAAGCCGACGCCGTCGTCCTGGACGGTGAGGCGGGTGAGTTCGGGACCCCCATAAAGAGAGATGCGAACGGCTTTCGCCCTGGAGTGCTTGGCGGCGTTGGTGAGGGCCTCCTGGACAACGCGATAGATCGCGGTTCGGTGATCGTCGGGCAGATCATCGAGGCTGCCGTCGATGCGAACGTCGACCTCGATTCCGGAGCGCCGCTCCGACTCGCGGGCGAGCCAGCGGACGGCGGAGCCGAGTCCGAGTTCGTCGAGCATGGCGGGCCGGAGAGACATGGAGAGGTCGCGGACGGCGCGCACGGCTTCGGTCATCTGGCGCTGGAGGTCGGCCAACCGGTTTTCCAACTCCTCGGGGGCCAGGTTGCGAGCGCTGGAGAGGCGGCTGATCTCCATGCCGGCGAAGGCGAGCTTTTGACCGAGGGCGTCGTGCAGTTCGCGCGAGATGGACTTGCGTTCCTCCTCCTTAGCGTGGACGAGACGCTGAGAGAGCCGGCGCATCTCTCCTTCGGCGCGCTCGGCGCGCTCGCGCTGCTGGCGATCGCGGCGTTCGAGCCTGAGGATGCTGGAGATGCTGACGGCGGCGACGATCAGGCCGAGGATGACGGCGATCCAGAGCAGTTTTCGGATGAAACTCTGGAAGTCTTCCTGACTCGCCTGGAGGCGGCGCTGTTCAGCGGCCATATTGGCGGCGCTGATGCGGGAGATTTCGGCGGCGATGGAGACGATGGCGTTCCGCCGGGGGAGGACCTCTTCCCGGAGGAAGCTGCGGCTCATCCAGGCCTTTTGGTCGAGACTCCACTCGAAGAGAGGGTCGAGGGAGTCCCAGTAGGCGTCGAACTCAGCCTTCAGCCGCTGGAGAGCGGCTCCCTGTTCGGGCGTGAGGAGAAGGCGGAGCATTTCGAGTTTGCGCTGGATTTCGGCCGCCTGCGCCTTGAGGCGGCCGCGGTAATCGGGCCCGAGGAAGGGAGAGGGGTCGAGCAGATAATCGCGGACGAGGACGCCGGAGAGGTGGAGATCGGCGGGGAGTTCGCGCACGAGCAGATCGGCCTTGAGGTAGGCGTCGTGGGCGGTGATGGTTTCGCGATGAATGGCCTGGGCGCGGCGCATGGCGCCGACGCCGAGGACGGCGATGAGCACGACAAGA
>CAYWST010000194.1:0-10348 GCA_964461075.1 uncultured Solibacteraceae bacterium | reverse complement strand
CGCCAACGCTGTCCGAACTCTTCTCACGGGCAGGTTTCTGCGCGATGTCACGCCCTCCATTCGCTACGGAGCCATCTTCGCCGTCGCCTTGGCCGCAGCCGCCATCACCGCTTCCGTCGCCGGTTGGATGCTCACCGTTTGGCTGACCTTGCTCGCTGTTGAGATCGCCTTGGCTTCGCACCTGCTATTCCACCTCGGCTGGCTCCTGGGAGGCGGCGAACTCATTCTGAGTCTCGTCGCCGCCACCCTCCTGGCGCTCGTCTACAACTACCTGACCGCTTCCAGGAGAAGAGAGGCTCTGCGGCACGCCGTGTCGGTGTTTGTCGGCAAAAAGGTCGCCGAATCTGTTGAAGAGACCGGCAAGGTGGAACTCGCCGGCCGCCGGCAGTTGGCGACCATCCTGTTCACTGACATCCGGGGTTTCACCTCCTGGTGCGACACACAGGAGCCCGAGGCCGTTGTCGCCCGTCTCAATGACTACTTTGGCGCCATGTCCGCGATTATCGTCAAGCATGGAGGGCAGATCAACAAGTTCATCGGCGACGGCATCCTGGCCATCTTCAGTGATGAAGAAGGGGCGCAATTCGGCGACCACGCCGAGCGCGCCGTTCGCTGCGCCGTCGAAATGACGTCTCTGGCCGTCGAATTCAAGACGGGCGCCGGCATTCACACCGGCTACGCAGTCGTCGGCAACGTCGGCAGCGGCGATAAGATGGATTACACGGCCCTGGGCGACACTGTGAATCTTGCCTCGCGCCTCGAAGGTCACAATAAGGATTTCAAGACGAAAGTCCTGTTCAGCGGCGCGACGCGGGAGAGACTCGGGCCCTCAATCCGGGTTCGGCGCATCGGCGAGATCGCAGTTCGCGGGAAAGCCGCAATGCAGGAGATTTACACTATTTCGGAGGAGAGTGCTTGATGAGGCGGCTAAAACTGGCGATCCCGGCGATCGTGCTGGCCGGGTTGAGTGTCTGGGCGCAAGGGAAAAAGTCTGTCCCGGTCGGACTCGTGATGGGCGCAGGCGCCGCCATCACTCGCGACAAACAGACTGCTCCGGTTAAGCCCGGCGAGGTGATCTTTGCCGGCGACCGCCTCCAGGCCGGCGCCGTCGCGGTTCCCTTCCTATTCTGCCCGCAGAAGCTGTCCGCCTCCGTTGCCGCCAAGAGAGAGGCCGTCTTCGAAGAGAAAGAGATCTCCGGCGCCATTGAGAACCGCAAGAGCGTGTCGGCCTGCTTCCTTCCCGCCGTGCAGAGACTATCCGTCGGAAGCCAGCAGCACTTTGGGGTCATGATGACCCGCGCCGGCTCCCTCGCCGCGCCCAAGGCCACTTTCGAGGAGCGTGTGAAATCACTTGCTCCCGACAAACGCACCGAACTGGAATCCGAGCTGGCTTCCATTCCTGACAACGACACGGCGATGGCCGCCATCCGGGGCGCAGCGCTCGAGAAAGCAGGACTGCTCTACGATGCGCTGGAGGCCTACCGGACGTTCTCCGCTCGTTTCGACGAAGCCGCATGGGTAAAGCGGAAGATCATCGAACTGGAGAACCTCGTGCTGAAAGAACAGAACCGATAAGTTCTGAGCGCTTCGCCTTAAGAACCCCCCGGTGCTTCGCCTTATTGCGTGGAGGCGGCGCGGCCGCCTGCCGATAGGCTGAGTATGCGAAGTGTCCTGATTGGTTTCATTTGCGTGACAAGCGGAGCGCTCCTCAACGCCCAAAGCGTGAATGGAGTGGATTATCCCGGCGATCAATTCGAGCTCAGATCCGCTTCGCTCAAACGGAGCGTTGCGCCATTGACGGCCGCGGAGATCCCGCTGGAGGGCGTCAGGCTGGAGGCCCTCGCCAGCGAAGAACGGACGCCGCGCAAGCGAGGGATGTCAATCCATGCCGGGGTGGTCCGTTCCATCCGCGGCGCCGGACAGGAGGATCTCCATTGGTCGTTGCAGCCCGGCGGCCGGCTGGCCGGCAGGATGCTTGTGGAGTGGACCGGCGCGAGCCGGATGCGAATTCATTTCGCTGGTTTCGACGCCCATGGCGGCGAGGTCTGGATTCGCGACGGGCGCGGCGCTGAAGCCGCCGGACCTTATACCGGCCAAGGTCCTTTCTCCGATGGCGATTTCTGGACTCCGCCGATCTCGGGAGACCGGCTCATTGTGGAGTGGCTCGGGCCCGATCCGGCCATGCACCCTGCTCCGAGTCCGGAGTTTCAGATCGATCGCGCGGCCTACGACTGGTCGGGCGGCCCTACAACGACGGGCGGCACTTGCCACATCGACGCCACCTGCAGGCCCGATTACGCTACCGAGGCGAGAGCGGTGGCCAATTACGAGTTCATTGCCGATGACGGAGGGCTCCACTTCTGTACCGGATCGCTCCTGAACACCCGGCGAAGCAGTTTCACGCCCCTATTCATCACGGCCAACCACTGCATCACGTCCCAATCGGAAGCTCGTTCGATGGTGACCTATTGGGGATTTCAAACGGCAAAGTGCGACGGCGAGCCGCCCGACCTCTCCAAGGCGCAGCAGGTCAGCGGAGCGGAACTTCTGCTCGCCTACGACATGAACGCAGGAGACTTCTCGCTCGTGCGGCTGAGCCGGACGCCCGCCAACGCGCACTTCCTGGGATGGAACGCTCAGGAGCCGCCGGTCGGCTCGAAGGTGATCGGCATTCATCATCCGGGCCTGCCTCCGCTGAACTACAAGCGGATGATGGCCGGAGAACGCGAGTGGGACCGCTCAGGCACGATCTTAGTGGACGGGATCCCCGTGGCGGAGAGGTTCTTCTATCAGATCTACGAAAAAGAGGGCCGGACGGAGCCGGGCTCTTCCGGGTCCCCGCTGCTGAACGAGAATAAACAGTTCGTTGGAGTGGTCAGTTATGGCCCTGTCCCGCCTCCCGGATTCACCTACTGCGACATCCGGGGTGAAACCGCCTACGGCAAATTCTCCGTCGTCTATCCGCTGTTGCAGCCCTATCTCGAGGAACTCGCCGCCCCGTCGATCCGGCTGAACCGCAGCCTGGCCGCCTATAGCTATAAGGACGGAAAGCCGCAAGGGCCCGACCGGCATCAGATTTCGGTTCTGACGGACTCCAAAACCCCGGTCAGTTATCGGGTGACCGCCGGAGCGCCATGGGTAGCTGTAAGAGAAGCCACCGGCCTGACAGGCGCGGAGGCTCCGGGCGCCATCGACATCGCTGTGATCCCGGAACTCCTGACAGGTGCAGGCAAGCACCGCGCCACGGTCACGGTCTCGTTGAACGCGCTGCCGCAATGGGCGACGCAACCTCGACCCGCTACCTTTGACGTCGAAGTCGACATCGTCTCTTCTCAACCGGTGGTGACGGCCGTCATCAATCCCAATCCTGTCATCGAAACACCAGTCAACTCGAAGGGATACAACTTTCGCTTCACGTTGCGCCTGGAAGAATCCGCCGGCGTCGAGGCGCGCATCACTGCGCTGAGGATGGACGGCCAGGACTACAGCGCCAGGATTCCACAAATCCTCGGAACCGACCGTATCGCTCCAGGCGGCACGATCGAGAAGCTGATTGAGGGCTACATGGAGCCCTCATCCAACGAGCGGCTGTTTGAGTTGGAAGGCTGGTCGCCCGCAACCGGCGCCCGTTGGAGCGCCAAGGCCGCGGCCCGGTTTCTGCCGGCCCAATAGCTACTGCTCCGGGTTCCGGGGGAACTTCCAATACGGGATCCGGACGCCTCTGATCAGAAAGTTGTCCGAGCGCAGATTCGCGGGCGCTTCGAATCCTTGCGCGCCCGCGGCGGTCACGTAATCGTCCTGCTCCACGCCATCGCCGGAAACGCCCAGCCCGCCAACCAGCGCCCCGTTGCGGTACAGCGGGGCGGAGCCCGGGAAGAACACGATCCCGTTCTGGTTCGGGTTCGCTGGTTGCGCGCCCTGTGTGCAGGGATGATCCCGGTCAAATTCAAACAGCGCGCGGAAGGGGCCGGGATCGGAATCCAGAATGCCCGAAGGGAAGAACGGCTGCGACCCGAACCCGATCGAGCGATTCGTCACGGCCACGCCGGCCGACAGCCCCGGCAAGTCCGACTCCTGCCTTGCAGTGCTGGAAAAGTAGACGACGTTTCTAGCTTTCGCCACCGCCACGTCAGCCGAAAACACCGTTGCGTCCGGCATGCGGTAAAGCCCTAGCACGTTGCCCTCCAGATCGCTCACTGCGATGATCATGCGCGACCGGCTACCCAACGGCAACCGGATCACGCCGCGAGTGCGCTCCGCCCTCGCGACCGCCCGCTCGATGATCGCACGCACCTCCTGAGCGGAGAGGGTCGCCGAACTCCTCGGGCTAATCAGCCAACCCTCCGGAGCGGGTTGGCCGTCTTGCGACGGGCCGATGAATCCACCATCGAGCGCCGCCGCGGGCGCAGTCCCTTCAGGTTGCGACGTCTGCGCGACAAACGGGAGCCGGATGCCGTCGATGAACACAGCACCGGGAAAGGGAAGAGGCAGCGGAACAAAGAAGCCCGCGCCGGCCGCGGCGGCCACCGCCGCGAATTCGGCATGATCGGCGGGAATGCCGCCCACGCCAATGCCGCCAACCATGGAGCCGCCCTTGTAGAGAGGCAATCCGCCCGGCCGAGTGACGACTCCGAGCGACGGGCCGTCGCCGGCGAAGTTCTTTGCCGGCGGCAACTCCTTGCCGGCATCGAACAACGTGTTGAAGCCGCAGCCGCGGTTGGTATGCTCGATGCCGAACAGCGCCGCGGCCGGCTGGTTCGGTACCCCCGTGGGGAAATTCGGCTGGCTGAGAGTCTGGATCGTGCGCGATGAAAGCGGCGCCTGATCGTGACTGAAGAACGCACCGGTCCTGGCGAGAGCGAGGGCCGTCTCCAGGTCGGAATCGGAAGTCTGAGCCCTCCGGTAAGCCGCGAGCACGCGGCCTGCGCGGTCCACCACGACGGCTGCCGCCGAGGGGTGATCCACCGCGCGCACCGCCCGCAGCGCAAGCGCTTCCGCCTCCGCCGCCGTGATCTGCGCCTGCGCCTCGATCGGCGGAAGAGCGGCCAGGAGGATGAAAATGAATCGCTTCACGGCTTCTCCTTCGGCGGCGTGGGCGGCGCGTTGGTCACCGTGTACAGCTTTCCGCCACGCAGATACAGTTTCTCCATCTCAGTCCTCTTGAACGGCCGCGCCCCGCGTCTCGCGAAGACGACAAGCTGATTCCCGCTTTCGTCCACGCCGCGATCGCGATCGAGTCCCTTGCTTAGCGCAATGGCGTGGCCCTTGGTCTGATACGTCGCGATCAACTCGGGTTGCGGCTTGGGGCTGAAGCCCCAAATGTCGGGGTTGCGGTCCGGCGAAAGCAGTTGAAGGACGCGCAGGCCGTTCTTCCCGTCGGCGACGTAGGCGTAGAGGCTGGCGTTCGTCATGCCCACCTTGACAGCCTGTGCGTCGTTCAGCGCGCCGCCTGCGTTGAAGTACTCCGGTTTGCCCGGCCTCTCCGGATTCTCGATATCGACGATCGCCAATCCCTCGTGTCCGGCCGCGATGTAGGCGTACGTGCGTGCGAGATAGATGTCGCGCGCCTCCTTCATCGGAATCTGAGCCTTCTGCAGAGGGCGCCGCATGTCGGTCACATCGAACACCTGAACGCCGGAAGCGTCGCAGACGAACAGGTAACGGAACTGGAAAGCGGAGTGGCCCGCATTCTTCAACGGGATGGTGTCCACGATCTTTGGCTTGAACGGATCGTCCACGTCGACAATGACGAGCCCCTTGTCACACGAGATGTAGAGCAGCGTTCCGGCGATTGTGATGTGGTTGGCGCCATGCAGGACGTTGCCGGGGTTGAACACGATGTCGCGCTTGATGAAGTTGTTGCGCGGGTCGCCGTCGAGCAGCGTCGCGGCGTTGATCATCACGAGACCCTCTTCGCGATCCGCCACGTAGAGAAACGCGTACATCAGGTGAACCGGCTGTTCCTCGTTTTCAGGCCGCCGCACTCGCGCCGGATCAACGCCCAGCGTGGTGGGCGAAGCGATCCACGCCGCATCCTTCGTCTTGACATGGAAGCGCTGGCCGAGCGGGGACACCGGCGCCGACACGATGCGCTCGGCGATCGCCTTATTGTCGATGTTGGCCACGTCGTAAACTTCAACGCCGCCATGCCCGCGCGCCGTATAGACATACTCCCCGCGAAGCTGGATCGACTCAACCGAGTGTCCGTGATGGTGATGCGCCTCGGTCAATCGCCTTCCTCGCCCGAGATGCTGCTTGTATTCGTCCGGGTAGGCCAGCCGGTGCAGGCTCGAGCCGATCACCGCCTGCGGCTCGTCCCTCTCGGAGGCCACCACCGCCTCGAAGCCATGCTCGCCCTCGCCGACATAGATGTAGCGGCCGAGGAAGTTGGCGAAGTTGGTGCCCTGGAGCAGGACCTGCGCCATCCACGCGTTGTTGTCGTTGTCACGCGAAACATGGCAATCGGTGCAAGTCCGCGTCTCCCGCGTGCGCACGGTGTGCGGGAAGTGCGGATTCATGGCCTGGCCGCTGTAGCCTTCCGCCGAGATTGTCTGCTGCTGCGAATAGAGCCACTCGCGGTTTGCGTTCTGGCTGCCGACGATCACCGCGCTCGAACTGCGCACGGGCGCAATCCGGTGGTTCTTCGCAGTCGAGTCGATTCCCAGCATGAACACGTCGTCGCGCAGCACCTGGTAGTTGTACGAGGTGAAGTTTCTTGTGTCCGGCGCTCCCTCGTTATGCAGCCCCGGCCGCTTGGCGTTCGCCTTCATCGAAAGATGACAACCGAAACAGCTCGTCATCCAGGACGTGTGGCAGGTGTAGCAGGCCATGCGCTGATCCTGGTGGGCGAGCCGGTTCGGATCCGCCGGGGCGTAGCCCCAGGTCAAGCCGTCGCGCTCGATCGTCTTGGCGAGCCGCGCCTTCTCGTTGTAGTTCGGACTGCCCGGCGTGATGGAGTCCTTCACCTGGCTCACCACCCATTCGAGCCCCTTCGTCACCGTCGAACGCTGGACCAGCTTCCCGCCGATCCACTCAAACCGGCGCGGCCCGAAAGGCGTTCTGAGGATCGAGAGGTCATGAGCCGGCTTCGGCGCCGAGGTCCCCGACGTCTTGAGCGTGGCCTTCTCGTAGATTGTGCCGTGGCAGTCCGCGCACTCGATCTCCACCGCCGCGCGCGCCTCGTTGTAGAGCTTCCCGTTTCCGTGGACGTCCTGCTCGAAATGGCAGTCCGTGCAGTGCATCCCCTTCTCCAGGTGAATGTCCTTAAGATGCACGGCCTTCCTGAACTTCTCCGGATCGCCGTGCTCCACCGGCCTGTCGTCCTTGTCGAGATATGTTCCCTTGCGGTCGTGCTTGTAGACGCCGCGGAAGACCCATCCATGGCCGTGGTAGTCGGCGAACTGCGTGTTCTTCAGTTTCGGGTTCAGGTCTGTCAGATTGCGCAGGAACCTCACATCCGACCAGAGTCCCTTGAGCGACGAAGCCTCCGGATTGCGCGCCAACGAAGCGGCCGCCTCTTCCGGCGAGAGCCGTTTGGCCTTCTCCGGATACATCAGGTCGCCGTCGGTCTCGTTGTCCCACCACATGAAGCCGGTGTACTGCGACGCGTAAGACGTGCCCGGATGCACATGGCAGACGACGCATTGGCTGGTGGGAATCGACCGCGTCAACTGGTGCCGGATGGGATGACCCGATTCGCCGCGCCTGATGGTGGGGTCCGCGGTCTGTGTCTGCCCCAGGTGGCCGAATTTCGCGTAGGGCCCGGAGTTGTAGGGGTCCCGATCGTTCGCATAGACCACATGGCATCCCGTGCATCCCGAGGAGCGGTAATCGCCCGGATGGTCGTTGGTGCCCAGCAGATGGAACAGCGGATCGAGCAGCCGCGTGCGCTGCATGCCCTGGAAAACAGGATCCGTTCGCGTGCCCGTTCCGAATCCGCGGGCCGAGAGCCGGTTGTCGCCGCGCTCGAACACTCTCAGGGTGTTGCCTGGCTGGGTGTTCTCGAATTGCGGCAGCGGCAGCAGGAACGGAATCACGCCCTTGAACTTGATCTCGTCAGGCGTCGGCGCGGGGACGGTCCTCAGTTCCCGGGCGACCCCGTCGGGACCATAACTCTCGCCGAAGTATCCGTTCTTGAGCGGGAACCCCCCGTTGTTATAGAGCACCGCGGCCCACAGAAACGCCCCGTGCGTCATCAGGCTCGATTCGGCTTTCTCGACGATCGGGAGATGACACCCGGCGCTGCCGCAGGTCTTTCGAGCTACGCGGTAGTCGCCCGGATTCACGAATCGCACATACTCGGCCGACTCGCGCAGCGTCAGCGTATAGGCTCTCTCGGGGTTCGCCGCCGAGGGCCAGTTCCATTCACGCGGCAATTTGGGCAGCACGTGGGACTTCAACTTGTCCGTTTGCGCCGGGTCGCCGCCGTGACAATCCACGCAACCCAGGCGGACCGCGGGCGAAACGTGCATGGGCTCGATGCCAACGTGACACTTCGACGAGATGCAACTCTCGCTTTTGCGCGCGACTTCATCCGCGGCCGCCAACAAGCTCACAGTCAGGAAAAGCGCCCATCGCATCATCAGAACAGAAGCCTCAAGGCCAGGAAGCCCGAAAACAGCGTCCGGCCCGTGTAGATGTCTTTGAATCCCTGCATTGGAAAGAGCGTGCCGAACCCGCTCGTGAAGACGACGTTCTCGCTCAGCAGCGGACGGTACTGTAGACCGAAACCCGTGTCGACGCCGATCGGATGCCGGATCGGCGCCTGGAAGAGCGCCGCTTCGAGCGCCTGCGTGCGGTCGAACCGGAGATAGTTCGCGTTTGCAGTCAGTCGAAGTTTTGGAGTGAGCTTGGCGTCGTAGCCCGCGTTCAGCACGATCACTCCCGGATTGACAAAATTCGCCTGCCCCTGAACAAGCCCCGCCCGCATCGTGGGCATCAACGAGTTGAGGCCGAACAGAACCACGCCCGTTCCGGTGAGCGGAACCGGCTGCCGGTTGAGAAAGTTCGTGCCGCCGCCTTCAAACAGGTTGTTCTGCAGCCCGCGGTCCGCCAGCGCCGCGTTGCCAAGGAATCCACCGCCGGCGAACTGCTGATTCGGCACAATGCTGTCGAACCCGCCCGCCTTTCCGTCAAGCAGATCCCTGTCGCCCGACGTATAGAAGGCCGACACCTTGTAGATTTGCCAGTCCTTCTCGTAGGCGAGTTCAACCGCCGCAAGCTGCGCGTTGATGTGGAGCGGCCTGCCCGCGATCACGTTGAAGTCATGCCGGCCGAACGCCTGATAGAAGGCGTGGGAAACGTTATACCGCCCAATGTGGCCGTCCCCCGAAATCCCCGCGTAGCCCGCCCTCACCTTGTTGGCGACCGGCGTGCCGATGGGCGCCGGCCGCACCAGGAACCCGTTGCGATCGATATGGAACTTCGGCTTGTCGTTGTTGTAGAGCAGGCTGAAGTTCATGTTGTAGCCCTTGGTGAAGGCGTCGAACCAATAGAGATTGGCCGCGTAGACGCTTTGGTTGCGCAGCCTCCACCGGTTCAGAAAGCTGTTGGTGTCCTTCTCGAGCAAGTTGAAATAGGCGAGGTTGTATTCGAAGACCTTGTTATGAAACGTTCCGAACAGCCGCGCGCCAGGCTGCTCGTCGGAGTAGATGAAGCCGCGGAAGTCCGAGGTGAAGCGCTGAATCCCCGCGCGTACGCTCGTAAAATCGAAGTAGGCGCTGCCGCGGTCATCCTGATTTCGGGGCTTCCTGAACATTCGCGTCGAATTCGTCCCGAGGCGAACCTCAAACAGCGCTTCCTGCATGCCCACATGCGAATCCGTCCGGTGGATGCCTCTTCGCACGTCGATGGCGAGAATGCCGTTGTCCCGCGCCACGTTATGGTTGATGTTGAACTCGGGCGTGATCCGCACAAGATAGTCCACCGGTTTGAACGCAGCACTCCCGCGAAAATACTCAAATGACGTGCGGAAACTCTGCCGCGCGGTGAACTGCTCGCCGCGGGCGAAGAACTCGTAATTGCCGGCGTCGCTCGCCGGCGCGGGGCTGCCCAGGGGAATGCGCCGCGTCTCGGTGAGCGTGTCGCTGGTCAGCGCGATGTTGATGAAGTGCGTCCGGCCAAAGAACGGGTAATCGCCCTTCAGCACATTCCGGTTGTACGGATCCCACAGCCGCTCACCGGCGTAGACGATATCGAGCTTCCTGTTCTCGTAACGGCGCCAGGCCGGGAACTCGATGCGCCACCGGTTCGGAAAGGAGCGGCCCGGCTGAGCGGCTTCGACATCGAACGGCGGCAGCATCCCCGCGATCGGGTCCTCGTCGAGAGGCTTGCGTGGCCGCCTGTAAGG
>CAYWST010000193.1:0-10382 GCA_964461075.1 uncultured Solibacteraceae bacterium | reverse complement strand
CCGGGCGGGGTGGAATTTGCCACTGTCCGGACAGGCAGTCCGGTGAGAGCGACGGTGGCGTCGGACAGCGGCGGGAACTGGCTCTCGATCCCGACGCAGTCATCGGGCAGTTTCCAGTTTTCGACGTCGACGGTGCTGGAGGCAAGGCATCTGCAAGGGATGGCGAACGGCGACTATGCGGGACGGCTGGTCATCACGGGGTCGACGATCAGCGAGGAGAACCGGACGGTTCCGGTGACGCTGAAGGTCACCGAGGAGGCGATCTGCGCGGTGAGCGTGTCGCGGGTCGACCTGAGGCTTGGGGAAGGTTCGGCGGCATATGGACAAGGGATTGGCGTGGTGAATCGAGGCGGCGGCGTTCTTACGCTGCAGCAGCCGCAAGGCAACGCGGGATGGATCAGCGGAACGGTGCTCGAGGGAAACATCGGCGTCCTGCTGAAGGTGGACCCGAGCGGGCTCAGCCCTGGATTCTACCGCGGCGAGTTGGAGATCCGATCGAATGCCGCCAACGGGCCGCAGAAGCTTGAAGTGGGGCTGGAGATCGTCGCTCGAGGCGAACCGTGGCTCAAGCCGGGGTCGTTTTCGGATCAGATCACAGCGGCGGAACTGGACTCGGCGGCTCCTGGAATGCTGCTGGCGCTGAGGGGCGAGCAAATCACGCTGAAAGGAAACGCGCAGGCGCCGGGTGCTCCATGGCCGGGCGATCTGAGCGGAACGCGGCTCTTGGTGAACGGTGTGGCCGCGGCGGTGGAGACGGTGAACGAGATCGAGATCCGTTTTCAGGTCCCGGCCGAGGTGGAAGGCGAGGAAGCGGTCTTCGAGATCGAGCGCGAAGGCGTGAAGGGCAACTCCCTGGCGCTGGCTTTGCGGGCGGCGGTTCCGAGGCTGGAGCGAGTGACGTTTGAGGACGGCACGCCGATCACGGCGGAGCGGCCGGCGAAGGCCGGCGACCGGCTCTTGCTGGTGGCCACGGGCCTCGGGCGGACCGATCCGGCAGTGGCGGCGGGCGCGGTTGCGCCAGAAGGGGCGCGGACGATTGAAGCGGTGACGGCGACATTCGCGGCCGCAGGGCCCTTCTCCCCGGTCACCGAGGCGGAGGCGGAGGCGACGGCGAGCGGGGAGCGGCCGGGCCGCTACAACGTGCGGGTGACGTTGCCGGAGGGCACGACCGCGGGATCGATCCAGGCAAGAGTTGCCGCGGGCGGTCTCACGAGCAATGGCGTCAATATCGTGACCCGCTAAAAGCGGACCGGATCAAAACTCGACGCGCACTCCAAGGCGGACGAGACGATATCGGCTTGGCGCGTGGGGCCGAAGAAGAAGGAGGAGGAGGACGAGCCGGGAGCCTCACCGCTCAGGCCGGCGTCGCGGCTCACTCCTGGTCAGGGTCCGCGCGGGGCCTCGGCCGAACATGGTACTCTCGCGTTTCGATGACCGAGCGGCTTTATTACCAGGACAGTTATCTCACGCGTTTCGAGGCGCGGGTAATCAAGGGCGGGACGGAGGCGGTCCTGGACCGCACGGCGTTCTACCCGAGTTCGGGCGGACAGCCGAACGATCTAGGGCGCCTGGGCGGAGGCGTGGTGAGGGATGTCATTGAAGACGAGACAGGCACGGTTGTGCATGTTCTTGACAGAGCGGTTGAGGCGGGGGCGCTGGTTGAAGGGCAACTGGATTGGGACCGCCGCTTCGATCACATGCAGCAGCATAGCGGCCAACACTTGCTTTCGGCGGTGATTCAGGACCTGTACGGATGGGCGACGCTGAGCTTCCATCTGGGGGCTGAGGTTTCGACGATCGATCTGGACGCCGAGTCCGTCACGGCGGAGCAGTTAGAGCGGATTGAAGAGGAGGCCAACTCGCGAATCACGGCCAACCTGCCGGTGACGGTGGCGTTTGAGGACGCGGAAACCGTGCAAGGGCTGCGCAAAGCGAGCGAACGGAGCGGGACGCTGCGCGTGGTGTCGATCGAGGGGCTGGATCGCAGCGCCTGTGGAGGCACGCACGTCCGGGCGACGGGAGAGATCGGCTGCGTGCTGATCCGGAAGCAGGAGAAGGTGCGGAGTACGGTCCGAGTCGAGTTTGTCTGCGGGAGAAGGGCTGTCATCCGGGCGCGGAACGATTTCAGGCTGCTCGCGCGGGTGGCGCGGAGTTTCTCGGCGGGGCTGGAGGAGGCGCCGGATCTGGTGGCGAACCTGATCGAGCAGGCCAGGGAGACGGAGAAGGCGAAGCGGAAGCTGGCGATGGAGCTGGCGGCATTGCGGGGGCGCGACTTGTACGCTTCGACGGCGGCGGACGAGGAGGGGCGCCGCGTCAGGCTGGAGACGGTCGCTGCATTGGATGAGGAAGTGCGTGCGCTGGCGCAGAGTTTCACGGCGCAGGCGGGCGCGCGGTTCGTGGCGGTGTGCAAGTCGCCGCCATCTGTTTTGTATGCCGTTTCGGAAGGGGTGTCGCCGGCGGCGGGGGAACGCCTCAAAGGCCTTCTGGCAGCCCATGGGGGACGTGGCGGCGGAGCGGCGCGGCTGGCGCAGGGCAGCCTGCCGGACGCGGGTGCGGCGGTGCGCGTGGCGGAGGCGCTGGCCGCTAAAAAAGCGGGGCGATAGAGAGCAGCCCGAGTCCGGCGGTGAACAGAATCAGCATGACGGCGATGCGGGTTCTGACGGAGGGCGCGGCTCCGGCGAACTCCTTCCAGACGAGCAATCCCCAAAGAGTGGAGATGAGAGTGGCTCCCTGGCCAAGGGCGTAGCTGATGGCCGGACCGAGGTTCACGGACGGGGGAGCGGCGGCGGCGGCCAGATTCGCGATGAGGCCGGCGGACCAGATGATGCCGCCGATCCAACCCCACAGGTGGAGCTTGAAGCCGCCGCGGAAGTATTCAATGAAACGGACAGGTTCACCTTCCACTGGAAGATTCATGAAGAAGAGGTTGTAGGGCGGTGTCGTGATAAAGACGCCTAGAGCGAACATGAACGCCGCGGCGTAGGGGCCGAGGCCCAAGTCGCCCATGGTGCTCATCTGCAGGAGCGGGTAGAACAAGCCCATGAGAAGTCCCGCGGCGAGGCTCAGGACCACGCCCTTCCAAGGGGAGGGGCCGCGGCGGGCTCCGCGCGTCACTTGAATGTTCCGGGCTGCCTGTTCATTGGCGGCGGTGGCGCTGGCTTCGGCGGCCTGCTTCGCGGCGCCATGGGCGCGATAGGCCAGCGAAGCGGCGATGATCGCCATGAGAACGATGAACGCGCCGCCGAACAGAAGCAGAGGGTTGCCCGCCGGCTTGAGGAGATAGTTTAGAACCACGCCTTCAATCAGCGCCAGGCCGATTCCCACCGGGAAGGCGATGGACATTCCGGCGACAGTGATGGCCGCGACGAGCAGCATATTTGCCAGATTGAAGACGGCGCCTCCGGCAACGGCGTAAATCAGCGATCGTTTGGGGCTTACGGTCAGGTTGTCGACAAACGCGAAGTGCATCGCCGTGGAGTCCGGAACGAAGACCTCAACCATGCCGATCGTGAAGCCGGCGACGACGGCTGCCACAAGAACGCCGAAAGCGTAGTCGAAGTAGAACAGCTCGAAGCGCCATTTGCCGGTCATTTTGATCGTGTTCGCCCACGACCCCCAGCAGATCATGGTCAGAATCGCCAACAGAAGTGCGGATAGATAACTAGTGGGTATCATGGTTCGCCTGCCAACTCGACGGACCCGATCAAACTCTGTACTATATAACAGCAAAGCGGGGAAGATGACCCGAATCGCTCACCAGGAGTGACTCATGCCCAGAATTCTGATCGCCTCCTTGCTGCTGACCGCGCTGGCGGTATCAGCTCAACGAAAGCCATACCAGATCAACGCCGAGACACCCGAAGGACAATTGTTGCAGAAAGCGGGGCAGGTCGAGGACGAGGCCCAAAAGATAGCCATTTACCAGGAGTACTTGCAGAAGTTCCCTCAGCATGAAGGGGTAGGGTACGCACTGGTTCAGATGCAGCCGCTGCTTCTAAAGGCGAAGCAGTTGGACAAAGTCATCGAAGCGGGAGAAGCCATTTTGAAGTTGCAGCCTGAGAATGCGCCGTCGGCGTACGACGCACTGCAGGCCTGCGAACAGAAGGGGGACGCCGATTGCGTCGTGTCGTGGTCGGGCCGAACGGTGGAGGCGGCCAAGAAGATGCTGGCGCAGCCGAAACCTCCGGAGGAGGAGGATGCGGAGACCTGGAAACATCAGCAGGATTACGCCACCCAGGTGATCACCAGAGCAGAGTATTCGCTCTACGCGCAGGGACTGCAAAGCGCCGAACCGCAGAAGGCGGTGAAGCTGTTTGCGGCGCTGGAAGCGCTGAACGCCGGCAGCCAGTACATGCCCCAAGCCGGCGCGCGGTACTTCATCGCGCTGCTGCAGCTCAAAGACAACGCAGGGGCGCAGCGGCTGGCGGAATCGATGGCGGCAAAGAAGCAGGCCAACGACGACATGCTGCTCTATCTTGCCGACATCGCGCTGACGGGGACGAAGAACTACGAGCGGGCGGCTGAGTTGGCCACTCAGCTCACGGAAACCCTTCCGGGGATGAAGGCCCCGGATGGAATGGACGCCGCGGCGTGGGAGAAGAAGAAGACGAACTCGATGGGGCGCGCCTACTGGATCGCGGGAGTCGCCTATGGGACGAAGGAGAAGTGGGCGGAGTCGGACAAGGCGATGCGGGCGGCGCTGCCGCTGATCGCGGGGAACAACGACTTGCTGCCGGGCGCCTACTTCTACATCGGTCTCAGCAACTATCGGCTCGGGCAGGGGCCGAAGGGGGACAAAACACGGCTCGCGGACGCGCAGAAGTACACGGCGCTGTGCGCAAAAATGAAGAGCCCGTTTCAGGCGCCGGCGCAGAGGAACCTGCAGGCGATGGCCGGGAGGTAAGCATGCTTAAAGGAATGAAGATCCTGTTGTCTGTGTTGTTCTTCTGTGGTGTTCCCGCAATCGCACAGACCGTCCCGCTACCGGCGGGCCGGACACCCACACTCAAGGAATTCCTCCAACTGACGAACGCTCAAGAACAGACGGTTCGCAGAAACAACCAAGCTTACAACGAGTGGCACATCGAGAAGCAGCAGCGAATGATGGCGGTGCAACTGGAGATCTTCGCAGAAACCAGGAGAGAGGTTCTGGACGCGAACGCGATCGGGGTCCGATACGTTGAGATCGAATCTATATGCCGCCAAATCAGCGACCGGTGGACCGGGCTCCAAATGGCGAACACCGAGGTCCTGACTCAGGAGCAGAAGGCCAAGCTTAAGGTACTGGAAGAGGCGGTCAAGCTGGCTCCCGTCATTCAACAAGCGCAGAACGAGAATCTGCTGGCGAGGGATGCGGCACCAGTTTCAGGGATTGGCTGGTTTATTGCGGGCGGATCGCCTGCCGGTATGAATAGCTGCAACGATGTGCGTTACCTTGCCCTGACGGGCGACTTCTTTCCCTTTCTGCCTTCTAGAGCCAGCGCTGCCCGGTGAGGTGATTGCGCGGGCCCGTGCCAGAGGGCGGAAACCGCCTCGGATACGCCGGGGTCTCGGCGCAGAAGATTCTGCTGGGGATGGCCGGGAAGCAAGTAAGATCGAACTGATGAACCTGCTCATCCCGAACCTTGGAAGCACGTCGCTGAAGTATCAGATCCTGGAGATGCCGGCGGAGAGGACGCTGGCCAGAGGGCGATTCGAGCGCGTCTCGAATTACGCGGAGGCGATCGCGCAGATTCGTAGTGGAGACGTCGCCGTGGAGGCGGTGGGCTTCAAAGCGGTTCTTGCGGGGCCATCGTACCGCGGAACGTATGTGGTCGACGATGCGCTGATGGCGGCGATGCGGCAGTTCCTGCCGGCGGCGCCGGTCCACAACGCAATCTACATCGACGCGATTGAGGCCTTCCGGCAGAGCATGCCCGGCGTGCCGCTGGTCGCGGCGTTCGAGCCGGAGTTTCACCGGACAATGCCCGAATACGCCCGTGTGTATGGAGTGCCTTCGGAGTGGCGGACGCGGGACGGAGTGGAGAAAAACGGGTTCCATGGAGCGTCGCACGAGTTCATCGCCGGGAGGGCGCCCGAGTTTCTTGGCCGGCCGGCTTCTGAGTTGAAGATCGTGAGCTGCCATCTTGGCGGGAGTTCGTCGATCTGCGCGATCGACCGGGGCAGAAGCATCGACACGACAATGGGGTTTTCGCCGCAGTCGGGGCTTGAGAACGCGACCCGGCATGGAGAACTGGACGTATTCGCGGTTCTCTACATGATGGACCGGCACGGGTGGGACACCGAAGAGGTGCGGCGGCAGTTAGCAAAGGAGAGCGGGCTGGCAGGCTTGAGTGGAATCCCGGGAGGAGACGTGCGGGATATCGCTGCCGCGGCGGCCCAAGGCAGCGCGGGGGCGCAACTGGCGCTGGACGTGATTGCGTATCAGGTGAAGAAGACGATCGGAGCGTACACAGCGGCGATGGGCGGTCTGGACGCGATTGTGTTCACGGGAGGGATTGGAGAAAACAGCGCCGCTCTGCGGTCCGCATGCTGCGCGGGGCTGGAGTTTCTCGGGGTGGAGCTCGAGGCGGAGAGCAACGAGCGGGGGCAGGGCGACCGTGCAGTCTCGGCGGCAAAGTCCCGCGTGGCGGTGTTGACGCTGGCGACGAACGAAGAGCTGGTGGTGGCGCGGCGGGCTTTTCGCTGTCTACGGGCGCCGATCTGATATATCATGCATGGCATCTGAGGTATTTGCCATGCTTCAACATCTCGCCATTGCGCTGCTTCTCGCTTCGGCTCTTGCTTCAGCGCAAACCAATGTAGGCGCGATTTCCGGCCGCGTCGCCGATTCGACCGGCGCGGTCATCCCGGGCGCGCAGGTCAAGGCGACCAATCCGGCGACATCGCAGACCGTGGAGACGGGCACGGACGAGCAGGGATTCTACAGCTTCCCGAGTCTTCCGCGCGCGACGTACGTGCTGCGAGTTGAGGCCAAGGGCTTCAGGCCCGCCGAAGAGACGGGTATCGTGCTCGACGCGGCATCGAGACGGACGGTGAACTTCAAGCTTGAAGTGGGGCAGCTCACCGAGGCGGTGACCGTGACGGCTACGGCCGAGCAGGTGAAGACCACGTCGGGAGACGTTTCCAAAACAGTCAGCGAAAGGGAGCTTTCGAGCATCGCGGTGAACGGGCGCAACTATGCGCAATTGCTCAGGCTGGTGCCGGGCTCCGTCTCGACGGGCGGCGACGCGTTCGCCTTAAACCTTTCGACCACGGGCCAGCGGATCAACGGGATCCGCAGCAATTCGATCTACTTCCTGATGGACGGCGCCGACAACATGGACAACGGCGGCAACTCGAACGCGATCGTGAATCCGAACATGGACGCCATCGGGGAGATCAAAATCCTCACGTCGAGCTACAGCGCCGAGTTCGGCGGCCGCTCGGGGGCGATGGTGAACGTGGTGACGAAATCGGGAACGCAGCAGTTTCATGGGACGCTGTTCGAGTTTGTGAGGAACGACGTGTTTGACGCGCGGTCGTTCTTTTCGACCACAAAGCCGATTCTGCGGTTCAACAACTTTGGTTACACGATCGGCGGACCGGCTTATCTCCCCGGCAAATGGAACACGGAGAAGAACAAGCTGTTCTTTTTCGCAGCGCAGGAATGGAAGCTGAACCGCAGGGCGGAGGCGCGGCTGTCGACGGTACCGACGGCTCTGGAGCGGAACGGCGACTTCAACGGTTCCTCGCTGGCGGCGCCCATCGACCCGGCTACCGGGGCGCCATTTCCGAATCGGGTGATTCCGCAGGCAAGGTGGTCGAAGAACGGGCCATCGCTGCTGAAACCGTACCCGCTGCCGAATTTCGGCGGGCCAGGCGGAAACTTCTCAGTGAACGGGACGAACCGGACTGACACGCGCGAGGATCTGGCGCGGGTGGACTATTACTTCAATTCGAACCACTCGGTGATGTACCGATGGACTCGCGACAGTTGGGACCTTTTCAACGCTTTCCAGGGAACGAACATGGGGTTCATCCCGGGCGGGCGGCCACGCCCGGGGTACACGACGGTGGTGACGTTCCAGGACACGCTCTCGCCGACGGCGATCAATTCGTTTTCGTTTTCGGTGACGAAGAATGCGATCAAGGGCGCGCCTGAGAACGATCCAGTGAAGCGCGCCAATCTTGGCCTTACCTATCCGGAGATTTTTCCGGTGAACCAGTATCAGGTGGGCCCGAATGTGTCGATCGCGGGCTTCACAGGGTACAACGTGGGGGACCGCATCCGGAATGGGAACACGACGTTCCAGTGGAGAGACGACTTCAGCAAGATCGTCGGGCCGCACACGCTTAAGTTCGGGGCTCAGATCTTCCGGAGCCGGAAGGACCAGAACAGCATTGTGACCGACAACGGCTCGGTGACGTTCAACACGACGGCGCGCAACACGACGCGAAACGTGATTGGCGACGTGCTGCTGGGCAACTTCCAGAACTACACCGAAGGGCAGCAGGACACGGCGTACTTCGCGCGGTTCAATCAGTTTGAGTTTTACGCACAGGACAATTGGCGGGTGAACCGGAAGCTGACGCTCGAATATGGCATTCGTTGGCAGATTTACGAGCCGATCTACTCGGCGTTGAGTAACTTCACGACGTTCCTGCCGGGGATGTACGATCCGGCAAAAGCCCCGGCCGTCAATCCCTCGAATGGAACGATCACGCCGGGGACGGGGGACCCCTACAACGGGATCTTCATTCTGGGCGACTACTGGACGGAAGCGGCAAGAGGGCGGATTCCGCAGGCGTTCGATCCGCGGTACGACCGGTTGTTCATGGGCCTGCCTCGCGGTTCCTATCCGACGAGCTACCGGAATTTCGGCCCGCGGTTTGGATTCGCATACGATCCGAAGGGCGACGGCAAGATGTCGGTGCGCGGCGGATTCGGGATCTTTTACGACCTGATGCGGACGGATTCTCTTGGGGGCACGTCGTCGAATCCGCCTTTCACGGGCAGCGCCAGCGTGTTCGACGGCAACATCGACGCGCCGGCGGGCGGCTCAACGAGGGCGGCGTCGCCGGGCAATTTGGCTTCGATGTCGACGACCATGGACCAGCCGTCGAGTTATTCCTACAACCTGAATATCCAGCGTGAACTGGCGGCACGGATCATTCTGGATGTGGGTTACGTCGGAACGATGGGCAGACAACTGACACGCTCCTGGAACCGCAATCAGTTGCGGCCTGGAACCAGACTCACTCCGCCGAACTCGAGCATCAATGTCAACGCGCTGCGCCCCTTCCTGGGTTATGCAAACGTGAATTTTCAGGAGAATGGAGATACGTCGCATTACGATTCGCTGCAGATCGCGGTGAGCCGTCGCGTATCGAGCGGGCTGCAGATCAGCGCGAATTACACCTGGGCAAAAGCGATCGATTCCTCCAGCGGCGGTTTCCAGGACATATACAACACGAGGGCCGACGTTGGCTTGTCCGGCATTCATCGCGCGCATGTCGCGAACATCGCCTACGTGTATGGGATTCCATTTCTACGCAATCACCCGAACAAGTGGCTGAGGAATACGATTGGCGGCTGGGAGCTTTCGGGCATCACGAGTTTCCAGTCCGGCGCGCCGTTCTCGGCCACTGTGCCGGCGGACGTCGCACGGAACGGGTCGTCTTCGTCGCGGGCGACGGTGGTGGGCAACCCGAAGCTGCCGTCGTCGGAGCGAACGCTCACGCGATGGTTCAATACCGAGGCGTTTCTCGGCGAAGCGGCGATGACGCCGGGGCAGTTTGGCAATTCGGGCAGGAACATTCTGATCGGGCCCGGACAGAGCCAATGGGACGTGGCTCTGCTGAAGAACTTCGAGTTGACGGAGCGGACGGGCATGCAGTTCCGGTTTGAGAGTTTCAATCTGCCGAACCACGCCTCATTCACTGGCATCAACACGACGGTCCGGTTCGACGCGCAAGGGAAGCCGAGCCAGAACTACGGCGCTGTCAACGGATCGAATCCGGGGCGCGTCCTGAGCTTTGGACTGAAGTTCCAGTTTTGAGGCGAGGCCGCGCAGCGCTTGCGCAGCGTCAACGCAAGAGTTGCGTCCGCAGCAGGCGCGGGGCGGCGTAAGAGATTGAAATCAGTGGTCCGCTCATTGGCGAGCGAAGTGCCCATGGGTGCGTGGAGGCAGCGCACGATGAGCGGACTCGTTCAGATCAGCAAGAGCACCGGCAAGGCGCCGTGGTACCGGCGGCCGAAGGTGATTCGGCACGCCGTGATGGCGTTCTTCATGCTCTTTTTATTGGATGTCGCCTACACGCATCAAGTGCTGGGCGGAGGACCGAAGGGGTCGCCGTCGGTCGAGGCCTACTGCCCGATGGGCGGACTGGAGGGGCTCTAC
>CAYWST010000192.1:0-10406 GCA_964461075.1 uncultured Solibacteraceae bacterium | reverse complement strand
CGTGAAGGCCGGCGACGACTATCTCGAAAGGATCTTCGTCCAGTTCGCCAGGTCCATGGGAATCTCACTCCCTCTGCGCAAGGCGGACTACCACAAGCTGGTCGAGTTCATCCCGGACGGACTCATCGATCGCGAGGTCGTGTCCGTGCTGGATGAGTTGGCCGAGGTCGCCGCTCGTGGTTCAATGGCAGAATCATGAGTCTGTCCAAAGCGGCATGGCCGGTCCTCGCAACAGCGGGTCTCTCGCTTCTGGCGCAAAGCGCGGAACCGCTCAACTATCCGAAGGCAAGAAAGGCCGGCCACATCGACACCTATCACGGCGTGAAGGTGGCCGATCCGTACAGGTGGCTGGAAGACGAGAACTCGGCGGAGACCGCGGCGTGGGTGGCGGCCGAGAACAAGGTGACCTTCGGGTATCTGGAAAAGATCCCGTTCCGCGCGGCGCTTCGAAAACGGCTGGCTGAACTGTACGACTATCCCCGGTACGGAACGCCGCAACGCAGGGGCGATCTGTACTTCTTCACCCTCAACACGGGATTGCAGAACCAGCCGGTGACCTATGTGCAGCAGGGGCTGCAGGGGGAGCCTCAAGTATTGATCGATCCGAACAGGCTCTCCGCTGAGGGCACAACGCGTCTGGGAACCTTTTCGCTCTCGGCGGACGGCGCCTATGCGGTCTACGGGCTGAGCGACGGCGGCTCTGACTGGCAGGTGCTGCGCGTGCTCGACGTCGCAACCCGGACCACACTCAAGGACGAGATCCGCTGGGTGAAGAGCGGAGGGCCCGCGTGGGCGGGCAAGGGATTCTTCTATAGCCGCTATCCGGCGCCCGAGAAGGGCAAGGAGCTTTCGTCGAAGAACGAGTTCCAGCGCGTTTACTACCACCGCATCGGCACGCCGCAGGAGCAGGACGAGCTGATCTTCGAAGATCCGGCGCACCCTCTTCGGTTCCATCGCGTGATCACCACCGAGGACGAGAGGTTCGCGATTCTCAACGTCTCGGGAACCGGCAGGAACGGAAACGCGGTGTTCTATCGTGACTTGAAATCAGCGGACAAGAGGTTTCATCCGATCGTTCCGGAGGTGGGCGATTCCAGATTCTTCGTGATGGATAGCGTGGGGTCGAAGCTCATCGTGCGGACCGACGATCGCGCGCCCAATGGAAAGATCGTGGCGTTCGACACGGCGGCCGCCGGAGAGAAGTGGAGCGAAGTGGTGGCGGAAAAGCCGGAGCCGATTCAGTCGGCGAGCCTGGCCGGAGGCAAGCTCTTCGTCCTGTATATGAAGGACGTGGCCACCCGGGTGGAGGTCTACTCGCCGGCGGGCAGGAAGGAGAGCGAGGTGGCGCTGCCAGGCCCGGGAACGGCATCGGGGTTCCGAGGGCGGGAAAACGACAAGAGCGTCTTCTACACCTTCACGACCTTCAATTTCCCGCAAACGATCTACCGCTATGACATCGCGAGCCGCGAGAGTACGGCGTTCCGCGCTCCCTCCATTCCGGGTTTCAAGCCTGAGGATTACGAGACAAAGCAGGTCTTCGCGGCGAGCAAGGACGGAACGAAGGCGCCGCTGTTCCTGGTCCACAGGAAGGGGCTCAAGCTGAACGGGAAGAACCCCACGCTGCTCTACGGATACGGCGGATTCAGTATTACGACCGCGCCGAACTTCAACTCGATGCGGCTGGCGCTGCTCGAACGCGGGTTCGTCTACGCTTCGGCAAGCGTGCGTGGAGGCGCCGAGTACGGGGAGAAGTGGCACAAGGCCGGGACGAAGCTCGAGAAGCAGAACGTGTTCGACGATTTCATCGCCTGCGCGGAGTGGCTGATCGCCAACAAGTACACGTCGCCGGAAAAGCTGGCCGCGCAAGGCGGCTCGAACGGCGGATTGCTGGTGGGCGCGGTGATCAACCAGCGGCCGGAGCTGTTTCGCGCGGCAATTCCCCAGGTGGGCGTCATGGACATGCTGCGCTTCCACAAGTTCACGATCGGCTGGAACTGGATCTCGGACTACGGGTCAAGCGACAACGCGGAGGAGTTCAAGGCGCTGTACGCCTACTCGCCGCTGCACAACATCCGCGAGGGCGTGAAGTATCCCTCGACGCTGATCACGACGGCGGATCACGACGATCGCGTCGTGCCGGCTCACTCGTTCAAGTACGCCGCGACGCTGCAGGAGAAGGCGAGCAGAGAGCGGCCGGCGCTGATCCGGATCGAGACAAAGTCGGGGCACGGGGCGTCCAACACGCAAAAGCAATTGGATCTGACGGCGGACGTGTACGCGTTTCTGCTGAGGGAGCTGGGCGTGCAGTGACGGTCAATCCAACGCGGCGATTTCGCCGGGCACGATCTTCCTGGTTCTGGGGAAAAAGCCTCTGTAGCTGAGGAAGCCGCAGATGGCGAGCAAGCCGAGGAACACTGCGAGCTTCAAGATGTCGTAGGCCGTCCCGCGGGGCAGCGTCTTCCAGAGGAGGCCGAGAACGGGCTGCGCGATGCACATCGACCAGACGGTGCCGTAGAAGTATCGGCGTTCGTCGCCCTCGCCCTTGGTGGAGGCGCCGACGCGCGGCAGCTTACCGAGAGCGCCGAGAATCCAGATGGGGACCGCCAGCGGGAAGTAGCCGTAGTCGTAGATTTGCTTGAGCATCCACTTGCCCGTGACGATGGCGACGGCAAGGCCGGCGATGTTGAGGACGGCGTAGGTAATCGCCGCGCTCCAGGCGAACGTGTAGCAGATGCGGCGGTAGAGCGGGTTCGGCCGGTCTTCCGTAAAGCGAATGATGTAGGGCGCGGGTTCGCAGCCGGGGAGCTTCCCGAACAGGCCGGCGAGGCCGGTTCCGATAAGAACGGCGAGCAGCCACCATTTCATCCGGCTGCCGAAACCATAGGCGAACAGGTCGAACGTGAGGGGGCCGGGAATGAGGAAGAAGACGAAGATCCAGAGGGGCCAGTGGTTGAAGCGGTAATAGGTTTTGTTGCGTGTGCGGATCTTTCGCTGGCTGGCGTATTCAATCTTGACTGAACTCATTGGGGAACCTTCAGTTTGGCATACCCGCCGGATCGCGTACCCTGGATCGAAGACAGTTATGTTACCGGTTCTGGAGGCCCGAGGCCTCACAAAGCGCTTCGGCATGGTGCGCGCGGCCGAAGAAGTCTCGTTGACGGTTCACGCCGGCGAGGTGGTCGGCTTGCTGGGCCCGAACGGCGCGGGCAAGACGACGATCCTCCGGATGATCGCGGGCGTTCTGGAGCCTGACGGTGGAGACGTCCTGCTGTCCGGAGTCCACGTCCACGAGAAGCCGTTGGAGGCCAAGCCGCGGATCGGCTTCCACTCGGGCGACACGCAACTCTACCAGCGGCTGACGGCGCGGGAGGCGCTCGAGTACTTCGGACGTCTTTACGGGATGGAGGAGGAGCGGCTGAAGCGGCGGATCGATCAATTGATCGTCGAACTCGAAATGGGCGGCTTCGCCGGCCGCCCCTGCTCGACGTACTCCGCGGGCCAGAAGCAGCGGGCCAATATCGCGCGGGCGTTCCTGCACGAGCCGGAGTTGCTGATCCTGGATGAGCCGACGACGGCGCTGGACGTGGTCAGCGGGCAGTTTATCGTGGAGGCGATCCGGCAGGAGAAGGCGCGCGGCGTGGCGGTGCTGTTTTCGACGCACATCATGGGCGAGGCGGAGTACCTTTGCGACCGGATCGCGCTGCTGCATGAAGGGCGGCTGGTGGACGAAGGCACGCTCGGCGAACTGGTGGAGCGCAGCGGCTGCGCCAACCTGACCGACGCATTCCTGAAGCGGATCGGGATCGCAAAGGGAGCGGCGGCATGAGACCGGGCATTCTGCTGACGATCGCCGCGAAGGAGCTCCGTGAAGCGCTGCGGGACCAGCGGACGCTGTTCATGATGATCGCGCTGCCGATCCTCCTCTACCCGTTGCTGATCCTGGGCATGAGCCGGCTCCAGGAAGGCCAGCAGGCGGCGCAAACGGCGAGGGATTCACGCGTGGCGCTTTGGGGCGAGCTGACGCTTGACCTGGAGGCGGCGTTCAAGCGGAACGGCCGTGTGGAATTGCTGCCATGGAAGTCCGCCCCCGAAGGCGTCCGGGCAGGGCTTGAGATGGGGCAACTGCAGCCGCCGCCCACGCCGCCTTTGGAACTGAACGCCGAAGACCAGGAGCGGAAAACGCCAAAGATTCCCGGCACCGCGTGGGCCAAGGGCGCGCAGCAGGCGCTGCTCAAGCGCGACATCGACGCAGTGCTGATTCTTTGGCCCGGTTTTGGAGCGCGGATCGCCAAAGGCGATCCGGGCGTCGCCAGCATCCTCTATGACTCGGTGCGCCCCGACTCCGGAAAAGCTCGCGACCGCGTGAGCGACGTCCTGCGGCAATACAGAGTGGATCTGCTCAAGCAAAGAGAACGGCAGCGAGGCTTGCCGGCGGGATTCGCCACCGGCATTGAGCTGCAGTCGCAGAACCTGGCCAGCGAGCAGCGCCGCAGCGGAATGCTCATCGGCATGCTTCTGCCCTATATGTTGATCCTGTTTTCGGCGATGAGCGGTTTCTATGCCGCCATCGACATGACGGCGGGAGAGAAGGAGCGGGGCACGATGCAGACGCTGCTTTGCGCGCCGCTGCAGCCGCTGGAGATCATCTCGGGCAAGTTCATCGCGGTTTGGGTGATCTCGATGATCGCGACGCTCGTGAACCTGATCAGCCTGGCGATGACGTTTTCGCGCGTCAAGCTGATTCCGGGGCTGACGGTCAGCGTTCCTCCCGAGGCTTACCTCATCGCGTTCTTCCTCATCCTGCCGGTGTCGATCCTGGTGAACTCGACGTTCCTGGCGGTGGGCGCATTCGCCCGCGACTTCAAGGATGGTCAGAACTTCCTGACGCCGATCCTGATGGGCCTGCTGGCGCCGCTGATGGTCACGACGATGCCGGGCATCGAGCTGAACGGGTATCTGGCGTTCGCGCCGATCGTGAATATCGCGCTCATGATGAAGGCGGTGTTCCTGAACGAGTGGAAGGCGGACCTCATCTTTCTGGTGCTGATCAGCTCGCTGACTTACGCAATGCTGGCGCTGACGCTGGCGGCGCGCATCTTCGAGCAAAACAACCTGTTGTTGGGCGGCAAGCAGAGCGTGGTCAGCATCTTCGATTTCTCGCGCCGCGCCGGCGCGCGCCCGACCGCGGGCGTTTCGATGCTGGCGTTCTCAGTCGCGCTTGTCCTGGCGTTTTACGCTTCTCTCGCGCTGGAAGGGAAAGCGCTGCCGCTGGTGTTGCTGGTGACGCAGGTGGGTTTCTTCCTGGCGCCGGCCCTGTTGCTGGCGTGGGGCAAGGGCTTCGATCTGCGGGCAGCGTTCTCGCTGCGAACGATGGGGCCGTCCGGAATCGCGGGATGCATCCTGATCGGAGTCTCGGCGTGGACTGTGGGCGGCGGATTGCTGATTCGCGTCCTGCCTCCTCCGGAGTCGCTCGTGAAGGCTTTAGAAAAACTGCTCGTCCTCGACGACCGGAGCGCTCCTTTGTGGCAGGTGTGGTTATTCGTCGCCCTGCTGCCGGCGCTTTGTGAAGAGATGCTGTTCCGGGGCCTGATTCTGAGCGGCTTCCGGCCGATGGGCAAGTGGCCGGCGATTGTCGCGACGGGCCTCTTGTTCGGCCTCGCGCACGCCTCCATCTACAGGCTGCTGCCGACGCTGTTCCTGGGCGTCGTCTTCGGATGGGTTGTCTGGAGGACCGGTTCGGTGCTGGCGGGGATGATCTGCCACCTGCTGAACAACGGCCTGATGGCGACGCTGGCTCATTCGCGCGACCTTCTGACGGAGTGGGGGCTTTCCGGCACGGCCTATCTCCCCTGGAGCTTCATCCTGGCGGGCGCGGCGGTCATGCTCGCCGGGTTATGGCTGGTTGCCAGGGAACCGGCTCAGGCTCCGGAAACTACGGCCTGAATCGTGGAGGGAGCGTTTCCTTCCAGCCGGTTGTTGACGAACAGGAAGGCGAGTTGCTTGCGGCTCAGTGCGCGTTCGACCAGCCGGCGCAGGCCTTCGCGCGCGCCTTCGTTCGGCTCCTGAATCCTCTCGTAAGGCTCGAACTGCCGGACCGCCTGCTCGTAACTGCGGCCGTGGCGCAGCAGCGCGCGGGCGACGAGGAAATCGGCGGTGTAGGCCTCTTCGACGGCTGTCTGCTCCTCGAGCGGCGGCATCCGCGTCCACGCGTTGAAGACATGCGCGACGCCGCGCGCGCGAAGCATGTCGAAGTAATCGGGCTCGAGGAACTCCTTGTTTCTGACCTCGACGGCATAGCGGAATCCTGCCGGGATCGCAGTCAGGAACCTGTCGAGCGCCTGATAAAAGCGCGACGGGGTCTCATCCTGCTTTCGCGACATGGTTCCGAATTCGAAGATCAGCACACCGACCCGCGCGGCGTGGGGCTCGAGCGGCCCCGCGAACGCACTGGCGAAAAGCGAGGAGTCGAGAAAGCTCTCGTTCTCGCGCCCGCCTCGGGCGCCGTAGCGGGCGTGCGACGGCCACGTGCGGACTGTGATCATTTCCGGAACCTTCAGCCCGAACATCAGGCCGGAGGGGCAGGAGGCGAACAGGCGTTGCCAATCATCGGGCGCGGGGAAATTGTAAAAAGAGAAGTCGCCGCACACCGCGGGAAAGGTCTCGGCGTACTCGGCGAGGCACTCGGCTTCGAACTTCTTGCGGGAGAACCGCCCGCGGGTCTCGTAACGGCCGCGGGTGTAGATGGAGCCCAGCCAGCCTTCGTACTTCCAGGAGCTTGTGCCGAAGTAAACTCCCTTGGCGGCGAGCGCATGAAGTCGAGGCGCGAGAGCGAGCTTCAGGGGCGGCGGTTCTTCGAACAGAGGCAGATTCACGGCTTGACACGCTCCTGACAAGTGTAAATACTTACATTATGGAATTGACGCGGCGCCAGAGTGAAGTCCTTGATTTCATCGTCGCATTCCGGCGGGCGAACGGCTGCTCGCCGTCGATTCCGGAGAT
Source organism: uncultured Solibacteraceae bacterium (assembly GCA_964461075.1). Taxonomy (GTDB): domain Bacteria; phylum Acidobacteriota; class Terriglobia; order Bryobacterales; family Bryobacteraceae; genus JACADU01. The sequence goes on along the minus strand of CAYWST010000192.1, from coordinate 3,407 downwards.
CCAGCGCCACTTTGGCATCCGCAGCCCGAATGGCGTGGCTGGACATCTTCATGCGCTGGAGAACAAGGGCCTGATCCGGCGCACGGCGCGCGGGTCGCGAATGATCGACGTGGTGGGGCAGCCGTTCGCCGGCGCCGCGGCGCTGCACGAGTTGCCGCTGGTTGGCTCGATCGCGGCCGGCAATCCGCAATCCGCGGCGGAAGCGGCGGAGCCCGCGGGCGCGTTCGACGAGCAGATTCTTGGTTTCAAGCCGAAACCGGGGTGCTTCGTTCTGAAGGTTCGCGGGGAATCGATGCGCGACGCAGGGATCCTGAACGGCGACCTCGTGGTGGTGGAGCCAACCCCGTCGCCGAGGCCCAACCAGATCGTGGCGGCGCTGATTGACGGCGAGAGCACGCTGAAGAGGCTGGTGCGGGTGAAGGGCCGTTGGTACCTGAAGGCGGAGAATGCCAGTTTCCCGGAACTCCACCCGCGCGAAGATCTGGTCATTCAGGGCGTTGTCCGGACAGTGATCCGGCGGCTCGACTGACAGGCGGCCGGAAGACGGCGCTTCGCTTGGATGCGAAAGCTCCGGGCATCTGGCGTGGAGGCGAGCGTCCGGCAGCGATTCTCGGGCGAACCCCGCACCGCAGATCCGCAGCCGTGAGGGAGCGGGCGGACCGGAACGGACCAGCGCGTTCACGAATCGGAGGATTCAGCCGAGCTCGAACTCGAGGGTGTGATCGAAGGGCGTGAGCCCGCAGACGTGCAGGCGTTGTGCGGGCAGCAAAGGTTCGGCGCCGCGGATTTCGATGTAGCGGTGCTGGCCGAGCCCTGGACCGATGCGGATGGAACGGTCTCCGCTGGAAACGGTGGCCTGGCCGGACTCGAGCAGCAGGTCCTTCTCGCCGATGCGGCGCGCGCCGGCGATCTCGGCGCCTTCGCGGACAGCGATTTCGATGGCGAGAGGAACAAAGGCCGTGCCTTGCGCGGAGAGGCGCAGGCGGAAACCGCGGGGGGTCTCCTCGATGCGCGCGGAGTAGTCGAGCTTCTGGACTTCGGTCTGCTTTCTTTGGAATCGGGCCGAGGCGAGGTCGCGCACGGGGACCGGGCGAGGCGGATCGACCGGCTGATAATAGGGCCCCGAGAGCGATTGCGCGAGGGTGTAGGCCGCGCCATCGCGGCCGATGGCGGCGGGGCGAAACTGGCCCTTGCCAAAGAAAGCGCTCGCCGCGCGTACGGCCTCGATCACCACGCCGCCGTGGCGCAGAGTGAACAGGCGGCTGGCGCCGTTGCCGATGACTGAGGCCGAAGTGGGGCCGCGGCGGATGCGCGCCAACCCGCAACTGGGGAAGGCGCGATCGTATTTCTCGGGCAGGGGCGAAGAAGCCGGGAGAGCGGCGTTCATTTCGGGGTAGAGGAGATAGGAGGCGAGTGAAGCGGCAGACGGTTCGATACGCCGCACAAGCTCGCCCCAGCGCCCGTCGCCGTCCCTGATGGCCAGATAACGCAGCGGAAACCAGTAACGCTCCATGCCGGCGCGCGTGTTGAGATCCTGCCGCGTCGAGATCTCGGTGACCACTTCCCCGTCCGCGTGGATGAGATAGAGCATCGCCTCCAGACACTGGCGGACGGGATCGAGGAGGGCGGGCTTTTTCAGCTTCAAGCCAGTGACAAGCAGCGCATTGCAGCAGACCGGGTTGTAGACCACCGTCGAGCGTTCGCTGAAGATTCCGTCTTCGATGTCGATCCCTTCGGCCAACCAGCGCTCGGCCCGCGCGACGTACTTCGGATCGGGCAACAATTCGTTGATCTGCGCCAAGGCCTCGCAGACCACCCAGCGATGGTTGGGCGTGTGGACGCCGCCGGCCGAGAGAGCTTCGCCGGCTTTGCGGAGGAAGGGCTTCAGCGCCTCGAACAGTTGCGGCTCGGCGTGCCGGCTGGCGATCCAAGCGGCGCCGGCGACGTTGTGGACGACAAAGCCGAGATCGGGGGTTGAGTGAAAGTTGGTGGAGAGCAGGTCGATGGTGCCGTCGGCGTGCTGCTTACCCTCGAGGTATTTGACGGCCAGCGTGAGCCGGCGGCGGAGTTCGGCCGAGCGGTGGTGCTTCGAACCCTCGGTGACCAGCGAAGCCATGCCGGTGAGCAGCAGTCCCGCGGCAGGATAGGCGCTGTAGAGTCCGTAGGCGTCGGGCGCGCCGCCAAGTTGCGGATGACCGGATTCAGTAATCTGCGCGGCGAGTTGGCGATCGACGGCTTCGTCGTTCCGCTGGATGAGTTGCGCGTTGAAGCCCGCCGGAGCGGCCGCCATCGCCATGGGAGCGGCCATCATCCGCCTTCTGGTCCAGTCCATTGATAGAGACATCCTGGAGAGAACTATAATTCGTCAGGGAACCTCCATGCCAACACGCCGCCTTTTACTTGCCACACTGATTTGCCCTTTTCTGCTGCCCGCGCAGGCGGCGCTGGACTCGGGACAACTGGCGCGGATTGCGCCGAGGATGAAGGAGTTCGCCGCTTCCTCGCGCGTTTCCGGCGTCGTGACGCTGCTGGTGCACAAGGGCGCCGTGGTCCATCACGAGGCCGCCGGGATGCGCGATATTGAGGCCGGCCAGACCATGGCGAAAGACTCGATCTTTCAGATCATGTCCATGACCAAGCCGGTGACGGGCGTTGCGATCATGATGCTGTCGGAAGAGGGCAAGCTCCGGATCAACGACCCGGTGGAGAAACACCTGCCCGAGTTCAAGGGCCAGATGGTCGTGGTCCGGCGGGAGAACGGCGAGACGGTTCTGCGGAAGCCCTCCCGGCCCATTACCATCCGCGACCTGATGACGCATACTTCGGGACTCGGACCCGCGGCGCCCGGCATCGCCGACATCATGGTGAGCATGGACCGCACGCTGGCCGACGCGGTCCTGATCTACTCGCAGCAGCCGCTCGAGTTCGAGCCCGGCACACGTTGGATGTACTCGAACACGGGCATCGCCACGCTGGGGCGGATCGTCGAGGTTCTCTCGGGCATGCCGTTTGAGAAGTTTCTGGAGACGCGCATCTTCGCGCCGCTCGGCATGAAGGACTCGCACATCTTCCTGCCGGCGGAGAAACGCGCGCGAGTGGCGCCGGTCTACATGGAGAAGGACGGCAAACTGGTCAAGGCAGGGGCCACGATTCTTGCCGGGGATCCGATGAAGTACCGCGAAGGCCGGCCGTATTCCGGTCCCGAACACGCCATGTACTCCACCGCCGCCGACCTCGCCCGTTTCTACACCATGCTCCTCAATCACGTCACGTTCGACGGCATGCGCCTCCTCTCTCCCGCGTCCGTCCGCGCCATGTCCACCGTCCACACCGGCGACCTGAAGGCCGGACACGACCCCGGCGTCGGCTTCGGACTCACAGTCGCCGTCACACGCGCCCCTGAAGGC
>CAYWST010000191.1:0-10525 GCA_964461075.1 uncultured Solibacteraceae bacterium | reverse complement strand
AAGGAGGAAGACACAGATGGCGGCGAAACAGATTCTCTACAGTGAAGAGTCCAGGCAGGCGATCCTGCGGGGTGTGAACCAGCTCGCCGACGCCGTCAAGGTGACTCTCGGACCGAAGGGAAGAAACGTTGTTCTCGAGAAAAAGTTTGGCGGACCCACTATCACCAAGGACGGCGTGACCGTCGCCAAGGAAGTCGAACTGAAGGACCCGCTGGAGAACATGGGCGCGCGGATGGTGCGCGAAGTCGCCTCCAAGACTTCCGATGTCGCCGGCGACGGTACCACCACCGCGACCGTCCTCGCTCAGTGCATCTTTCGCGAGGGCGTCAAATCCGTCGCCGCCGGCGCGAACCCCATGGCGCTCAAGCGCGGGGTCGAGCGCGCCGTCGATGCGGTGGTTGAAGAGATCAAACGCCTTTCCAAGCCGGTTTCCGGCGACATGATCGCCCAGGTCGGCACGATCTCCGCCAACGGAGACACGACGATCGGGAACACGATCGCCGAGGCGATGAAGAAAGTCGGCAAGGACGGCGTGATCACCGTCGAAGAGTCCAAGTCGATGGTGACCGAGCTCAAGACCGTCGATGGAATGCAGTTCGACCGCGGCTACCTCTCTCCATACTTCGTCACGGACACGGAACGGATGGAATGCGTCCTCGAGGAGCCGTATATTCTCATCCACGAAAAGAAAATCACCGTGATGAAGGATCTGCTGCCGCTGCTCGAGAACATCGCGCGCGCCGGCAAACCGCTGCTCATCGTCGCCGAAGAGGTGGAAGGCGAGGCCCTGGCGACCCTGGTGGTCAACAAGCTCCGCGGAACCCTCTCGGTCTGCACCGTCAAGGCGCCCGGTTTCGGCGACCGCCGCAAAGCCATGCTCGAGGACATCGCGATCCTCACCGGCGGCAAGGCCATCATGGAAGAGACCGGTATCAAGCTGGAAGGCGTTCGTCTCGAAGACCTCGGCAAAGCCAAGCGCGTCGTCATCGACAAGGACAACACCACCATCGTGGAAGGCGCCGGAACCCAGAAGGCGATCGAGGGCCGGATTAAGCAGATCCGGACGCAAATCGAGGAGACTACTTCCGACTACGATCGCGAGAAGCTCCAGGAGCGGCTGGCGAAGCTCGCCGGCGGCGTCGCCGTGATCAAGGTCGGCGCGGCCACCGAGACCGAAATGAAGGAGAAGAAGGCCCGCGTCGAGGACGCCATGCACGCGACCCGCGCCGCCGTCGAAGAGGGGATCGTGCCGGGCGGCGGCGTCACGCTGCTCCGCAGCGCCGCCGTGCTCGATCAGGTCAAGGCGGAAGGCGACGAGCGGATTGGCGTCGATATCGTGCGCCGCGCCTGCGAGGAACCCCTCCGCCAGATCGCCCGGAACGCCGGCTTCGAAGGCGCAATCGTGATCGAAAGGGTCCGGGCCGATTCGAATCCCGCCTACGGCTTCAACGCCGAAACGGGTCAGTACGAAGACCTCGTGAAGGCCGGGGTGATCGATCCTGCCAAGGTTTGCCGCACTGCCATCCAGAACGCGGCTTCGATCGCCGGACTCATGCTGACTACCGAAGCGATGGTCTGCGAAATCCCCGAGAAGAAGCCGGCTCCCGCCGCTCCGGGCGGCGGCGGCGGCGATTACGACTACTGATCCTCGGCTCAGGAGCGCGGCCCGGCGCGTGTCTCAAGCGGCCGCGCTCCACGCCTAAAACAACAGCTTCAGCCCCGCGAAAATCCGCCGTTCTTCCTGGCCGGTTTGCGTTGCGGTCACCGCGCCAAACAAGGTCGAAGTCGGACCGAGATTCGGCGCGGCGAAGTTTGGATGATTCGTCGCGCCTTCGGCCTCGCCGCGCAGTTGCAGCGTGAGCTTCTCCCACACTTTGAAATTCTTGTGCACCGAAAGATCCCAAACGTCGATTCCGTCCGCCCTGACGCCGGACAAGCGTGAACTGAGGGCGCGGATGTTGTTCGCCAGTTGCTTGTTCTGGTCGCGCTCGAACGGCGCGATGTTGAACCAGCGCTCCACGCTCCGGCCGCTCCCCGAAAGCGGCAGTTGATCGAAGGTCCCCCGGAGAATCACGTTGCCGAACGCAAGCGGCGCGCCGGATTGCCGCTGCCAGATCGCGTTCAGAGTCCATCCCGCTGCGACGCCGCGAACCAGCGGATTCCATTGCCTGCCGAAGGGCAGCTCCCAGATTCCTGTAAACGTAATACGGTGCGGGCGGTCGATGTCGGAAACCACATGCTCCGGCGCGCTGTCGGTGTCATTGAGGTAGCTAATCGCCTCCATGGCCCGCGACCAGGTGTAGTTGACCTGGAACTGAACGCCTTTCTGAAAACGCCGCTCGAACCGCATCGTTGCCGCGTGGTACCAACTCGAGCCCGCCGGCAGTCCCGTGCTCAACTCGCCGAAATGAGGGAATGGCCGGAGGAGTTGAGCGCGGGTCGAGTTGGCGCCGGTGAAGAATCCGGTTCCCTCGAAGCCTTGAATCCCGCGGAAGGGATTCACAGTCCTCGCCGTCAGGTAGTCTACCGTGGCCTGATCGCGCTCCGGCGATGCGGAGAGATATTGCCGCGGCGTCGGATTGAAATTGTTGCTCATCCTCAATCTCGTGCCGCGGGAGCCAATGTATCCGATTTCGATTACGCTCCTCGAGAAGGGTGCGTACTGCGTTGTGAAGCTCCATCGTTGGGTGTACGGGCGGCGGCCGTCTTCCGCGAAGAAGCCCGGCCCTCTTCCCAGGAACGTCCGCAACCCGTCCTTGGATCCGGCCGGCTGATCGAGCCCGCCGGGGAGAGGATTCGAAATCGAAGCGATGTAGGTCTGCCCGTTATCGTTTGTCGCGACGATGTTCGTCCGCCGGTTGAAATTGGGCTGCGCCACGTCGCTGAAATCCGCTCCGAGCAGGCCATAGAAGATGCCATACCCGCCGCGCAGCACCGTCTTCGGATTGAGATGAAAGGCGAATCCGAGCCGCGGCATGAATGTCCGGAGGTCCGCATTCCGGATCGTGCGCGGCAGGCCGTTCTGGCCGAGAAACGTCAAGCCGCCCACGGTCTTGAATTCCGCAGGCGCGATCTCGGGGATCGGATTCGCCGCGTAGGCCGCCCGGGCTTGCGCCTGAATCGGATTGGTCGTGACGAAATCGAAATCCCGCGAAGATCGGTCGTACCGCTCGGTAATCGGACCTTCGTACTCCCAGCGCAGACCGAGGTTCAGCGTCAGCTTCCGCGAGAGGCGCCAATCGTCCTGCAGGAACACGGCATAGTACGGGCTCCGCTCTGCCCGTGAGTCGTTGACGTCCACGCCGCCGCCGGTCGGGATCCCGAACAGGAAGCTCGCCAGAGGCTGCCCGGCCGGCGAGGCCGGCGTATTGTCGAGAGGCCCGCGCGTGTAGGTCGCGTCCACGTTGATCAGCGGGCTGACGTTGCCGTAGTTCTTGTTGTTCTCGAGCATCAACCGCCCGTCAAAACCCATCTTCAAACTGTGCGAGCCGCGGTTCCAGTTCAGCACCCCGAGGAGGGAATGCGAGTAGTTTGTTCGCTGGAATCCGCCGTTATTCCCTAATTGGAGCATGTTGGTGATCGAAAGCTGCGGAAAGCTGATGCCGGCCGGATCGAGCTGATTGATCAGGCTCTGCGGGAATCCGAATTCGCTGATGTTCCACCCGATGTTCTTGAATGACTCATATTCACGAAACCAGGTGAATCCGTAGCGGATGTCCAGAACCATCGTGGGCGACAGGACGGCCACGTCGTCCAGCGCGACGCCCCTGTGCGGCCGCTGTCTCAGCCGCCCGCGCGCTTCCGAGCCCGAGATCAGCTCGTCGAACGAGCCGTTGAAATCCGAGTGAGTGTAGCGCCCGTACATGCGGTTCCGGTCGTTGAACACATGGTCGATGCGGGCGATGGGCTGGTTCAGATCCTGTCTGTCCTGCCTCGTCCGCTGATAATTATTCTGGAAATCCGCGGTGCCCGTCGCGTTTGGGGCGGGAAAGTACTTCAAGAAAGCCTTCGCCCCGGCGTCGATCCGCGCCTCTGGGATCCGGTTGCCCGGGAGCGGCGACCTCTGAAAGCGCCCGCCCGCCGCCGGCACGGTCGTGAATGGATCATAGATCTGATATCGCGCGCCAAGGCTCAACAACGCCGAGAAATCTCCTCGCGCCATTTCCGCCGTCGGCACCGAGTGCTGTGTCGCGTTGGGCCGCCTCCGGTTGTGCGTTTGCCAGCCGAACATCCAGAACGTCCGGTTGCGGCCGTCGTAAACCTTCGGAATCATCACCGGTCCGCCCACCGCGGCCGAGTACCTCTGCCATTTCGTGTTCGGTGTGTTGGCCTTGATCTTGTCGTCCGTGATTGGCCCCGTCTTGGGGTCGAAGATAAACCGGTTGGTGAACCAGTTCCGGGTCATCATCGGGCCCGTGGCCAGCGAGTAGCCCAGCGTCCCGTGCAAACCGTTGTTGCCCGATTTGAGCGAAACATCCACGCTCGATCCGGCCGAGTGCCCGATCGAAGCGTCATAGGACGTCGTATTGACCTTGACCTCCTGCACCATGTCGGCCGGCGGGACGAACGCCGTGTTGCCCCCGTACGAGTTGTTTGAAACGCCGTCGACGTTGAAGTCGACGCCTCCCTGCCCCTTCTTCGTCCCCGCGATTGCGATATTCGAGCCTTGCTCGATGTTCCAGGGACCGTCAAACGGCAGCGCCGTCAGAACCGCGCCCGGCGCCATCGAGTACACCCAGCTCACATTGCCGCTCCGCAGCGGGAGATTGGCGAACTGCTTCGCGTCGATCACCTGTCCCACGCTTGCCGTGGTCGACTCGATCACCGGCGCCGTGCTCGTCACCTCCACGCGCTCGGTGATTTCTCCAACCTCCAGCGTGATGTCGATCCGCAATCGGTCGCCAATCCGCAGTTCTACAGCGGCCCGTTCCCAGGTCTTGAACCCATTGGCCGAAGCGCTGATCTTGTATGTCCCGGTGGGCAGGTAAGGAGCCTCGAACGCCCCGGTTTCGTTCGATGTCACGTTGATGACCACGTTCGTCGACTCTTGCGTCAGGCGAATCGTAGCGCCCGGAATCGAAGCTCCCGATCGATCCGTGACCTGTCCTGTCATGGACCCTCGCGGATCCTGAGCGGAAACGTAAACCGGCAGGAAAATCGCCAACGTCAGGAGGTTTCGCATGGCCTTGTCATATCACATCCGGCCGTAGTTCCCCACTACTGCCTGGCCTGGGAATGAGCCCTGCACGGTCTTCCCCTCGCGCACCACTGCCACCCCGTTCACCAGTACGTGATCAATCCCCGCCGAAAAGATCAACCCCTTCTCGAACGTCGCGGTGTCAATGACAGCATAGAACCATTGCGGCTAGAATCTCCGGTGAGATGTCTCTTCCCACCCGTCGCGCTTTCCTTGCGTCATCCGCTATCCTGCGGGCGCAGCCCTCCCGCCCCAACATCCTTTTCGCTATCGCCGACGATCAGTCCTGGCGCGGCGCCTTCCCCACTCGCAACAGCGCACTGCAGCTTCCCGCCGCAGACCGCCTCGCCCGCGAGGGCCTTAGCTTCAATCACTCCTTCTGCGCCGCTCCTTCCTGCTCGCCCTCCCGCAGCGCCATCCTCACCGGCCGCAACATCTGGCAGGTCGAGGAGGGCGGCGTCCTCTATGGAAGCCTCCCTTCGAAATATCCCGTCTTCACTCACCTGCTCGAGGACTCGGGCTACCATGTCGGTTCCACCGGCAAGACCTGGGGGCCCGGCAATTGGCAGGCTGCCGGCATGAAGCGCCCGCCCGCGGGCCAGGAGTTCAACGCGCGGCGTCTCGCGAAACCATCCCCGGGGCTCGACCCCCGCGACTACGCCGCCAACTTCGACGACTTCCTCGCCGCGCGCAAAACCGGCCAACCCTTCTTCTTCTGGTTCGGCGCGACCGAGCCGCACCGCGCTTACGAAGACGGCGCCGGACGCCGGCTCGGCAAGAACCTCGCCGATGTCGATGTTCCAAAGTTCTGGCCCGATACGGAAACGCTGCGCGGCGACCTGCTCGATTACTGCGCCGAATGCGAGCACCTCGACTCGCACCTCGGCCGCATGATCCAGGCTCTCGAACGCATCGGCGAACTCGACAACACGCTCATTGTCGTTACCAGCGATAACGGTCTCCCGTTCCCCCGCGCCAAGGTCAATCTATACGACTGGGGCGTCCGCATGCCGCTCACCATCCGATGGGGCTCGAAACTTCAGGGCGGCCGCCGCGTGGACGAATTCGTCCAGCACATCGACTTCGCCCCCACATTCCTCGAAGCCGCGGGTGTTCGCGCCCCTGCCGGCATCGAAGGCCGCAGCCTTCTTCCGCTCTTCCGCGGGCCCGACCCTTCCCGCGATGGCGCTGTCACCGCATTCGAACGCCACACCATGTGCCGCCCCCATGGCGCCACCTACCCGGTGCGCGCCCTTCGCACCGCCCGCTACCTCTACATTCGCAATTTCGCCCCCGACCGCTGGCCCACCGGCGGCGAGTTCATCTCCTCGAACAAGACCACGCACGGAGACGTTGACGCCTGCCCCACCAAGAGCTTCATGCTCGACCCCGCAAACCGGAAAAAGTACGAGCGCCAATACGAACTCTGCTTCGGCCGCCGCCCCGCGGAGGAACTCTACGACGTCGCCGCCGATCCCTGGCAGGTGAACAACGTCGCCCAGGATCCCGCACACGCCGCGGAAAAGAAACGCCTCAGCGCTCGCCTCGAACAGTACCTCAGGAAAACGGGCGACCCGCGAATTGAGGGCCGCGACCCCTGGAAGGACTACGTCTACCACCAGACCACCGGCTACGGCGCCTCCTTCAACAAGAGCCTGCCCCAATCCGTGCGCGACGCCGCCGCCGGCAAGGCAACGCACAAGCCCGAATAGCCTGGCAGTCCTTCAACCTCTCTCCTGCCAGTGCTCGTTCCCCCGCTTTTCGGATCCATTCTGACCGAGCGGTTCACGCCCGTAAGTGATGTCGACGTGCTCATCGAGTTCGACGAGGGCTGCACTCCAGGATTCCTGGGTTTTGCCCGCATGGGGAGGGAGTTGACCGGCATCCTTGGGCGAAAGGCGGACCTTCGCACTCCTCAGGACCTCAGCCGCTATTTCCGCCGCCAAGTCGTTGACGGTGCAGTCCTGCAATGTGAACATTGAAGATCCTATTCGTCTCCCCGGCAACACGCTCCGCGTTGCCCGCGATCCCGTAGCTGGATCTTCCGCCCCTGACCATCCTGGCCTCATTCCACTCCCCAGGCTCGTCCCGCGGACCTTCCAACGGGCTAAGCGGCCGCCGGTTCAAGTACAAATCTGTACTAATTGGTGCTTGATTCCCTGGCAGAGCGGGCGCACACTCATGTTTCGCTAGGGGGGGGCTATGATGCTTCGCGCTCGAAGACCAAACGGGTTCACACTGATCGAACTCCTCGTGGTGATCGCTATCATCGCCATCCTGATCGGTCTCTTGCTGCCGGCTGTGCAAAAGGTCCGCGAAGCTGCGGCCAGGAGCGCCGCGGCTAACGCAAGCAAGCGCTCCATTCTGGAGCCGGTCTGTTCGCCGCCGGTATGCGATGATCTGACGAACGGGGCGTCGCTGTTCTTCCCGTCGTCTCCTTCCTGGTTAACCGCACAGATGGCCTTTTCAGATGGTTTCGAAGTCGCGTTTGACCCGGCCGGGCTCCCCAATGGCAACCCGTTCGCTGTCTTGCCAAGCGAAAACGGGCCTGGGGAAAATCGATTCGCCATCCTCTTCCCATTCGACGCTGCAGTCTTGGGCGGGCCCGACTTTCATGTTGTGGACGTGATCTACGACGATCCCGAGGTTGTGGCCCTCATCCAGCAGGGGCGTCGCGCAGGGCTGCACAGCCTGAGAGCTTCATTCGACGGCAACACAGTCTCGTTCGCTGAACAGCCCGTGGCCATTCCCGAGCCCAGGCCGGGTCTTCTTGTTCTGGCCGCGCTGGTCCTCCTGGCCGCCGCACTCCGTCAAAGAAGGCGCACGTCCACGGCGAAGGCGCACGCCGGATTCTCGATCGCGGCCTGACGGAACCACGCCGGATTCAGCTTCTCCTTGAGGTTTGTGAAGAGCGCTTCGTAAGCCTTCGACGGCCGGTCGATGCGGAACGAATTGCCGTCGTGAGACAGCAGCGCGCGGGCGCGGATGCCGTCGATGGCGAGCAGTTCCAGGTGCCGCTCGATTGTGTTCGGCGCGATGCCGTCGAGAGAAATCCACGCTCCCGCCTTCGCGGCCTCGACCAAAACGCCCGTTTCGCTGCAATTGTTGGCGTGCGCCCAGATCCAGGCCGAGGGCGAGACTCCTTCCTTCCGGAAAAGCGCTACCTGCTCCCGGCCCGCCTCGGCGCTGCCGCTGGTATGCGACGTCACAACCAGCCCAGTCTGCCGGTGACAGCGCGCCGCCGCGATCACGATCTTGCGGTCGATCTCGCTCAACGGACCAGGATCGACGCCGATCTTCATATGCCCCGGCTTGATTCCCTCCACTCCTTCACGGAACTCGCGCGTCCAGCGCGCTGCAAGCTGATCCGGCGTCTCATCGAAAGCGTGCTTGGGCACATACCGGTCGTTGGCCGCAGCGTAGTAGCCCGTGCTCGCGAGAATGTGGAGCCCGGAGGCCTCGCTGATCGCGCGCAAGAGCCGCGTTGAACGCCCGAAGTAAGCCGCCGTGCAATCGACGACCGTCTCCGCGCCCAGAGCTTTGACCCGCTTCGCGATCGGAATCACTGTCGCCAGCAGTTTCTCCTCGTCGTAAACCGCTGGCTCAGCCGCGTCGGCGCCAAAGCGGGAAAACAGGTGCTCGTGCGCCAGCGTCACTCCGAGACTTGACGCCGGAATCGGACCGCGCACTGTTTCCACCTTTGAGTCCGCCGCCGCGACTGTCCCGCCAGCGAGAGCGGCGGTGAACTTCCGCCGCGAAATCATGTGTGCCGGATCACCGTATTTCATTTCAAGTCCCCGCCGCCCTACGCCGGCTGGTTGGGTCCGAACGGCTTGGCCAGGGCTTCAAGCGCAGCGGCATGCTTCCTCAGCACAGCCGCGTAGTTCAAGAGTACCGGAGCCGAGTGCGGCTGGTTCGCCCCAGGATACTCAGGGCGCGCGTGGAATGCGCTTTCGCTGCCGGATAAAGACTTCTCTCACTCTCGAACGCCGCCAGGTTCGCCGCGATGGCCGCCGTCTGCGAGCTGTCATTGCCGGCCGCGACGCTCACCGGCGGCGCCTACCGCGCGAAGTGCGCCACGTAAAGCCCGATACCCGCTGTCAGCAGAGACGACACCACCGCCCCCTTCCGCCACCGCTCCCGCTTGCCGGCTTCACCCGCGCTGCGCGCGAGCAGGAACGCCATCGCCACCACGTGCAGCGCCAGCAGCACCTTCACGCCCGTCCACATGTGCCATCCCGGGAATGCATCCTTCATCCCCACCGCGAACTTGTGCGCGCCGGTGATGAGCGAAATCAGCGCCATCGCCGCCAGCAGCTTCCTGAACTTCTCTGTCCACGCGGGGATCAGCAGCAGCGCGACAATCAGCAGCGCGCTCACCTGGTGAATCGTCGTGAAGATAAGGTTGACGGGACTGGTTTCCATTTCAATTGCCAGTTACCAAGATGCGCCTCCCGCGCGCCCGGGTGCAACCTCGCTACGCTGGAGTGAGATGATCCACGAGATTCTCCCGGTGGGGATGCTGGGCTGTAACTGCTCCGTCTATGGCGACGAAGCCACCCGCGAGGCCATCGTCATCGACCCCGGCGACGACATCCCCGAAATCCTCTCGATCCTCAACCGCCACGCGCTGAAGACGACCGCCATCGTCATCACCCACGCCCACATCGATCACATCGGCGGCGCGGCCAAACTCAAAGCCGCCACCGGAGCGCCCGTCTACATGAACTCGAACGACGAGATGCTCTACGGCCGCCTCGACGTTCAAGCCGGCTGGCTCGGCATGGCGACTCCGGACAAAACCGAAATCGACCAACCCCTCAAAGACGGCGACGCCCTCAAGATCGGCGGCTGCGAAATCTCCGTCATCCACACGCCCGGCCACACCCAGGGCTCCTCCTGCCTCCACGTGGCGGGCGAGAAACTCCTGTTTGCGGGAGACACGCTTTTCCGCGAATCGATCGGCCGCACCGACCTGCCGGGAGGCGACTCCCGCCAGATCCTCCGATCCATCCACCAGAAACTCTTCGCTCTGCCCGGCGACACGAAAGTGATCTGCGGGCACGGACCCTCAACAACGATCGAACACGAAAAACAACACAATCCATTCCTATGAAGCTGCTTAAACTCGGAGTTCTGCTGTTTGCCCTCCTCGCGGCGCCGCTCGCCGCGCAGGAAACCGCGCTCGACCGCTACGTTCGCGCCGAAGACCCCGCGTATCAGTGGAAGTACCTCTCCAGCGTCGCCCGCCCCGGCTCAACCACTGACATCCTCGAAGTCACCTCCCAACGCTGGCTGACCGCCGCCGAAGTCGATCGGCCCGAATGG
>CAYWST010000190.1:0-10579 GCA_964461075.1 uncultured Solibacteraceae bacterium | reverse complement strand
CAGCGGATACTCAACTCCTAGTCTTCAGGCTCATTCTTCGATGAGAATATGCTCGCCCCGCCTGCCGGTTAGCAGCTACATGATCGCGGCCGGCGGAGCCGGCTCGTCCGGATCGCCCGCTTTCGTCATCGGCCAGCGGATCATCAGCAGCGCCAGCAGGATCAGAACGCCAAGTCCCGCCGCAACGGGAGGCTCGGGAAAGATCTTTACATACTCGCCGATTGGCTTGCCGGCGATGAGCGTGAACGACGCCTTCACCAGCCCCATGAGCGCCTCGCCCGCGATCAACCCCGAAGCGATCAGGACCGCGGCGTTCTCCACCCGGGCTTTCTGCGCATCGTTCAAGCCGCGCTTGTCGCGCACTCCATCCATCAGCCAGCGAATCACGCCGCCGCAGAAGATGGCGAAAGTCGTTTCCAGCGGCAGGTACATCCCCACCGAAAACAGCATCGGGCTTTTCACCTGAACCAGAATGAGCGCCAGGCCCATCGCGATGCCCACCAGAATCAGCGGCCATGCCATTTCGCCGCCGACGATGCCCTGAGAGAGAGACGCCATCAATCCCGCCTGCGGCGCCGAGAGCTTCGCGTCGCCGAAGCCGACGCCCCCGCTCTGAATGTTGTCCAGGTGCAGCGCCAGCAGGGGGAAGTACAGCAGCAGGCTCGACACAAAGACTCCGATGAAATCGCCGATCTGCATCGAGCGCGGCGTCCCGCCGAGAATGTGTCCCACCTTCAGATCCTGCAGCATCTCGCCCGCCACGGCCGAAGAGACGCACACCACCGCCGCCACGCCGAGCACCGCCGCCACGCCGGCCATGCCCGTCACTCCGATCCCTACGATCAGCAGCGCCGCGATGATCAACGTGGAAAGCGTCAGGCCGCTGATCGGGTTGTTCGAGCTCCCAATGATCCCCACCAGATTGCCGCTCACCGCGGCGAAGAAAAACCCGATTACGATCATCACGCCCGCCGCCATGATGGCCGCGCTCATCGCTCCCGAGAAGTGCTGGTAGAGAACGATCATCGCGACAAAGGTCAATGCCAGTCCGATGAAGACCGTCTTGAAGCTCAGATCGATTTCGTATCGAGCGGTCGCCTTCTCCTGCGACCCGGCCTTCTTCAGGTCCGCAACCGCCCGCTGGATGCCTGTCGCCAGGCTCTTGCGCATGCGGAACATCGTGTAGGACGCGCCCACAAGCATCCCGCCCACCGCGATCGGCCGCACGATATTGCGCCACACCTGGTTGGCCAGCGCGTCCCAGGCGTGCTCGCCCGCGCCCGGCGGCAGCGTCTTCTGCAGCTCCGGCCCGAGGAAGTAAATCAGCAGCGGGACCATCAGGCCCCACGCCATAAGGCCTCCCGCGAAGTTCAACGACCCGAGCCGCACACCGATGATGTAGCCCACTCCGAGATACGCCGGGCTGACCGCGGGCAGCGATAGCTTCGAGACGCCGCCCACTGGAATCGCCCCCGCGGCCAGCTTGATCGTGCTCTTGCCCAATTCACCGACTCGGATCAGGAACTCACGGCTCGCCGAGAACAGGCTCATCTCGCCAAGCAGATACGTGGCGCCGCCGATCCCCATCGCCTGAAAGAGCGTCTTGGCGGCGTCGGCGCCACGCTGTCCCGCCTTGTGGATTTCGGCCGCCGCCGAAGACTCCGGATAGGGCAGCTCCGGATCCTCCACCATCACCCTCCTCAGCAGAGTGACGAACAGGATGCCCAGAACGCCGCCTACCAGCATCAGCGCCGAAGACTGCCACCACGCCTCAAACGTGTCGAACTTGCCCCACGCTCCGACAATGACGAACGCCGGAATCGTGAAGATTGCGCCCGCCGCGACGGACTCGCCGATCGAGCCCACGGTTCGAGCCATGTTCTCTTCAAGGATGGACCCCTTGAAAATTCTCAGAACGGCCATTCCGATGACCGCCGCCGGATATGTGGCCGCAATCGTCTGGCCCGCCCGCAATCCTAGGTAAGCGTTCGCCGCGCCGAGCACGACGGTCATGATCAGACCGAGCATCACGGCGCGCACTGTGAATTCCGCCATCGGCTTGTTCGCCGGGACGTAGGGTTGGTATTTCTTTGTCGAGTCGCTCATGACGGGTATATCCCTGAGTCGGGATTCATCATACTGGGTTCGCGGCGCCGCCCGCCAGTGGGTGATTTGCCCCATCTGGGGCTCCCGCGCGGAGCCGTGGCCAGATTAAGTGCTGAAAAGAGTGCAGTTTTTGCCTTGACCAGTCTGGCATGTGAATTGCTCCCCTTACGATGCGGAGAACTTATTATGGCCTACGTGATCACGGACACCTGTACAAAAGATAATCACTGCATCGAATCCTGCCCTGTCAACTGCATCCACCCGACCCCCGAAGAGCCCGGCTACGAAGAGGCGGCCCAGCTCTACGTCAATCCGGCCGAGTGCATCGACTGCGGCGCCTGCATTCCAGTCTGCCCGACCAACTCGATCTACGTTCTCGAGGAGCTGCCGGCCGAGTACGCGGGGTTTGCGGAAAAGAACGCGGCCTACTACGCATAGCGCGCGAAGTTAGTCATCGCCCAGACATTCCTCCTCCAGCCCGCCGCGCCCCGGAGCGCGGCGGGCTTTTGTTGCATCCGTCGACTGACCCGGTTCGCCGCCGCCGCCCGCCGTGCCTTTTGCAACATCTGCCGGAGCGAACTGCAACATCAGCCTTGGAACTCTTGCGGCCGCTCCCGCCGTGCCCGACACTCGCGGGTAAGATGACAAGAAAGCTCTTGCTTCAAGGACGTGCCATCGCGGTCTTCGCGCTGGCCGCCGGGGGTCTGATCACCACATCTGTCTCCCTCCACGCACAGACCAGCCGCGGTTCCATCACCGGCATCGTCACCGATGCAACCGGCGCCGCGATACCCAATGCGACCATCACTCTGACCGGCAACATCAGCCGCAGTGCATCAAGCAACGCCGCCGGGCTTTACAGGTTCGACGCCGTCGAGCCCGGCGAATACAGGATCGAGTTCACCGCCAGCGGATTCAAGAAGGCGCTGAAAGCGAACATCGTCGCCGCCGGTGGACAAGTCACCTCCGTTGACGCCCAGTTGGAGGTCGGCGACACCAGCACGGTTCTCGAAGTGACCGACACAGCGGGCGCCGTTCTTCAATACGAAGCGCCCGTCCGCGGCGGCAACTTCGCGGGCGTGCAGAATACGCAACTCCCCCTCCCGCTGCGCAACCCCACATCGCTCGCCATCCTGCTGCCCGGCATCTCGTCCAACCGTTACGGCTTCGGGGGCGGCGCCGGCGCGGCCGGACAGACCTACTCCAACTTCGTCGTCAACGGAGGCCGCGGGCGCTCCAACAACTTCATGATCGATGGCACGGAGAACAACGATATTTCGGTCGGCGGGCAGGGCCTGCGCATTACCAACCCCGAAGCGGTCCAGGAGGTCTCCGTTCAAACCGGGAACTTCGACGCCGAGTTCGGCCGCGCCGGCGGCGCCGTCATCAACGTCATCACCAAGGGCGGGAGCAACGAGATCCACGGCTCGCTCAACTATCTGCTCGACTCGACCATCGATGACGCCCTGACCAATACACAGGCGCTGAGTCCCGAAGCCCAACGCCGCGGCCGTGTTCTGCCGGGGACCGACCAGTACTACGGCGGCACCTTCGGCGGGCCCGTCATCAGAAACCGCACCTTTTATTTCGGCAGCTACCAGGAACAGCGGCAGAACTCGCAGAACGTCAACAACCTCATCACCCTGACCGGCGCGGGCCGGTCAACTCTGCGCAGCCTGTTCCCGCAGGGAAGAAACAAGAACGTCGACACCTACCTCGACTACAGCAAGGACGCCGTCGCCACCAGCCAGCCCTTCAATGTGGCACTCGGCGAAGGCCGGCCCGCTGTGGAATTCGGCACCGCCATCATCCCCTATGCCAATACGATGAGAGATCGCCAGATTCTCGGCCGCGCCGACCACAAGATCAACGACTCCAACTTCCTCATGGGCCGCTACGTGATTCAGGACAAATCACAACCTGTCGGCGGCGCCACCAATTTCTTTCCCGGCTTCGCCACGGGCGCGCCGGAGCGCGTGCAGTCGGTGGCGCTCACCTACACCCGGGTCTTCACGCCAACCATCACCAACGAGGCGCGCGCCTCCTACAACCGCCTCTTGTTCGATTTCCCCGCCGACACGGAAAACCCGCTTGGCCGTACTCTGCCCCGGCACACCATCGCTGGCATCACCGCGATCGGGCTGCAGACCAACATCCCGCAGGGCCGCGTCGCAAACAACTATTCGCTACAGAACACCACCACGGTCATCCGCGGCCGCCACACCTTCCGCTTCGGCTTCGACCTGCTCCAGCAACGCTCCCGCCAGGCGGCGCCGCAGCGCGACCGCGGCGAAATCACCTTCAACGCGAGCACGGGCTACACCGGTTTCGCAAATTTCGTCGATGACTTCGGAGGCTCGGGCGGAGGCACGCAGCGCGACTTCGGCAGCGCCATCTACTACCCCGAGCTCTTCCGCCAGTCCTTCTTCTTCACCGACCGGTGGCGCGTCACCAACGACCTCACACTGACCCTCGGGCTCCGTTACGAGGACTTCGGAACTCCCATGAATTCGCTGAAGAAGCCGGCATTCTCGGGCCTGTTCAACATCGACACCACGACCTGGGACGGCCCCTACTCGCAACCCAACAAGGTCAATCGCGATCTCAACAACTTCTCGCCGAGCCTGGGCGTCGCCTGGTCCCCTTCGTATCGCGACGGCCTGCTCGGGACTTTTTTCGGAGACAAGAAAAGCGTCTTCCGCACCGGCTACCAGGTCGGCTACGACTCGTTCTTCAACAACATCGCCTCCAACGCGGTTGCCAGCGTTCCGAATCTGATCGCAACTTCAAATCCATCGGTAGTGAGCGCCTCGGCGCCACGCGGCCTGGCGGGCGTGTCGCGAGCTCTACCAACGCAGTCCAGGCTGCCGCTGCCTGTCGACAGCCAGACGCTAATGGACCAGAACCTCCGCAACCCTTACTACCAGAGATGGTCGTTCGGGATTCAGCGGGAGTTGCCTGGCAACTTCATCGCAGAGACCAGCTACGTCGGCTCCAAGGGGACCAAGCTGTTCATCAACGAGGACCGGAATCCGCTCGTGCCGGCGAGTCTGCGCATTCAGCCGGCCGGCGTGACGCCGCCCTACGCGACGCAGGGGCGCTACGACAACCTGCAGGGGGCCCGCCTCACCCGCACGAACGCCGGCGCATCGAGCTACCACTCGATGCAACTCCAGGCGACGCGCCGCTTCAAGAACGGCTTCATCGCCGGCGTCTCCTACACTTGGTCGAAAACGATCGACAACGGCAGCGAGATCTTCGGCGTCGCCGCCACCGGCCTGTCGCAGCAATCGGCCGTGCCTTGGGTTTTCGGCGGCGGCGCTTTTGAGCGCGCGCTCTCCTTCTTTGACCGGCCCCACCGCTTCACCACCAGCTACGTCTACCAACTGCCCTTCTACAAGGATCGGAAGGGGTTCACTGGCCACCTTCTCGGCGGCTGGCAGCTTTCCGGCATCCTCCTATTTGAGGCCGGGGTGCCCTTCAACATCACCAACGGGCAGGACGCCGACGGACTGGGCGGCGCGCTCGACCGGCCCATCTACAATCCGAACGGAGTGAAGGACAGCCGCGCCGTGCCAAGCGCTGCCAGTCCAACCGGTTACGTCGACCCCGACAACGGCAACGCTCCGGTGGACCCGGCGAAAGCGATGTACGTGGGCCTGCGCGCCCATAGCGGCGCTGTTCCGCTGCCCACCGGAACCCTCGGACGCAATACCTGGCGCGGCCCCGGTATCGCCAACTGGGACGCCACCGTGCAGAAGACCATCCTGGTGACCGAGCGCGTCAAGCTCGAGCTCAGAGGCGAGTTGTTCAACGCTCTCAACCATCCGCAATACGGAGTGCCCAGCGTGAGTCCCTTCGCGCCCCAGGGCAATACCGACCTGCAGATTCAGACGAGCGTCGCCAACGCCCCCGCCGGCCGCTTTCTGCGTCCCGAATTCGCCGACGGCGGCTCGCGCATCATCCGTTATCAGCTTGTGCTGCGGTTCTGAACTAAACTTTCCGAAACTCCAATACAACGAATCGCTTGCCCGACGGGAGAGGCCGCTCGGAGCGGGCTTCCAGCGCGAAGCCCGCCCGCGCGGCCTCCGCGACAAATGGCTCCGGCTCGATGGTTCTATATTCCTCGCCGAGCGGCGCCAGTTGCTCGAAATAGGGTGATGGCAGGACGGCGGGCGCGTCCGCTCCGGCTTGGAGAAGCGGCGCGATGAAAAGACCGTCCGGCTCAAGCGCCCCATGAACCCGGCGAAGAACCGCCCGCAGGTCGAGCAAGTACTCGAGGATGAGCGCGCCAAAGACCATCGCTACTGGTCCAACATCGGGCCAATCCCCGTTCAGGTCGCAGGTGCGGAATTCCGCGCCGGGATGGCGAAACCGCGCCGCCTCGACGTAGGTTGCATTGATGTCCAACCCGATCACCCGCATCGCAGGCAATCCTTCCAGCCCGTTGCCCCCGGCGCATCCCAAATACAGGAGACTGTCCGGCCGGCGCTGTTTCACCGTCTCCGCGAGAATCCCGCGGATCGCCTCCGCCTGCCCGACGCCGTCCAGTTCGACATGCTTCTCGTACACATCGAGCGGCGTGTTCAACCAGGCGGATTCCATCGTCAGACCAGCCGGGCCTTCACCTTCTCGCTCAGCGCCTTGCCGTCGATGCGCTTGCCCGCCAGCTTCGCCTGCGCCGCTTTCATGACAAGCCCCATCTGCTTGGCCTCTGTGGCTCCCGTCTCCGCCAGCGCCGCCTCGATCGCCGCCGCCATCTCCTCTTCAGTCGCTGAAGCCGGCATGTAGGACTCGATCATCTTCGCCTCGGCCTCTTCCTTTTCGGCCTGCTCCTCGCGCCCGCCTTTGCGGTACATCCCGGCGGCGTCCAGCCGCTGCTTGATCAGCGAGTTCAGCACCCTCATCTCAGCCGCTTCGTCGAGCTCTTTTATCGAGTCGACCTTCTCCTTCATCAGCGCGCTCTTGACCATCCGGATCGTACTCAGGCGGGCTTCGTCCTTGGCTTTCATGGCCGCCACCATGTCTTTCTGAAGCTGTTCGAGCAGGGGCATTTTTGGTATCCTAACGACTACTTCTTTTAGTATCCCCCACAGTCATGCACATCAAAAAACAACGGCTTCTCACACCCGGCCCGACGCCCTTGTTGCCTCGGGCGCTGCACGCCATGATGGCGTCCGATATTCATCACCGGACGCAGGACTTCATCAAGTTATATCCGCAGGTCCTCGCCGATTTGAAGGAAGTGTACGGGACGAAAAACGACGTCTTGATTGTGGTTTCCAGCGGCACCGGCGCCCTGGAAGCTTCCGTATCCAACTTTTTTAGCGAAGGCGATAAGGTCATTATTCTGTCCGCAGGCAAGTTCGGCGAACGATGGGAGGAGCTCGCCAAGGCCTTCCGCCTCAACGCCGTCACGCTCAAGGCCGAGTACGGAGATTCGGTTTCGCCCGCCCGCGTCGCTGAAGCGCTCCAGGCCAATCCCGACGCCAAGGGCGTCCTGTTCCAGGCGTCGGAAACCTCTACCGGCGCCGCGCACGACGTCAAGGCCATCGGCGAACTCTGCAAGAGCACGCAGGCCCTCTGCATCGTCGACGCGATCACCGGGCTTGGCACCATGCCGCTCGATATCGACAACTGGGGCCTCGACATCGTCGTCGGCGGTTCTCAGAAGGCCTTCATGATCCCGCCGGGCCTCGCTTTCCTCAGCGTCAGCGCCAAAGCCTGGGAGCGCAACGCTTCCGCCACTCTCCCCCGCCTCTACTTCGATCTCAAGAAAGAGAAGAAGATGGCCGACAAGGGCGAATCCGCCTGGACTCCCAACGTCAGCCACGTCCTCGCTCTCGGCGAAGCTCTCATTTACATCAAGTCCGTCGGCATGGACAAGCTTGTTGAAAACGCCCAGTTGCTCGCTCGCGCAACCCGCGAGGCCGCCGTCGCGCTCGGCCTCAAACTCTTCGCTCCGGATTCGCCTTCATCGTCGGTGACCGCCATCTGCGCGCCGGAAGGGATGGACTCGGGCGAAATCGTCAAAGGCTTCCGGAACCATTTCGGCTCCATCATCGCCAACGGCCAGGGCACCATGAAGGGCAAGATCTTCCGCATCGCCCACCTCGGCTATTTCGACTTCCCCGACCTGTTCGCCATGGTCGCGGAACTGGAGATCATCCTCGCCAGCAAGGGAGTCCCCGTCGAATTCGGCAAGGGCGTGGCGGTTGTTCAAAGAATCTATGCGGAGGCCGCGCTCCCCGCGCTGGTAAAAGCATGAAGATCGTCGTCGCGGAACCCATGTCGCCGGCGGCTGTCGCGCTGTTGAAGCAACAGTCCGACTGGAACGTCATCGTTTCGAACCCGAAGGAGTACGAACCGCATCTGGCCGACTGCGACGCGCTGCTCGTGCGCAGCGCCGTCAAGGTCAAGGCCGACACCCTGGAAAAGGCCCCTCGGCTCCGCGTGGTCGGACGCGCGGGCGTCGGCGTGGACAACGTCGACCTCAACGCCTGCACCGCCGCCGGCGTGCTCGTGATGAACACCCCCGGCGGCAACGCCATCAGCGTCGCCGAGCACACCCTGGCCCTGATGCTCGGCCTCGCCCGCGCCATTCCCGAAGCTTCCGCCTCCACGCGCTCCGGCAAGTGGGAGAAGAAGAAGTTCCTCGGCAACGAACTGCGCGGCAAGACGCTTGGCGTCGTCGGCCTCGGCAACATCGGACAAGAAGTGGTCCGCCGCGCCCGCGGATTCGAGATGCGCATCATTGCCTCGGACCCCTATGTCAGTCCCGTCACCGCGGAAGACCTCGGCGTCGAACTCGTCTTGCTCGACCGCCTCATCGCCGAATCCGACTACATCAGCCTGCACGTCGCCCTGACGCCGGAAACCCGCTCGATGATCAACGCGGATTCCATCGCCAAAATGAAGGATGGCGTCCGCATCATCAACTGCGCCCGCGGCGAGTTGATCGATCAGAACGCGCTCCGCGACGCCCTGGCCGCGGGCAAGGTCGCCGGCGCCGGCCTCGACGTCTTCGACCCCGAACCGCTCCCCCCGGACCATGCCCTTCTGTCGGCGGAGCGGCTCATCGCCACCCCGCACATCGCAGGCTCCACCGAGGAAGCGCAGGAAATCGTCGGCATCCGCATCGTCGAACAGCTTGTGGAGTATCTCCGCAACGGCGTCGCCATCAATGCCGTCAACATGCCCGCCGTCAGCCCCGAACAGTACAAAACGCTGGCGCCGTATCTGACGCTCGCTGAACGGCTCGGCAAGTTCGCTTCCTTCGTCGCCGAGGGCAACCCCAAGTCCGTGAGCCTGACCTACTCCGGACGCATCGGCGAGATGAACACGAACCTTCTGCGGAATGCCGCTCTCGCGGGCGCGCTCTCACGCGGGCTTGCTACCCGGGTCAATCTCGTCAACGCCACCGGTCTCGCGGCGCAGCGCAATCTGGGCGTCAACGAATCGCGCGCCCCGCGCGCCGGAGCGATGGACACCATCCGGATTGCGTTGGAAACGGATCGCGGCGTGACCACCGTCTCCGGCGGCGTACTGCTGGAAAAGCCCCGCCTGCTCTCGATTGACGGCATCGCGGTCGAGATCACGCTCGGCAGCCGTCTCGTCTACATGAGAAACGTCGACGTGCCCGGCGTGATCGGCCATGTCGGCACCGTCCTTGGCCGGAACAACATCAACATCGCCAACTTCTCGCTCGGCCGGCAGGATGCCCCCTCCCCCGGAGAACCGCTCTACGCGGTCGCGCTCGTGGAGATCGACTCCGAGGTGCCCGCCGCGGTCCTCGACGAGCTCAGGTCGCATGAAGCGGTCCGCGTCGCCACCGTTGTCGAACCGGGGGCCTGAGCCCGGCGCGCAGGAAGTGTATCATCCGCCGTTGCCGGTTTGGTCCGGGCCGTGATAATCTAAAAGGGCCTCATGGACTGCTCTTCGCGCCGAACCAGTCCCAATCCGCGGCGGAGTTTACTCCCACCTCAATGAATTCGACCGTTTTTCTCGGCAATCTTCCTCCCTGGGTCACTGCTGACGACATCAAGTCGTGGCTCGTGGCGGAAAACCTGGTGGCCGATTCCGTGAAGGTCATCCGCAACCCGGAGACCCAGGAATCAAAAGGATTCGCGTTTATCGAAGCGCCCAACGAAGAAGAGATGCACTCAATCATCAAGCGCTTTGACAACGCCCCCCTCGAGGAGCGCCTCTTGCGCGCCAATCCCGCTCATCCGCCCAAGGGCAGAGGCGGCGAACGGCGTCCGTTCCCCGGACAGGGTCCGGTTGGCGCCCCCCCGCCTCACCCTGCGGCGGGCGGCGATCGGCCGGCGGCTGAGCGGCGGCACCGCGGCGGTCGTAAGCACCGCAAGCAGGGCATGCCCCAGACGACCCTGGCCGAAGAACTCGCCAAGGCCGTCTGATGCAGTCTTCGCTCTTTGAATCCACCCTCCTCCCGCCCGCGTCTTCTGCCAGGCGC
>CAYWST010000189.1:0-10692 GCA_964461075.1 uncultured Solibacteraceae bacterium | reverse complement strand
ATTTTCCCGGAGCGGAAATTGTGCCTGCCACAATTTCGGCTCGGGCAGGCGCGGGGCCGCCGCCCTGCAGGAGGCGTTCTGTGGAAGGATGGGAAGAGAAGCTTTGTCAAAACAAAGTACCTTTTCCCGGATGCTCGAACAGGGGCGGCGGCGGACGCGCCTGGAGCTTTTGCTCCGGCAGGGTGCGTGGGCGGTGGCGGCCAGCCTTCTCGGGTTCTGTCTGCTGCTTCTGGCTGGGACGCAGGTTCTCGATTGGCGATGGCCGGTGGCGTTGGCGTTTGGGGCCGTCACTTGGGCGGTTTGGGCGGTCGTGCGAAGTACGCCGCCGCGGCGGAAGGTCGCATTGCGGCTCGACGGCGCACTGGAGACGGGTGATCTATTCTCAACGGCGCTTCATTACCGGGAGGGCGCGCCAGTGCGGGAGCCCGATCCGAGATTCCTGGAGCGGCTGAACACAGCGGCTGAACAGACGGCTGCATCCACCGACGTCTCGTCGGCGATACCGATGCGGTGGCCGCGCAGCGGGTGGGCGGCGGTGGCTTCGTTCGTTTTGGCTTTTTCGCTGTTCCTGCTGCGGTACGGCATCCTGCACACCTTCGATCTGACGGCGCCGCTGGCGGCGGTGGAGTTCGACACGCTGACCGGAGCGCCGGTTGCGAAACGCAAAGCGCCCCCCAGGCAGATGGCGAAGGCCGACATGCCGGGCGTGGAGAAACTGGAGATTCCGGCCGAAGACCAATCCACCTGGACGCAAGAGCAATTGGCCGAGAAGCAAATGGAGACGCTGAAGAGCCCCGACGCGAATCAGCCTGCACGGGAAGGGCTTAAGGACGCGGACACGGGGCAGGAGGCGGCGGATTCCGAGGGCGAGGATTCCGGCGACGATGGCACAAAAGGCAGCGACGATCCGAACGCGCCGGCGGGCGCGGCCGACCCGCGGAAGGGCGGGGAGAAATCGGGCTCCAAGGATCGCGGCGATGAAAAAAGCTCCTCGCTAATGGATAAGATGCGCGACGCGCTGGCCAACCTGATGGACAAGATGAAGATCGATTCCAAGGGCGGCGAAACGAAGAGCGCCTCCAACAAGGGTCAAAAAGGCGAGCAGGGCCAGAAAATGGAGAAAGGCCAGAAAGCCCGGGGGCAGCAACAACAGGGACAGGACGCCGACGCGAGCCAGCAGGGCGACCAGCCGGGAGAGGGCGATTCGCCTCAGCAGGCCAAGTCGCAGCAGGGCGGCGACCAGGATGCGCCGTCGAAGAACGAGAAGAGCGGCGTCGGCAAGCAGGACGGCAACAAGGACACCGAACTTGCCGAGCAGCGGGATGCCATGGGGAAGCTGAGTGAAGTGCTGGGCAAGCGCGCGCTGAACGTTCAGGGAGAGGTGATGGTGGAGGTCAACAACTCGCGGAATCAGCAGCTCAAGACGCCCTATGTGGACCGCAGCGCGCGACACGCAGATTCGGGCGGCGAGGTGAGCCGGGACGAAGTCCCGCTCGAACTGCGGGATTACGTCCAACGGTACTACGAGAGCGTTCGCAGGGCGGGGACCTCAAAGAAATAGACGCTCAGGCGATGTCGGGCAGCAGAAAGGAATGCGGCCGGCCGAGGCGCTGGCAGGCGTCTTCTGCGGCCAGATAGCCGGACCGCACCGCGCCTTCCATGGTCGCGGGCCATCCCGAGCGAGTCCAATCCCCGGCGAGAGAGAGATTTGGAAACCGCGTGCGAGCGGGAGGGCGAAGCCCTTCCAGTCCGGGGCGAGCGGAAAATGTGGCGCGCATCTCTTTGACAACGTGCGCCTTTTCGAGCCTTGCAACGGAGGCGAGAGGCAGAAATTCGGCCAGTTCACGCACCGCGAGATCGACGACCGCCTGGCGGCTGAGCGCAGTGAGGCTTCTGGATGCGCTCACGACGAGTTGCAGGTAGCGGCCGCCCTCCTTGTTGAAGAACCATTGAATGGTTCGATCGAGCAGCGTACTGTGAGGCAGCGACGTAAGGGGACGGTCAAACCAAAGATGAATTCCAGTGATGGGGCTGTGCTCGAACGCGGCATAGTCGATGCCCAACTCGGGCGCGGCGGGGGCGAGCTTTTCAATTGGGAGAGCGGAGATATAGTGGTCGGCGAGCAGCAGGTCGCCGCTGGCCGTTTCCACGCCGGCTAACCTGCCGCCGCCGAAGCGGAGGCGCGCCACGGGGGTCCTCTGACGGAGTCTCACGTTGGAGTGGTTCGACCACGCCGATGAGGAATAGAGATCTCCCAGCGGCACGGCGGGAACGCCCATTTCATAGCTGTCGCGGGCGGCGAGGAAGCCGAGCCAGAAGACCTGGAAGCCGTGGGATGCGGCCATGCGGTCAAGGTCTTCGTTGATGGCGCTCACGAGGACCTGCCTCCAAAAGCGTTCGATGGCCCGCGCCGTCTGGCCTTTGCTCCGGAGCCAGTCGAGCATGGTGATGCGGTCGAGGTCCTCGCGATTGCGCTCGAAACGCATGGCGAGGAGAGCGCGCCCAATGGTCAGTTTATCAAAGGGGCTCAGGAACGCCATGCGGGCGAAGCTCTCCGTGAAGTGAAGCGGATTGGGCAGCGCGCCTGCGCGCATGACGGAGGTCCGCCCTCCGGGTTCGATGAAATAGAACTCGCGGTGGAAGGCGATGGACCGCTCGACGCCCATGCGCCGATAAAAGTCTAAGAGGTTGACGCAGCACTTGAGCAGAATGTGCTGGCAGTTGTCGATGACCTCGCCGGAGTCGGAGCCGGGAAGCGGGTAGGAGGTAGCCCGGCCGCCGAAATAAGGCTTGGCCTCAAGCAACTCTACCTGGTGACCCGCACCGCCGAGGGCGGCCGATGCCGCCAGTCCCGCAAGTCCTCCGCCGAGGACGAGAATTGTCGCCATTAATAGGATGGGACGAAGGTGCGCTGCCGCTTTCCGCCCCCGCCATCATTATCCCAGTGATAGGCGAGCCATGCACAGATGGCGGCGAACAGAATGTAGATCAGGTCCCCTAGCTCCATATTGGCATCTCCATCTTGCGGCTAAAACCCTAACAGTGCAATAGGCGAAAACTCCCAGTACTGAAGAGCTAAGGTTTGGGGCGCCGGACGCGCCCGTACAGCTCGATCATGTTGCGGATCATCCGGAGACCCTGCTGGCTGTCCTGGGAGAGGAGACTTTCGGGATGGAACTGAACGGCCTCGACGGGCAGGTCGCGATGGCGGACTCCCATGATGACGCCGTCCTCGCTGCGAGCGGTGATTTCGAGGACAGCCGGAAGTTTCTCTTCAATGGCGAACAGGGAGTGATAGCGGCCGACCTTGACGCGAGGAGGGAGCCCCTGGAAGACCCCGGCTCCCTGATGCACGACCCAGGAGGGCTTGCCGTGCATGGGGTAGCCGAGGACGCCGAGTTCCCCGCCGAAGGCCTCGACAATCCCCTGTAAACCGAGACAGACGCCGAACACGGGGAAGCCGCGTTCGGCCGCGTACCGGGCGGTTTCCGGAACCCGGAACTCGCTTGGCCTTCCGGGACCGGGCGAGATGAGGATCATGTCGGGATCGACCTCATCGATCAGCGAGAGCGGGAAACCGCTGCGATAGGTCACTACGTCCGCGCCGGTTTGGCGTACGTAGTTGGCAAGCGTCTGAATGAAGCAGTCGTCGTTGTCGATCAGCAGAAGCTTGACGCCGCGACCCGGGAGGTCATGAGGTTCGGGCGCCGCGGACTCGGGCTGGGGAGAGAGGGAGCGAAAGAAGCCGGTGGCCTTGAGGCGTGTCTCCTGCTCCTCGGCGGCGGGATCGGAATCGTATAGAAGCGTGGCTCCGGCGGAGTAGCGGGCCAGGCCGTTCTTGAGGTGGACGGTGCGGATCAGGATCCCGGTATTGATGTCGCCATTGAGGGAGAGCATGCCGACGGCGCCGCCGTACCATCCGCGGGCGTCTTTTTCGAGGTCTTCGATGGCCTGCGCCGCAGCTTTTTTGGGCGCGCCGATGACGGTGACGGCCCACATGTGGGAGAGGAAAGCGTCGAGGGAATCATAGTTCCCGTCGAGGACGCCTTCCACGTGATCGACGGTGTGAAAGAGCCCGGCGTAGCGTTCGATCAGCCGGCGGCCGATCACCTTGACGGAGCCGGGGACGCAGACACGCGACTTGTCGTTGCGGTCGACGTCGGTGCACATGGTGAGTTCGGACTCTTCTTTCGGCGAGTTGAGCAGGTCGCGAATCAGGTCATGGTCCTGCATGGGGTCGCCCGTCCTGCGGGCGGTGCCGGAGATGGGGCAGGTTTCCACGCGGCGGCCTTCCACGCGGACGAACATTTCGGGGCTGGCGCCGATGAGCTGTTCGTCGCCGAACTGAAGAAAGAACTCGTAAGGGCTGGGGCTGCTGCGCTGGACCCGTTCAAACAGCTCGGCCGCGCTGCCTTCGAAGCCGGCAGAGAAGCTCTGGCGGAGGACCACCTCGTAGTAGTCGCCCTGTTTCATTCCGGCGCGGACGCGTTCGACCTTGGCCATATACTCATCCGGCGTATGGTCCGAGACGATCTCGCGAGGCGCGGAAGCCTGGTGCGGCGAGACGGGCTGGCCGGTCCGCGCGATCCCTGAAGTCGACAGCGAACCGAACTCGAAGTCGTACTGATAGCGCTCGATCGTTTCGCGCTTGCGGTCCATAAAGATGATGTCGTCGCAAAGGAAGAGGTGAAGATCCTTCTGCGCGCCGCGTTCAAGGCGGAGATCGATGGGGTCGAACTGGAACAACAGGTCGTAGCCGAATGCGCCGACGAGCGCGAGGCTTGAATCCTTTTCGGTTTTGAACTCCTGCACGAGAGCGCGGAGGATCGAGAAGAAGGAAGGCTGCTTGCTGCGCTCCTCTTCTGGGAAGATCGCCGGCAGCGGCTTCAGTCTGCCGCGGAGCGCGCCTGCTTCAAGGTGAAGGCTCTCCCAATGAGGGTGACCGCCTAACACGGCAAAGAGCATCGCCGCGATGTTTTCGCCGCGGCAGTTGAGGGGCCGGAACTCGATTTCGCGGCCGCGGCCGATGATTTCGAGCGGCGGGCGCAGGCTGGCGACGTCCCATCGCGAGTATCGCTCGGGATACTCGTAGCCGGAGGAGAGATAGATCCCCCGCGCGATATCAAGTTCGCGAAGCTGCGCGGCGAGCCCCTTTCTGTAGGGCATTCGGGTCAACGTACGAGTGACCGTGATTCCGTGCTGGGTCTTGTACTGAAGAGTCTTCATGTGCGGACTACTTTTCCTGCGACTTCTCCCGAGCGCGGCGGTAGCGTTCATTCGAAGAGTTGCCTTCGATCCAACGGACGGGATTGGGATCGTTGGCGACGCGCCAGGAAGCGAGGGCCACGGCGCGCGTGACGGCCTCAAAGTTCTGGTAGTCGAGTTTGTCCCAGTGATCGGTGGCGCGATGGTAGTCGGGGTATTGCCAGGCGACTGCCAGCGTGATAGCGGGCACTCCGGCGTCGGCCAGAGCCTGATTGTCGCTTCGGCTGAAGAACTCGTCGCTATAGCGGGGATGCTTCCAGGTTTTGACATCGACAAGCGCGGCGGTGGCGGCCAGCGTTTCGCCGAGCGTGGTGTAGTCGATGCCCGATGCTGTCACCTGGCGAACGCGCGCGCCCTCTGTGTCGTCGGTGCGGCCCATCTGCTCAAAGTTGAGGTTGGCGATAGTGTTCCTGAGCGGGAAGATGGGCTCCATGGCGTAGAACCTGGAGCCGAACAGCCCGATCTCTTCGCCGGAGTAGGCGATGAAGACGATGGAACGTTTGGGCCGGACGGCGGAGCGGGAGAACGCTTCCGCGAGGGCGAGGATCGTGGACGTGCCGCTGGCGTTGTCGTTAGCGCCGTTGAAGATCTTGTCGTCTCCGGAGGCTCGCGGATTGACGCCGACATGGTCGTAATGGGCCGTGAGCAGGATGTAGGTGTCCTTGAGCGCCGGATCAGAGCCTTCCAGCACACCGGCAACATTGCGGAGGGTGATCTTTTCTTCCTCGGGCGCCTGAAGCCGCAGGGTAATCTTGACGGGACCGGAGACGGACTCGAGGAACTTCTGGAATTCTGCATCGTTGGTTCTCACCACGGGTGCGTTCCTGGTTGGCAGCCGTTGCGGCGACTGGCGAAGGAAACTGCTGTACTCGATGATCGCCGCCGGGCCGAACGCCTGAACCTCGCGGCGGCGAGCCGACACCCATGGATTGAAGATTGATCCGCCGAATTCGAGCAGGACCACTTTGCCGGCGATTTCCGCTTTTGCAGGCAGTGCGGCTTCCTCGGTGGCGAGGGAGACTTTGACGGCAGGCTGCCCGGCGAGATCGAGCGCCTTGCCGTCCGACACTCTCACCTTCTCCGCATTGAGGGTGAACTTACCTTTCTCGCCTGCGTCGATGACGCAGGTGAATTGGTCCATCGGCTGCTTGTTCAGTTTGTAGAAGTAGCCGTCCTGGAAATAACTCGCGCCCGCTGCGGGTTTGAGGCCGAATCGGCGGAAAGTGGATGCGATGTACTCCGCGGCGATATCGAGCCCGCGCGAGGGCGTGTCGCGGCCTTCGAGGGCGTCAGAGGCAAGAAAAGAGACATGGCCTTTGAGCTGGTTGGCGGTAATGGCTGCAAGCAGGGCGCTCTCTTCGGCGGAGACGGGCTCGACGGCGCACAGCGCAGCCTGGAGGCAGATCGCCGCGGCTGCGGCTCGAAAGAGGTTTATCATTGCGGGAAAACTTTCATGCTAACATCCCGGCCAAGGACCCGGCTTCGGCGACAAGGCCGAGGACAAATGGTGACTGACACAGTTTTCTTCATTCTCTATACTGAGGGCCATGGGGCGCTTCGCGGTGGTGGATCGGGAGTGCAAGCGAGGTGACAATGTGGAGCTGACGCTGACCGAACTCCCCGACCCGGGAGCGGCGGAGTAGAAGGGACGATGCCGGCAGTGGATGATCGGCTGATTCCGGAATTGGGGAGTCTCCGCACCAGGCCGCTGGCTGGGGACGGGTGGGAGATCCATGAGCCGCCCACGGGGCGCGTTTCGCCAGGCGGGCTGGGAGTCGGGGCCTTCTTTCTCGTCGCCGCGTGGCTTTTCGCACGGGGATTCGAGCATCCGCTTGGCTGGCTCTGGATTCTTGGGGGCGCCGCGCTCGTGTGCGTCATCGCGAGGAGAGAACTGACGCAGACCTCGATCAGGCTGGAGCGAAACGTCATCTCTATTCGTTCGGGCTTTACATGGTCTTCTCACAGAATCGAGATGCCTGTGGAGCAGGTTCGGGAAGTCCGGGTGATATCGAGGCGGCGGAGCCGGCAGTCGGCCACGAGCAATTCCTGGACTTCGTATGAGACATACCAGATCGCTCTGGCGGCGGGCGAGCGGGAGATCCCGATCTTTGCGGAGATTGGGGAAAGAACGGCAGCCGGAAGCGCCGCGCAGCGGCTCTCCGCCATGCTGGAGGGGGCGCCGGCCGCTTCCCGGGCGGTGCCTGTTGTATGGCCGCCGGCGAAGCACGCGGGCCTGCGACTGCAATATGGGATCGCGATTGTGGCGGCAGTGGGGTTGGTATTGTTCGCGATTACGCGAGCGTGTTGAGCGGGGCGCCTTACGCCACTAAGGGGTGCGGGAGATTTCGGGACGGGGATGGGGTTCGTGCCGGGAGAGGTGTGCGAGGTACTGTAGTCGAGCGAGGATGCCGGGGTCGTGCAGGACGACCAGGCCGGCGATGAAGTGGCCGTCCTGGTGTTCGCAGTGGGCGATGGAGCCGTAAAGGACGCCCTCCTTGAGGCTGAGCCGGGCCTGGACGCCGACGGGGAGGCGGGCGCCGGAGATGAGGCCGATGCCGCCGCCAGAGACGTCAGTGATGGTGACGCCGAATGCGACCGGCGGGAGCCGGCCGTCAAGGAGTTCGAGGGCGCCGTTCGCTCGAAGATGCGCTCTGATGAACCGTCTTCTTTCCCAGGTCATCGATTGAGCTATCGGCCGTTGCTGGCGGGAGCGCGCTGAGGTGTTCACCTGAGATCTGAATTGGGCTGCGCTGAGATGGCGAACTGTGGTTCATTGGAACTCAGAGGCAGGAAAGGGGGATGCATGCAGGAGCCACTGTCATCACTGGACCAATGGGACGACGAGGTGCGATCGCGGTACCGCGAGGGGCGCAAACAGGAGGAATTCCGGAACTACGGCGAGGACGTGCATCCTCGCGTCAGGGAGTTCTACAGGCTGAACCACGCCTTGCAGACGGTGGATCTGAACCGGGAGAAGCGGCGGGAGTGGTTAAAGCTGAACCGGTGTGAGAAGGGCGTTTGGGAACTGATGGAGGAGCTGAACGCGCTGGTGGACGATTCGGATCCGGATACGGATCTTTCGCAGATCGACCATAATCTGCAAACGGCCGAGGCGATACGGGTGGACGGACAGCCGCGTTGGATGCAACTCACGGGGCTGATTCACGATCTGGGGAAGGTGTTGTGGTTGTGGGGCGAGCCGCAGTGGGCGGTGGTGGGCGACACGTTTCCCGTGGGGTGCGCATGGAGTGAAAAGATCGTTTTCCACGAGTATTTTCGTGATAATCCGGACGGGGCTGTGCCGGAGTATCAGACGGAGTGCGGACTGTACGGGCGGCATTGCGGGCTGGACCGCGTGATGCTCAGTTGGGGGCATGACGAGTACCTGTATCACGTGACTCGGGCGTATCTGCCGGAAGAGGCGCAGGCGATGATCCGGTTTCACTCGTGCTATCCGATCCACCGTGAAGGCGCCTACGACTGGCTGATGAACGACGACGACCGGCGATTGATGGAGTGGGTGAGGAAGTTCAATCCTTACGACTTGTACAGCAAGGGGCATCAGAAGCCGGACGTGGACGCGCTGCGGCCGTATTACCAGGATTTGATCGCGGAGTATTTTCCGGACCGGATCCGCTGGTAGGCGGGGCGAAGCGGATCAGTGCGCTGAGCGGTTCGATCATCACCGGCGCGCCGCCCTGATCAAGAGAGATCTCAACGGGCTCGAAGGCGGGATTGACCTCGACGCGGACGAGTTCGTCTCGCCGGGCCTGCCGGGCGTCGACCGGTTCGAGGAGGACGTTATCGAGCCAGACGACCTGGCTTGCGTTGGGGAGTTCGAAGATGAGGAGGGCGCGGGGCTCGGTTTCGGCGGCGGCAAAGACGAACTCCCAGGAGCGGGCGTTGTGGTCGAGGGGGAGGTCGGCGGCGGGGGCGAGGAGACGGTAGTCGGGGTCCCATTTGCGAAGGTAGACGCGGAGGGAGCGGCCGGGCTGATCGGATTGGGCGTCGAATCGGAGCCGGTAGAAGCGGCCTTTTTCGATCAGGCCGATGGGAGCGTCGTAGTGAATCGTGGGGGCTGAGGCGGTATGGCGGAGGCGGAGGCGTCCGTCGTCCCATCGGGCTTCGAGGGAGTCTGATGGCCAGCCGAACCACGAGTTGATGTTGGCGTCAAAGGTGGAGTTGGCGACGCGGTTCGCGCCCGTGGTTTCGATGACCTGATAGGGCAGGTAACGGTGCGGACAGATTTCGGAGCCGGAGTCCGTGGCGGTGAGACTGCGCCATTGGTCGAAGAACAGACGCGACTGAAGGCCCGGCATGGAGGCGTAGAAGACGGGTTCGGCGAATGGGAGGCAGTAGCGATTGCCGGACATCACACCGATGGCGGGGAAGAAGGCGGGGCCGGCATTGGTGGAAGCGCGGGCAAGGAGCGATCCGTCGAGGCGGCTGAGGAAGAGATTGTCCTTGACGGTGGTTTCCGAGACGGTGTTGGCGCCGAGGTGATCGTCGATGAAGGCGATTTGAGCTTCGCCTGCGTCGATAATCGTGTTGCGCTCGACGGCGATGTTACGGGTGTTGTGCAGGTAGACGCCGTGGCTGGCGACCGAGAAGACGGTGTTCTCAGTGACTCGCACATCTTCACACTGATCGTCGATGTAAATGCCGTGAGTGGCGGGGTTCTTCCAGGGCACGCCGGCCTTGCTGCCGTAGGAAGTGGCGACAAGGTTGCGGAGAATCTCGACGCCGCGGTTGCCCCAGGTGTAGATGCCGCCGCCGTCGGTTTTCACGAGGTTGGCGTAGCTGACAAAGTTCTCTTCGATGCGGGCTCCGCCGCGGACGTCGATGCCGAGGTAGCCGGTGCGTTCGACGACGTTGCGGCGGAAGACGGCGTTGACGCCGCCGAAGCGGACGCCGTTGTACTGGCCGTTGCCGGAGCGGCCCATGCCGGCGATGGTTGCAGTATGACTGATGCGGTTTCGTTGAACGAGGCAATCGGTGCAGTTGAAGACATCGAGGCCGTGGTTGAGGGCTCCATCGATGAGGGAGTCTTCGATGAGAAGGTCACGGCAGTTGGTGCAGCGGAGACCGGTGTCGCCGGCCCGAAGGCTTTCCGTCCAGCGGATCGAGACGCGGGCGGAGTTCTGGATTTCGAGGTTGGCGCGACGGGCGCCGGTGAGACGGAGATCGCTGATTTCGACGCCCTGGCAATTGGAGATGAAAAGAAGGGTTTCGGTGATTGCGGCGGCGAAACGGTGGGCGGCGGGGTTGGCGTTTGAGAGGAAGACGGTGATGGAGCGGGTAGCGGGGTCGTAGATCCATTCGCCGTCGAGGTCGAGCGCGGCTGGATGGTTCTGCAGAAAAAAGCCGTAGTTGGCGGGGATGTCGTAGGTAGCGGGGGAGGAGAAGGTGAGGGTGGGGCCCTGGTGG
>CAYWST010000188.1:0-10697 GCA_964461075.1 uncultured Solibacteraceae bacterium | reverse complement strand
GAGCGGCTTCCTCGGCGCGCTGCAGCCATACTTCACCCGCGTCAACGAACTCTCAGTGCTTGCCGGACTGCCGCCCGTGCCGCCGCCGCAGACGGGCGGCGGCGTGCCGCCATCCCTGCTCGGCGGGTACGGCACGGCGCTGTCAAATCTCTTTTCGGGCAACTACCAGAGCGTGACCGCCGGTCTGACGATCGAGTGGAACCCGCGGAATCGCTCGGCGGAGGCGTCCTATGAGCAGGCGGTGATCAACGAGCGCCGGCTGCAACTGACGAGGAAGCAGCTGGAGCAGTTGATCGTCGCGGAGGTGCGGGGATCGCTTCAGGCGCTGGAGACGGCGCGCCAGCGAATTCAGGCCGCGCGTGCCAGCGAGCGGGCCGCGAACGAGAAACTGGAGAGCGAAATCCGGCTCTACCAGACAGGGGAATCCACCAATTTCCTGGTACTCACACGGCAGAACGAACTGCTCGATTCCCGCCGCCGGGTCATCGGTGCGGCGCTGCTGTACAACAAGGCCGTGTCGCGGCTGGATCAGGCGATCGGGTCGACTCTGAAGATTCGCGGAATTACGCTCGACTAGCCATCGGTCAACGCGCCGTCGCGTTCAACATCCAGGCGAACTTATCGTGCGTCTGGTGAGCGCGTGTCAACAGATCGACGGAGCCGGGATCTTCATCTCCCAAAGCGGGAATATATTCCCGGGACATTCTGGCGCTGAGTCCCAGGTGCCCGGAGGCCAGGTTCTTCAGCATCTCGAGCGTGGGTGTCAGGCCTTCAATGGACAGGCTGACTTTGGTCGCGGGCACTCCGCCGAGGGCGCGGATTCGTTCGGCCACTTCGTCGATCAGGTTGCGGAGCTCGACGTACTGACTTTCAAATAGTCCGTGCAACGCAGGGAATTGAGGGCCTTCTACGTTCCAGTGGTAGTTCCAGGTTTTAAGGTAAAGCGCGAGTTCAGAGGTCAGAACTTCGTTGAGAATCTGTGATGTTTTGCTCATACGTCTATTGGATGATCCCGGGCCGGTGAAGGTAGCAACACTTCCACAGCGCGTTCACAGGTTAAGCCGCTGAGCCGCTGCGGTTGAGCCGCAGGGCTTGCAATTCCGGCGGCTCAACCATTACTTTGAGGTGTTCCCTCATGGCAGGCATTGCAAAACCAGACGCCGCTCAAGAGCGCGGCCTTCCCTCGAACGTATACGCGGAGCGGATGGTGCTAGGCTCGGTCCTTCTCAACGAAGCGGCGTTCATCACGGTTGCGTCGATGCTGAAGACGGAGGACTTCAGTCTCGACAAGCACCGGCTGATCTTCCGGCGGATGTACGAACTCAACGAGAGGGGCGAGCGGATCGACCGTGTGACGCTGGCCGATGAGCTGATTCGTCACAACGAACTGGAGACCGTCGGCGGGCTTCCTTACATTGCCGGGCTCGATGAAGGGCTGCCCGAACTGCCGAATCTTGAGAGCTACGCCCGGATCGTTCGTGACAAAAGCCTGCTGCGGCAAATGATTTTCACGGCGCAGGCGGCGATCCAGCGCTGCATGCTTGAAGAAGACGAACCGCACCGCATCCTGGCCGCGACGGAGGAGAACTTTCTGCGGCTGGGCGAATCAGTGGTGCAGGAGTCGCTGATGTCGGCGGCTCAGGTCTTCGATTCCGCCGACGGCGGGATCAACCAGTTTCTCGACCCTTCCCGCCGCGTCCAGGGCATCTCGACCGGCTTCCTCCGGTTCGATGAGATGACCGGCGGGCTCCGCCCGGGCGAGTTGATCATCATCGCGGCCCGCCCGGCGATGGGCAAGACCGCCCTCGCGTTGAACATTGCGCTCCACGTAGCGACAAATAAGAAAAACCCCAAGGCAGTGGCGGTCTTTTCGCTTGAGATGTCGAAGGAGTCGCTCCTGACTCGCTTGTTGTGCTCGCAGGCGCGGGTGGACCAGCAGCGATTCCGCTCCGGTTATCTCAATCATGAGGAACACCAGCGGCTTCTGATGGCGGCGCAGGACCTTTATGAGGCGCAAGTTTATATCGACGACACCTCCTCGACGACGCTGATGGACATCAACGCGAAACTCCGAAAGCTGCGGGCTTATTGCGATCTGGGGTTGGTGGTTGTGGACTACCTGCAGTTGATGCCGACGCCGAACCTGGGGCGGAATTCCAACCGTGTGCAGGAAGTCGGGGCGTTGAGCCGAGGCATGAAGCTGTTGTCGAAGGATCTCGAAGTCCCATTCGTCGTCCTGTCGCAGCTCAGCCGCGCGCCCGAGCAGCGCATCGGAGATCACCGGCCGCAATTGGCCGATCTGCGCGAGTCGGGCTCCATCGAGCAGGACGCGGACATGGTGGCCTTCATCTTCCGTCCCGAGGTCTACCAGCGGGACCGGGAGGACCTGCGCGGCGTGGCGGAGCTGATTCTGGCCAAGCAGAGGAACGGGCCGACGGGCAAGGTCCCGCTGGTTTTTTTGCACAACTACACCAAGTTCGAGAATGCGGTGGACGCCTTCGACGAGAACCCGATGGAGTAGCGATGCTTTGAGGTAAAAAGGACCCATGCCGAAACGTGTCCTGATCGTGACCGGCGACGCCGGAGAAAGCTATGAAGCGTTGTACGCCGTTCACCGGCTGGCGGAGGCGCAGGTGGAGGCCGTGGTGGCGGCGCCCGCGGCGCGGAGGCTCCACCTGGTGATGCACGATTTCGAGCCCGGCTGGGATACGTACGTCGAACGGCCCGGCTATGGCCTGGAGGCGCACCTTTCGATCGACGCCGCCCGCGAGGCCGATTTCGACGCGATCCTGCTGCTGGGCGGACGAGCGCCCGAGTATCTTCGCCACAACCCGCACCTGATCACGCTCGTCAAGGCGTTCGCCGCGCAGGGCAAGTGGATCTTCGCGCTGTGCCACGGGATCCAGATCCTGGCCGCGGCCGGTCTGTGCCAGGGCCGCAACGTGACTTGCTACGAGAACTGCCGCAGCGAGGCGGAGCATGCCGGGGGAACCTGGATCGAGGAACAGGCGGTTCGCGACGGCCGTATCGTGACGGGGCAAACCTGGCAATCGCACCCCGAATTCTACCGGCTGGTGTTTGAGTGCCTGAGCCAGGGCTGACTCTGGAACCGGAGGCCGCGCGGTTCCTAAGAGAACTGGAGAGCTTGCCGGCGCCGCAAGATCCGCGGGAGCGCTACGAGTTCCTGTGCGCGCGCTTCGCTGGAGAGCGTCTCAAGGTCCGGGAGGTCGAGCCGGCGCCGGCGCCGGTTCAGGGGAGGCTATACCGGCAGGGCGGCGGGCCGCTGCTGGTCTGGTTTCACGGGGGCCGCTTCATCTCGGGGTCGCTCGAAACGCACGACGCGTTATGCCGTCGGCTGGCGCGCGCGCTGGACGGGACCGTCCTGGCGGTGAACTACCGCCTTGCGCCCGAGCATCCCTATCCGGCTGCATTCGAAGACGCCATCGCAGCGTCGTCCCTCGCCCGCGTGCTGGATCCTTGTGCGGCCGCGGGCGGCGATAGCGCGGGCGCAGCGCTCGCTCTCGCTTCCGGCCTCGAGACTGCCGCTCTGATCTATCCGATGGTCGAGCCGCGTTGCGACACACCATCCCACAGGAGATTCGCCAACGGGCCGGGACCTGCCGGCGAGAGCATGCGGGCCGGATGGTCGCAGTTTCTGCCGCCCGGCATCGAGTTCAACCTGCCACTGAGACATGTCCGGCGGGCGCTGGTGGTTACGGCGGAGATCGATCCGCTTCACGATGAAGGAGTCAGGTTGGCCCGTCAACTTCCGAATTGCGAAGAGATGCGGCTGAAGGGACACATCCACGGCTTCATGACCTATCCGGCCCGCTTCAGCGCGGTCGATTCGGTCGTCTCACGCGTGGCTTCGTTTCTTGGCGGCGGACCTTGAGCGCGCCTCGCAGATGCGCCGTGTCGTCTCGTGGCGGTAGGCGAACATCTTCTTCAATTGGATCTTCACCGCCCAGGCGGCGAGCAGATCCACGAGCCAACCGCCGGGGAGGCTGAACTCGATGAGATCGCTCAGGATGGTCCCGCCCCTGTCGGGCTCGAACTCGTGGCGATGCCGCCAGAGCCGGAACGGGCCTTCCATCTGGATGTCGGAGAACAGCCTGTTCGAGATGTATTCGGTGTGTTCGGCCACCCAGCGAACGCGCCAAGGACCGACGGGGACGAGAAGCACGGTGCGGCCGCCCGGCTTGATGCCGCCGCTGCGCTCGAGCACCTTCACCGGCGCCCAGGGAGGGGTGAGCCGTTCGAGGGCGTCCGGTTCTTCGTGAAAGCCGAAGACGGCATCGACCGGCGCGTCGATCCAGGTACTCTTCCGGAAGAACGGCATGGCTGAGATACCCTCTCTGATTTAGGTTCACTTATGCAGACGGCTCTTCGGCTCTCCGGGCTTCAGAAAAGCTACGGGGGGATCCCCGCGCTCAGGCGAGGGGAACTGGAGGTCCGGCCCGGCGAGGTCCACCTGCTGTTGGGCGAAAACGGCGCGGGCAAGTCGACGATGATGCGGATCGCAGCGGGTATGACAGCCCCGGACGCTGGGACGATCGCAGTCCACGGAAAGCAGATGTCTTTCCTGGCGCCGCGCGATGCCCAGGACGCCGGGATCGCGATGGTTCACCAGGAGAGCCTGCTGGCGCCGCACCTCACAGTGGCGGTGAATCTGTTTCTGGGCCGGGAAGAGCGGGGCCGGTTCGGGACGATCAGCCCGCGCGCGATGCAAAACGCCGCGGCCAGCCTGATCTCGCGCTACGGCTTCGCTCTGGACGCCGCGGCTCGCGTGGGGGACCTGGGACCGGCTGCGCGGCAGCTCGTGGAGATCTGCCGGGCGCTCGCTGTCGAGGCCTCGATCCTCATCTTCGACGAGCCGACGTCGTCCCTATCCGGCGCCGAAGCGGAACGGGTGTTTCGCATCGTCGACGGACTGCGGCGGCAAGGCAGGGCGGTGGTCTACATCACGCACCGCATGGAGGAGTTGCGCCGGCTCGGCGACAGAGTGACGGTTCTGCGTGACGGGGAGACCGTGTTTAGCGCTTCCATGCAGGACGTCTCCAACGAAGATCTGATCCGTCACATGGTTGGGCGGAAGGTGGATGCGGCACGGAAGCGCACCCCGCGCGATCGCGGCGAGGAGCTGTTTCGCGCAACCGGCCTGACGCGGAAAGGGGTGTTCGAGAACATCTCGCTTACGCTGCACGCGGGGGAAGTCGTTGGACTGGCCGGGCTCGTCGGAGCGGGTAGGACCGAGGTTTGCCGGGCCGTATTTGGCCTGGACGCATTGGACGCCGGGGAGATGACGGTGAAGGGAGAGCCTTACCGGCCGGGATCGCCGCGGGACGCTTCGCGCGCCGGGCTCGCTCTTGTGCCTGAAGACAGGCAGGCTCACGGGCTCGCGCTGCTGCGTCCGCTTGTCGAGAACATGACGCTGAGCGCGGTCGAACGGTTCAGCACAGGCGGCGTCCTCGACCTGAAGGCCGAGATCGCCGCCGCGGCCGGCATGATCGAACGGCTCCACTTGCGTGCCGGCTCGCCTCTGCAGAGGGCGGGAGAACTCAGCGGCGGAAACCAGCAGAAGGCTGTGCTGGCGAAGTGGCTGCTCGCGCGTGCCTGCATCTTCCTGCTCGACGAGCCGGCTCGCGGCATCGACATCGCGGCCAAGAGCGAAGTGGCGGAGCTTATCGGCGAACTTGCGCGGCAGGGGGCGGGGGTTCTGCTGGTCTCCAGCGAGTTGCCCGAACTGCTGCGGCTCGCCGACCGCATTCTGGTGTTGCGCCGCGGGCGCGTGGCCGCGGAGGTCCGCGGAGAGACAACTCAAGAGGAGATCATGCGCCACGCCGCGCTCGCCTAAACTTCGATGCTGAACCGATTTCTTCCCTTCCTCACGCTCATCTTGCTCTTCGTCTCGCTGTCGGCGGCGAGCGAGAACTTCCTCGATGCGGAGAACCTGAAGGCGGTGGTGCGCCAAACCGCGGTGATCAACATCATGGCGCTGGGCATGACGCTGGTGATCATCTCGGGCGGTATCGATTTGAGCGCCGGCTCAATGCTCGGTTTAGCGGGGGTGCTCGGCGCGATGGCGATGGAAAAGGGCGCGCCGGCGGCCGCAGGCGTGGCGGCGGGGATGTTTGCGGGCCTGGTGTGCGGACTTCTCAACGGCGCGGTCATCGCGCGATTGAAGCTAAACCCGTTCATCGTGACGCTTGGGACTCTGGGCGTCTATCGAGGGTTGGCGCTGGTGATTTCCGGCGGCCTGCCGGTTCACAAGGTCCCGAAACCGTTCTTGTTCCTAAGCGACGGCAACCTGCTGCATGCGCCGTTCGCGTTGTGGCTTCTGCTGGCCTGCGGCGGCGGCGTGCACTTTCTGCTCGTGAGGACGCGGTTCGGCCGTTATGCATTCGCCATCGGGTCGAATCCCGCAGCCGCCTGGTATTCGGGCGTGCCGGTCGCCTTTCACACGATGATGATCTATGCGCTGAGCGGGCTGCTCTGCGGGCTTGCGGCGATGGTGCTGGCGGCGCGCACGGCCAGCGGCCAACCGACGGCGGGCGAAGGCTACGAATTGAGCGCCATTGCCGCCGTTGTCATTGGCGGAGGCAGCTTGCGGGGCGGCGAGGGCAGCGTCACCGGCACACTGATCGGGGCGTTCATCATGGGCCTGCTGGCAAACGGGAGCGACCTGCTGGGAGTCTCTCCCTATTGGCAAAAGGTGGTGATCGGCGCGGTCATCATTGTGGCGGTCCTGGCCGACGAACTCCGTAAACGGCGCGGCGCCTGAATGACGGCCGATCGGTCAATTCTGGCGGAATTGTCAACCTGGTAGCGGCTGGATCCGTCATGATGAAAGAAAGGATCAGGATGTGGAAGTCCTGAACCACGGCAGTCCTCATGGAAGCAGGCAGACTTCTTCTTCTCTTCGCCGCGGCGGCCGGGCTCAGTCTGCCGGCGGCCCGCGCGCCACATCCGGTCTTCGAGAGCCCTGATTCAGTGAAAGCCGCCGGCAGGATCGACGAAATCGTCTTCGCGGACCTGAAGCGGTTGAAGATCCAGCCGGCGCGGTTGGCGTCCGACGCCGTCTTCCTCCGGCGCGTCTACCTCGATGTGACCGGAACTTTACCGGCGGCGCCTGAGGCCAGGGATTTCCTGTCGAGCACGGACCCGGCGCGCCGTGCGCGTCTGATCGATTCGCTTCTGGAACGCGAAGAGTTCGCCGCCTATATGGCGATGAAATGGGCGGATCTGCTCCGGATCAAGGCGGAGTACCCGATCAACCTGTGGCCGCAGGCGGCGGAACTTTACCACCGCTGGGTGCGGACGTCGCTCCGCGAAAACAAGCCCTACGACCGCTTCGCGTTCGAACTGCTGACCGCCAGCGGCAGCAATTTCCTGGTCCCGCAGGTGAACTTCTACCGTGCCGTGCAGGCCAAGGACCCGAAGACCATCGCGTGCGCGGCCGCGCTGACGTTTCTCGGGCAGCGCGCCGGGAAGTGGCCGGCGCAGAAACTGGACGAGATGGCGGGCTTCTTCTCGTCGATCGGCTACAAAAGCACGGGGGCGTGGAAGGAGGAGATCGTCTACTTCGATCAGCCGGCGCAGACTCCTCCGGGTGCGCTGACATTCCCCGACGGCACGCAGGTCCGGCTCACCGCCGGACAGGACCCGCGCGAGGCCTTTGCAAAGTGGCTCACCGGGCCGGGCAAGCCGCTGCTGGCGCGCGCCGTGGTGAATCGCGTCTGGGCCTGGCTTCTCGGACGCGGCATCGTTCACGAAGCCGATGACATCGGGGAGGCCAATCCGCCCGCAAATCCGGAGCTTCTCGCCTATTTGGAAAAGGAACTGATCGGCGCCCGCTTCGATCTCAAGCATATTTACCGGCTGATTCTGAATTCATCCACCTATCAGCTTTCCGCCATCCCGGCCAGCGATCACCCTGAGGCAGCCGCTCACTTTGCCTACTATCCCGTCCGCAGGCTCGAAGCCGAAGTGCTCGCCGACGCACTCTGCCAGATCACCGGAACCTCGGAGCAGTACCAGAGCGCGATTCCGGAGCCCTACACGATGGCTCCGGAGGGCACACGGTCCGTCGCGCTGCCCGACGGGAGCATCACGAGCTCATTCCTCGACCTTTTCGGCCGCCCGGCTC
Source organism: uncultured Solibacteraceae bacterium (assembly GCA_964461075.1). GTDB lineage: Bacteria > Acidobacteriota > Terriglobia > Bryobacterales > Bryobacteraceae > JACADU01. The sequence continues at coordinate 2,551 of CAYWST010000188.1, read as the reverse complement.
GCGACACGGGGTTCGAGTCGGAACGAAACAACCGCATCACGGCGGCGCAGCGGCTGCACATGCTCAATTCGAGCCATGTCCAGCGCAAGATCGAAAACGGACCGGCGCTTCGAAAGCTGATGCAAGGCGCCGGCGGTCCGCTGGAGTTGATCGACAGCCTCTATCTCATCGTGCTCTCGCGCAAGCCTTCGCAGCAGGAACTGCGCGAAATCGCAGCATATAGCAAAGGACCCACCGGCCGGCGCCGCGAAGCCGTCGTGGACCTCGTCTGGGCGCTCATGAACAGCACTGAGTTTCTCTATCGCCACTGAGATGAAAAACGAAAAGCTTTCCCGTCGCGAAATGTTTCAGCGCACCCTGCTGGGCTCAGCCGGGCTGGCGCTTGGCAAGGATCTGCAATTGTCCGCTTTCGCGGCCGGACCGTCGGCGAAAGCGAAGGCCGTGATCCAGATCTGGATGTGGGGCGGTCCCTCCCATCTCGACACGTTCGATCCGAAACCGGAGGCGGGCGCGGAGTACACGGGGCCGCTGGCCAAGCCCATCGAAACCAGCGTTTCGGGGATCCGCATCTGCGAGCTGCTGCCGCTGCTGGCGCAGCAGGCGAAGAAGTACTCGATCATTCGCGGAATGACGCACGGTTCGAACGCGCACGAAACCGCTTCCTACATGGTCCAGACCGGGCGCGGCTCAAGCACCCGCGACGTCTATCCGAGCGCGGGCGCGGTAGTCTCCTTCTTCAAGGGATACGGAGCGGGTTACTCGGGCCTGATTCCGCCTTACATCGTCCTCACGGAGCCGCAGGGACGGTTTTCGGAAGCGGGTTTTCTGGGCGGACGGTATAAGCCCTTCGCCACCGGCGGGGATCCGGCGCAGGCGCGATTCGCGGTGGAAGGCGTCGTCTCTCCAACCGTCAGCGATGAACGCCAGCAGAACCGCCGCAAGTACCTTCATGAGCTCGATGCGCTGGCGGCCGCGCTTCAAGCGGACCCCGCGATCAAGGCCGCCAGGGAGTCTGAAGAACAGGCTTACGATCTCATCCTCGGCGACGCCGGCAAAGTCTTCGACTTGCGGCAGGAACCGGCAGAAACGCGCGAGCGCTACGGCCGCAACACGTTTGGCCAGTCGTGTCTGGCGGCCCGGAGGCTGGTGGAGCGCGGCGTGCCCTACGTCACCATCAACTACAAGGGCTGGGACACGCACAAACAACACTTCCCGATCATGCGCCGCAAGCTGCCGGAAATGGACAAGGCGATGTCGGCGCTGCTCGAGGATCTCGACGCCCGGGGCCTGCTTGCCTCGACCATCGTCTGGTGGAGCGGCGAATTCGGGCGCACGCCGCGGGTGCAATGGGAGGCGCCGTGGAATGGAGGCAGAGGCCACCACGGCAAAGTGTTCTCGGCGCTGCTGGCGGGGGGCGGATTTCAGGGCGGCCAGGTTGTCGGCGCATCGGACGCGCGCGGCGAGGAGGTTCGCGACCGGCCCGTTTCGCCCGGTGATCTGATTGCGAGCGTCTACACGCAGCTGGGAATCGATCCGAAGGCGCAACTGCCGCATCCGGCGGGAACGCCCGCGCCCGCGATGCCCGGCGACGGGCTGCTCAAGGAGATCATGTGAGAAGCGCCGGCGCCTTTCTGATGATCTGCGTCTGCGCCGCGGCTCAAACCGGCCCGGTGAGCCCGAGGATCGGCTACGTCTACCCGGCAGGCGGCCAGCGCGGGACCAGTTTCGAGATCACCGCCGGCGGGCAGTTCCTGAACGGTGTGAAGGCCGCACGGTTTTCCGGCGGCGGGATTGAGGCCACGATTGTTGAACACAGACGGCCGTTGACGCCCAACCAGATCAACACGCTCCGTGAAGAGTACAAGGCGCTGCTGGAGCGCAAGGCGCCTGGCAAGCCGCCGTTGACGGCGTCTGAAGAAGAGAAGCTCGCCGGGATTCAGAAGCAATTGGCCAACATCATCCGGCGGCCGCAGAATCCGGCCATCGCGGAAACCGTGCGCATCCAGGTTACGCTTGCCGCGAACGCCGCGCCGGGGAGCCGTGAGTTGCGGCTTCAGACGCCCGCGGGGCTGACGAATCCCCTGCGATTTGTCGTTGGGACCATCGCCGAGAAGGCGGAGTCCCACGCTCAACCCTCCATCGGGCCGGTTGAAGCCGCGCCGCCGGTGGTGCTCAACGGGCAGATCCTGCCCGCTTCGGTGGACCGCTACCGGCTCAAACTGGAGAAGGGGCAGAAGCTGTCCATTTCGACCCAGGCGCGCGAGCTGGTTCCCTACATTTCCGACGCAGTCCCGGGCTGGTTCCAGGCGGCGCTGGCGCTGTTCGACCCGCAGGGCAGGGAAGTCGCCGCCGCATCGAGCGACGGATTCAGGCCCGATCCCGCGCTTTGCTTCGAAGCGCCCACCGCGGGAGTCTATGACCTCGAGGTCCGCGACTCCATCTACCGCGGGCGTGAGGATTTCGTCTATCGAATCACGCTCGGTCCTCCAGCCTTGGCGCAGCCGCCCGGCCTGCCGAAGCGGGGGGGCGAGCGCGAGCCGAACAACGGCTC
>CAYWST010000187.1:0-10703 GCA_964461075.1 uncultured Solibacteraceae bacterium | reverse complement strand
GCCATGCACGACGGCACGCACGTCTATTCCTACAACATGGCGTCGGACAAGCCGGAGTTGTACGATCTTGCCGACGAGGATCCGCAGAACCTCGCGGGCCGGCCCGAACACGCGAAGACACGAGCGCGGCTGGCTGAACAGCTCGGCGCTTTTCTGGAGGCGGATCAGCGCTGGCAGTGCTACTGGTCGAGCTACCGGCTGGACCACTACGACGTGCTGCCGCGGCCGAAGGGCGACCTGCAGTTGCAGAAGGCGGATTAGCGCCTTTGACGGCGAACGGCCGGCCCAAGAGGACCGGCCGTCAATTGAAGTGATTCTGTTCAGGTTACCAGCGGGAGCCGCCGCGACCGCCGCCGTAGCCGCCGCCACCGCGATTGCCGCCCCGGCCTCCGCCGTAGCCGCCGCCACCGCGATTCCCGCCGCCGCCGCGTTCCTCGCGCGGGCGGGCTTCATTCACGTTGATTGCACGGCCGTCGACTTCAGCGCCGTTCAGACGGGCGATCGCCTGATCGCCTTCGTTGTCATTCGGCATTTCCACAAAGCCGAAACCGCGGGAGCGCCCCGTGTCACGGTCCGTCACGATGCTAACCCGGTCCACTGTGCCGTGCGCCTCAAACAGCGCCCGGATGGTCGATTCGGTGGCCCCAAAGCTGAGGTTCCCTACAAATATGTTTTTCATGGTGTTACTCAATATCCAACTTGATCTGGAGGCGGGCAAATTTGCGGGGAAGACTCACTAGCGGACAACGCCGAACGATCTTGCCTCGAATTGGCTGAGCTCGCAAACCACCTTCAGGATACCGCACTTTGGCGACGTTAGGGAACCCCCTTAATTTCCGAAGCTTGCGCCGGGAAGCCGGGCTCAATAGACTACTTTCGACTCTTTTTGCCTGAATGGAGGGTAAAAATACTGACCAGACGCGAGTCCGGTCTTGGATGCTGCCGCCTGCCCCTCGCGGGGGAAGCGTGGAAGGACGATTTCTCAGAGTTTGCGTCGATGCGGTGGCCCCCCGGCTCGTGTGGCCAAGGTTTACCTGGGCTCGACACAGCCGCATTGGCCCAACTTCACGCTCGATCAGGAACAGGAGCGAAAAGACATAGAAGGTCAACTCACCGAACTGGCAAAGAAGGCTTCCGCCGTCGTCACATTCGCAGAGGGTGAGCTGCTTCGTACGCCCGAGGAGGCGAAGCCGTGGCTCTCCCGGATTGGCGAGGCCGACGGCATCCTCATCATCCCCATTTCGCAGGCGGCGGCCCCGCTGAACGCCCTGATGGAGAATGATCCTGCCTCGGCCATCGTCTTCAGCCGGCCGTATGCCAGCCATTCCTGGGCCTGGATTCCGGAGATCCGGAAGCGCAGCGTCAATCGGATCGACGTTGTCGCCTCTTCGAGTACCGGCGATCTCGAGCCCGCCGCGCGGCTATTCAAGGCAGTCCATCACCTCAAGGCGAGCAAGGTGCTGGTTGCCGTCGAGACCGCCGCCTCCCGGCAAGCGCAGGTCGAGGCGTTCCAGAAGGCCTTTGGCGCCGGCTTCGAGTTCATTGGCGGAAAGCCTTGAAGGGCGCCTTCAAGGCCGCCGATTCGAGGCTGGCGGCGCAGGCGGCTGACGACTGTCCCCGCGGGGCATTGCGTGTCATCGAGCCTACCCGCAAGGAGATCGAGAGCGGCCTCAGAACGACACCGCCGGCCTGCACCGGGTGAATTTCTATGGCGGCCACATGAAGAGCCTGGAGCGCATGGGCCGGCTGCTCGGATTCGAGGTCGTGCGGGAGGTTTAGCCCTCCTCGATAATCTGGAAGCCCAGCAGCCGTCCGAGCCGCGAGACCTCCTTCGAGTGGTCTCCATAGAAGACGACACGGTGGAGCAGGTCGCGCGTGCCGGGCATTCCGGGGCCGGCGGTCAATGCGGCGCCCCAACTTGCTAGAAGTTTTTCGCCATCCTTGACGCGGGTGCGGATCTTGGTGCGGCATCCGCGTTCGTTGTCGACATTGCCGAGCGCTTCGCCGGTGGAGATCATCATGCGCTTCGCGTCGGCGAACTTCGCCACCGTGACCGGTTCGCCCGCCGGAGCGAGCACCTGCATGGACGCGCCTTTGTGATCCTCCAGGTGCGAGCGGACCCAATAGGGCGACGGTTCTCCGTTCACGCCCTTCAATCTGGTCGCGGAGACGCAATGGGCGTGGATGACCTCGTTGCGGCTCGTGTCGAAGACGGGGTCGGAGACGAAGCCCGGGCGGCCGGAGAACGAAGTGACGAGCAGTTGCGTCATCGTCGATTCGAGGTCGTTTTCACAGACGCCATACATGCCCGAATCGTTGAGCTTGGAGAAGGAGATGCAGGGATAAGCAGGCAGTTCCTTGCGGCCGAAACCGCCGAGGCAGTCGATGGCGATCGCGTTGGCTTTCTCGCGCCGCATCACATCCTGGATGGCGAGGTGCAGGCGCAGAGAGTTGACAATCTCCTCGCGCGTGGGCTCCACCACCTTTGCCGCCTGGCGGATAAAGTCGTCAGCCATAGCGGCAGCGAGTTTCGGGCCGGCGGCTTCGTAGGCGGCCTTGAGGTCCAGGTAGGAAGGGAACCCGAAACCGGTCCCGTAGACCTGCATGTAGGACTCGGTCTTGGGCCTTGCCTGCTGGGGCGAAACCAGAAGGACTCTGCTGTGCTTGAGATGGTGCATCGCGCGCACGAGCGGGACATAGGGATCCAGTGCTGTGAGATCGCTCGACGCGATCAACTGCAGCCGCGCGCCCTTCTGCATGAACGCGGCGCCATGGCTCCAATCGTGCCCGTTGTATGGATTCGAGAACATGATGACGGGCCGGTTGGCGTCCACGATCCGCTTGAGCAGCGGATAGGTGATGGTCACCATGGGGAAGACGAGCGTGGCGTCGGAATCGTCCGGCTTGGCCAGCCAGGCGTCCATCTCCTGCGCATTCATGATGGTTTCGCCGCCGGTGAAGCGCACCTTGCCCGGATAACGCTTGGCGACTTCGGCGAGCTGAGCATCAAGTGCGGACACTTCGCTCTTCAGATCGAGGTCCGGCCGGGGCCAGCTTGGCCTGCCGCCGAGAAAGACCCTGCGGATGACACCAGGTCCGTCCCAAGGGCCGGCCTCGGGCGGGTCGAAGTGCGCGAAAGCGGGCAGCGCCGAAACGGCTGAACTCAGCAGGAACCGTCGCCGGGAAAGATACGTGCGATACGTCTCCATGGAACCTCCGTGATTCTGTGTTTCAGATACGTCACTCTGAAATTGGACGATTGGAGTATACCGAAGGAGCGCGTCAGAGTGAATCGGGGGGCGGCAGCCTGGAGGCGACCGCGCAGCCGATCTTCACCAGGTGTTCGAGCAGCGCCATCTCCTCCACGCCGTGCCCGCAATGCAGGCTGAGGCCTTCGTGGTCGTAGGTGAGGTTTACCACCGCCGCTGGCTGGAAGGCTCTTCCCATGGAATGATCCGGCCACCGGGTGAGCAGTTCGGCCAGTTCATGAGACGCAACGCTTCGGAAGTGCGCCGGCTTCCGCGCCCGGACAATCCACTCTTTCTGAAAGACAGTCAGGTCGCTCTCGACCTTCAGTGCGTGCTGATAGAAGTCGTCGCCGTCTGGGTGACTGTGGACCTTGGCTCGTATCCGCCGGGCGAATCCAATCAGGGCGCGGCCCATCGCTCCGAACGCTACGCGATCCGCCATGGCGCCCATGATCGAGAGTTCGATGCGCTGCGCCGGCTTCTCCTTCCAACGCCAGATCACCTTGGGGGAGGATTCGCTCGAAGACCGGTCGGAGTCATAGACAAGTTCCCATCGAATGCCACGAGTCGTACCGCTCAAGCGGAAGTCGATGTCGCCGTCGCGGGCGCCGTCGTAGCGCCAACCGAGCTCGCGAGCGCGGGCGGCGCGTTCAGCGGCGCGCTCCTGGACCAGCCGGTTCGACCGGCGGGCCGCGAGAACCAGGAGGAACACTCCGCAGGCGGCCGCTGCAACCAGAATGGCCGCCAGAGCATCGCCGCTCATACGGTTCCCTTCGCTTTGTCGGCGATGGATCGGGTCTTGCTTCGCGAATGGTTCGTGGCGGTTTCGATCGCCGAGATCAGCATGGCGCGAAGTCCATGGCGCTCCAACTCGTGGATGGCGGAGATGGTCACGCCGCCGGGCGTAATCACCTGATCGCGCAGGATGGCGGGATGAAGACCGGTTTCGCGCACGAGCTTGGCGGCGCCGAGAACGGTCTGCTCGGCGAGCTTTGTGGAGATCTCCCTGGAAATCCCCATCTTCAATCCGCCTGCGATCAGGGCCTCGATCACCATGTAGATGTAGGCCGGACCGCTGCCGGAGAGCGCCGTGACGGCGTCCATCAGATCTTCGTCGACAGTGCAGACCACGCCGACGGAGCGGAAGATCTCCTCGACGAGAGCCCGCTGCTCGGGCGTGACCGAGTCGTTGCAGGCAATGGCGGTCGCCCCTTCTTCGACGACGACCGGGATATTGGGCATCGCTCGGATGATGGGCATCTTGCGCGCGGTGAGCTTTTCCAACAGCGCGATGGGCAAAGCAGCCGCGACGGAAAGCAGAATCTGCTGCTCACGGAGGACGTCTCTGATCTCCTCAACCAGATGGGGGACGGTTGAGGGCTTCACGGCGAGCACAACGAGATCGGCCGAAGCTGCCGCTTCGCGGTTGCACTTGACGGTCGTGCGAATACCGAACTTGCGGCTCGTCTCTTCCGCGTGTTCGGAGGATCGCGTCGTCGCGACGATGTCCTCCTGGGCTGCCACTCCAGCCTTGAGGATTCCGCCAATCAGAGCGCCGCCCATATTGCCGGCGCCAAGAACGGCGATGCGCCTTCCCGTCTGCTGCATGGCCTTATTGTGCCGCAATCGAGAGCAGCGCCGAACCGTTCTTCCGGTCTTGAGACTTACTTCTTCACTTCGTTGAGATTGGAAGAGTCCACCAGCATCGTGCCAGTGTCAATGAAGACGGGGAACGGCGACTGCGGATCGGTGGCGAACTTGCCGGTCAGGCCAGCCTGCTTGTTCAGCGCGATTTCGGCCAGCGCCCGGAGTCCGTAGTAGCCCATTGTGAAAGGTTTTTGCATGATGGTGGCCGAGATGCGTCCTTTTTCGATCCACTCCAAAGTCTTGGCGGCGGTATCCATCGCAAGGATGATCTTCCCTTCGACCTTGTTTCGCTCGAGCACTTCGGCGACTTCGCTTCCCGACAGCGACTCGAGAGACACGAACGCATCGACGGGGGTTTTCTTCTCAATCAACTCCGTCGCTTTGTCGAACGCCATTCTGGCGTCGCCCTTCATATCGAACACTTCCGCGACCTTGATGCCGGGAGCGGACTCGAGCGCCGCTTCATAGCCGTTCAAGCGTTCTTCGAGGTTCTTCTGGCCGGCGATGGTGAAGAAGACGACGTTGCCTTTCCCATTCAGCATCTTCGCCAGGAGTTTCCCGCCCATCTGGCCCGCCTGGAAGTTATTCGTGCCGACGAAGAACAACCGCTGGCTTTGCGGGGCGTCGGAGTCGATGGTGATGACGGGAATGCCCGCGGCGATCGCGGCGTCAATCTCCGCGCGCATGATCTCGGGGTTTCCTGGGGAGACGAGGATCCCTGCCGGCTTCCTGGCGACCACCTTCTGGAACTCCTCCTTCTCCGCAGCGGCGTCGTAGCTCTCGGGGCCGGCCAGCTCCGCCTGCACGTTCAGCTCCTTCGCAGCTTTGACGAGCCCAGCTCCGGCTTCCTGCCAATAAGGGATCTTGGAGTTCGCGCAAACAAGGTAGTACTTCTCGGCTGGCTGGTGGCTGGGGCCTCCGCCTCCGCAGGCAGTGAGAAACAGGGTCAGTATCAATATCGAGGCGCTAATGGTTTTCATGTTGTACACTCCAACGGAAACACGCCCGCGGGGGAGGGCGTACGCTGTCTCCGGATGAAGCTTAGCGCCGTACCGCAGATCAGAACAAGCCCTGGGGCGCGCTGGATACGGCGGGAATTGATTCAGGCGCCGGATGCTCATACAATCGGGCCTGAATGCCTCTAATCTACCGTCGATCCTTTCTGCTGGCCGCCGCGGCCACTCCGCTGCCAGGCGCGAGCGATCCCGCCGAGCGCCTCAAGCGATTCAACGAAGCGAAGTTTGGGATGTTCATCCACTGGGGTCCGTACTCACTCGCCAGCGTCGAGGCCTCCTGGCCGATCATGGGCCAGACGCGCTGGAAGATCAGCGAGGAGGAATACCGCGCGCTTCCGCAGCGCTTCAACCCGGTCCAGTTCGATCCCCGGGCCTGGGTCCGGCTGGCCAAAGCGGCTGGGCAGCGCTACATGATCTTCACGGCCAAGCACCACGACGGCTTCTGCATGTTCAACTCTTCGTACACCTCCTACAAGATCACGAAGACGCCGTACGGGAAGGACATCCTCGCGATGCTCGTGGAAGCTGCGAAAGCCGAGTCGTTTCCTCTCGGCTTTTATTACTCGCCTCCGGACATGAACCATCCGGGCTACCGGGACACGTCGAAGCCGTCCGGCTCGAACTGGCGCGGCGAACCGGAGCGGCCCGAGTGGCCTCTCTACCTCGACTACATGGAACTGCAGGTCCGCGAGCTTCTCACGCGCTATGGGGACGTCTTCGCAATCTGGTTTGACGGGCTCGACCATCAGGAGAAGTACGACGGGACCCGGTTCCACAACCTGATCCGCACTCTGCAACCGAGGACGCTCATCAACAACCGGATTGGGTTGACGGGCGACTTCGTCACTCCCGAGCAGCGGCTACCCAAGGGGATTCCGCGGAAAGGTTCGGTGGTTGGCAACACGAACCCGAACGACCAGGGAGTTCTCACCGCCGCGCCGCGGCCCGAGGACTTCCAGCCCTGGGAGACCTGCATGACGATCAATGGCACCTGGGGCTACAACGCCAACGACCTGCGGTATAAGTCGACCACAGATCTTGTTCGCGCGCTCATCGACGCCGCCAGCAAGGGCGGCAATCTCCTGCTGAACGTGGGCCCGGCGCCCGAAGGCACAATCCAGCCGGAGTTCGAAGAGCGGTTGCGCGGCATCGGAAAGTGGCTCGAGGCCAACGGGGAGTCCATCTACGGCAGCACCTATGGCCCGGTGCAGGGCCTGTCGTGGGGCAGGATGACAGCCAGAGGCAAGACGCTTTATCTGCACGTGTTCGAATGGCCCCAGGGTCCGGTGGAACTCACCGGAATCCAGGCGAAGGTCTCATCCGTCCGGATTCTGGGCGGAGGCGCGCCGGCCACGTTCGCGCAGAAAGGCGGCACGTTGAGGATCGAGACAACCGGCATCGCCGCCCGGGAGCACGCCACGGTCTTCGCCATTCAGACGCGATAGCGCGGGCCTATTTCACGGCTTCGTGGATAGGAACCGGCTTTTCGACGCTGATGAAGCCCGTGGGCTGGCGCACGGACACGATGAGACTGCTGGAGGCGGCAATGTCGAACGGGCTGACGGGCAGCACCACGGCGGCCTTTTCGCCGGGCCTGAGGATGGGCAGCGCGTGCACGAGGACCTTGCGGACCGCGCCGTCTTTCTGTTTCAGGGTGACAACGATTTCGTGGTCGCGAAGAACCCGGGAGGGGAAGTCGGGCCGCCCGGAGAGTTCCACATTGACTGTGTAGGCGGCGCTGAGACCCTGGGGACGCCGTTCGAGCGTGGCAGCGGAGATGACGACGGGGGAGAACTCCTCGCGCAAGGCGTGGTATGCGCCGCGCGGCTTACGGTTTGGGTCCACGAGGCCCCAGTGCCTGTAGCCGTCGGGGTTGGTTCCGTAATGGCGGCTGCGGTAATCGTTCCAGGACCACACGGAGGCGCCGATGACAAAAGGATACTTGCGGAGGATGGCGATGGCATCGCGGAACTGCTGCGCGCGCCATTCCTCGGACGGGGCCGTATCTTCGCGCCAGCCGAATTCGGAGATGAGAACCGGCTTGCCGGGCCAGTTGGCGTGCAGCGTTTCCAGTGAGCGGGCAAGGCCGGCGTTGCCGTAGATATTCGCACAGAGAATATCAGCGTAATGGAAGCTGTTTTCTTCGGGTTTTACCGTGGAGAACACCTTGCCCCCGAGGCTGACGAAGGTGGTCATACGCGAGTCGTCGAGCGCGCGCATGAAGGCGATCATGTCGCGAGTCCAACGGACGCCGGAGGGCGAATCCGATTCATACTCGTTGCCGGCGCTCCAGGCGATGATCGACGGGTGATTCCAGCTTTGTTCGATCATTTCGCGAGCCTGCCTTTTCCAGTTTTCGCGGATGATTTCCGAGTCCATTTCGAGGGCTTTCAGGCCCCAGTTGCCCGCTTCGGCGATGATGAGGAAGCCGTGCTCGTCGGCCCAATCGAGCAGGGTCTGCGAACAGGGGTGGTGGAGGATGCGGGCGAGGCCCATGTTGGCTGTCTTCATCATGCCGAGGTCTTCGTCGATGACAGCTTGAGTTTCCATGGAGCCGAACCTGGGATGGTCGGCTGAACGATTGGCCCCGCCAAAGGAAACTGCTTCGCCGTTGAGGAAGAGTTTGGAGTCCCTGACTTCAAGCTTGCGAATACCGAATCGGGTGAGGTGGCTGTCTCCGCCATCGATCTCGACAAGGGACTGACAGAGGTTGGGGTGATCGAAATCCCAGAGGGCAAGCTGGCCGGCGGCGATCCGCAATGGCAGTTCAACGCTGGCTGTGGATTTCGGGGGGATGCGGACGGCGGTCTCGCCGGCAGCCGCCGGATCCCATGCGCCGGGCCTCCGCACGCGGACGCGGAGCTTGCGCTCGACGGTAGCGCCGGTGGTGTTGCGGACCCAAACCTTCACTGAGACGGAGGCCGTCCCGGCGGAAAGATCCGGCATGGCGGCGATTTTCTGATTGGCCACGTAGACGGAATCGCTGATTTCAAGATAGACGGGTTTCTTGATGCCGCCGTAATTCCACCAGGGGTACGTCAAAGCCTGCGGCGCCGGGCCAACGCGGGCGCCGGGAATCGTTTCTGCGCTCCAGGAGTTGTCAGCCATAACGACGAGGACGTTTTCGGCTCCAGGCTTGAGGGCGGAGCCGGCGTCGAACTCGAAGGCGGTATAGCCGCCCTCATGCTCGCCGAGCAAGGTCCCGTTGAGCCAGACCTTGGACTTGTAGAACACGGCCCCGAAGAGAAACCGGGCGTGCTGACCGGGCTTGAGGACGGGTGCAGTGAACCGGCGGCGGTACCAGGCGGCGCCGGTATGCTCGTAGCGCGGCTCGAGGCTCCAGATATGGGGCGCCTCGACGGTATCCCATTGGGTTTCGTCGAGGTCGGCATTCTGCCAACCAAAAGACTCACCTTTTCCTGGAAAATCGGGAAAGAATTTCCAGAGTCCTCCGAGCTCAACGCGGAAGCGGGCGGAGTTGGGATCGGCGGCGGCGGAAACCGCCGATGAGAGAACGAAAGCCAGGACCAAGGACGGCTTCATGCAAATTCCTTCCGCGGGATGGTTGGACGGGGATGGGTGAGACCCGCATTGATGATGTCAGCGGGAGGGGCCGGTGTCGTCTGAGGGAAGGACTATGCATGAGTAGTCTTTTCGGACTACGGGAAAGCGGGGGCGGGTGACAGTCACGGTTTTCGGCTTCTCAATCCCCGGCGATGGCGGCGGCGATCTGGCGGCCGTGAAAACGGCCGTTTTCGATGAAGATTTCGTTGGTGTGCATCCCGGCGACGAGGACTCCGGCCAGGTAGACGCCCTTGCGCTCGCTTTCGAGCGTCTCCGGATCGACGCGTGGGCGGCGTGTTTCCGGGTCGAAGAGGATGCCATGGCGGGCCAGGAACTCCGTGTCGGGACGGTAGCCGGTCATGGCGAAAACAAAGTCGTTGGGGATCGTGACTTCGCCCGCCGGCGTAGCAAGCACGGCTTCGGTTGGCCGGATTTCGCGGATGGTGGAGTTGAAATATCCCTGAATTTCGCCGGCCTTGATGCGGTTTTCGATGTTGGGCTTGATCCAGTATTTGACGCTGGAGCTGATTTCTGGTCCCCGATGGACAAGCGTGACGCGGGCGCCGTTCCAATGCAGTTCGAGGGCTGCGATGGCGGCGGAGTTTTTGGCGCCGACGACGAGCACGTCCTGGTCGTAGTAAGGGTGCGGCTCCTTGTAGTAGTGGAGGACCTTGGGCAGGTCCTCGCCGGGAACGCCGAGCAGGTTGGGCTTGTCGTAGTAGCCGGTCGCGAGGATGACTTTGCGGGCTGAATAGAAGCGGGAATCGCCCAGGCGGTCTTCGGTGTGGACCGTGAAATCGCCGTCGGCGCCATCGAAGCCGAGCACGCGCTCGTACTGATGGATGTCGAGCTTGTAGTGTTCGGCGACTCGGCGGTAGTATTTGAGCGCCTCAATCCGGACCGGCTTCTCGCCGAGAGCGGTCATCGGGATCCCGCCGATCTCGAGCAGCTCAGGCGTGGTGAAGAAGGTCATGTGCGTCGGGTAGTTGTAGAGCGAGTTGGTGAGGCAGCCCTTGTCGAAGAGCTTCGACCTAAGGCCGCGGCGCGACAGCTCGATGCCGCAGGCAAGGCCGGTGGGACCGGCTCCGGCGATGACGGCGTCGAGCAGGCTCACAACATTCCTTCGACGCTCTTATAGACGGCGTCGAGCGCGGCGGCGAGCGCGGCGGCGTCCTTGCCGCCGGCCTCGGCGAGGTCGGGGCGTCCGCCGCCCTTGCCACCCAAAGCC
>CAYWST010000186.1:0-10751 GCA_964461075.1 uncultured Solibacteraceae bacterium | reverse complement strand
GCACTGGAGAGGCGGCGCAGAAAGCTCGGGCCCGGCTCCAGACCACCCTGTCGGAAGTCCTTTCCGTCACGGATCCAGCGGCGGCCCTGGCGGCGATCCGGGCGGCGGTGGCGATGCATGAGCAGATCGTTGCCAGGTTCCCGAGCGCGGGGACCCGGCTGGAATTGATGTCGGCCTACGGTTCCCTCGGAGACGCGCTGGAGGGCGAAGACGCGCTTGCCGCGCAGGAGAGGTCTCTGCAGGCCGCGCGCGCCGTGCTTGCCATCGAACCCCAAAACGCGCGGGCGCGCCGGGGAGTCGCGATCGGGCTCTACAAGATGGGCGACGCCTCATTCAAGCTGCACCGTTACCGGGAAGCTCTCTCCCTCGCCCGCGAGGCTCTCCTTGCGCTCGAGGACAGCCCGGCCGATTCGGCGCCCATGAAGCGGATGAAAGCCGCCGCGCTGCAGTTGACGGGCGAATCCCAACGCGAGCTGGGCGCCCCGCTGGAGGGGATCGCTCCCGTCGAACAGGCCATCGCAATTCATGAGGGGCTTCAGCGCAGGGATCCGGCCAATCAACAACCGGTCATTTCACTGGCGATCATGCACCGCGCGCAGGGTGACAACTGGCGCGCCGCCGGCGAAAAGGCGAAGGCGCGCGCCGCCTACCGGCGCTCGCGGGAGCTATTGGAGAGCGTCATGAAGGTCGATCCCGGCAATGTTGTCTGGAGGGGGCGGCTGGCCGAGATCCGAGAGTTGGAGAGCCGGGTCATGTAGAGTGTTGCCCCCGCGCCGGCGGCGCAGGCGTGAAGCGCCGCTTCAGGAAGTGCGTCCAGGCGAGGCCGATTCCGGCGATTCTCACGACATGGACGGCAGGCCGGCGCCTGCCGGTTCGGGCTGGAGCGGATTTGTCACGGCTTGCCAGGGAGCGGATTCCGCCCCGGGGTGACAGGGCCATCGAGGATCAGGATGCGGCCGTCGGGCGGCAGGACAGCCAGCCTGACGCCGTCGGGAGAGAAGCGCACGCGCCGGACCGGCGCGCCGACGGGGAGGCGGACGAGGGAATGTCCGGTCGCGGGATCCCAGATGCGCACGGTATGGTCGGCGGAGGCGGACGCGAGGCGCGAGCCGTCAGGCGAGAAGTCGATGCCAAAGACGGCGGCGGCATGCCCGGCCAGAGTTCTCACAAGCAAGCCATCGGCCGTGCTGAAGACGCGGAGATGACCGTCGTCGCAGGCGGTGGTGACGGTCTTGCCATCGGGGGCGAAGGCGACGCCGCGAACCGGGCCTGGGTGCCCGCGCAACTCGACCTTCGGCGCGCCGGTGGCCGCATCGAACAGGCCGGCTCCGCCTCCGGTCCAGCCCAGCGCGATCAAAGAGCCATCGAGCGACCAGTCGACGCCCCAGACTTCGCCGGTCTGCCGGTCACCCTTGCCTTCGATGGTCAGCCGGGTGGCCCCGGTCATCACGTCAAAGACTTTGGCCGACGGCCTTGTGGAGCCGGTGACAAACCGCAGTCCGTCGGGAGAAAGCGCCATGGTCCAACCGCGCGCATCGGGAGCGTGTTCGAAGGTCATGACGAGGCTGGCGCTCTTGAGGTCCATTCCCTGAACTCTGCCGTCGGCTCCGGCGGAATAGAGTTTTTCCTGATCGAAGCTGAACAGGACGGCGTTGGCGGCGAACTGATGCGCGTACTGTTCCCAGACGGCCTGGCCCGTGGATGCCTCCCAGAGCTTTAAGGTCCCTCCGCGCGCGGCGCTGGCGGCCCGCTTTCCGTCGGGCGACCATTCGAAGCCCAACGCCTCCGGGGGATGGCCCCAAATCCTGCGGCGGGTGTCGAGGGCGGTTTCACCCCACTCGATCAGGGTTCCGTCGGCATGACCGGTATAGAGGCGGCGCCCGTCGGAGGAGACGGCGGCGCATCGGCCCGCGGCGACGGCGTGGTGAAGCGTCTCGCCGGGCCCGGTTGTGGCGCGGGGAAACATTTGGAGGCTTCCGTCTTCGGAGAGCGCAGCCAGCCATTCTCCGCGCGGATGGGCGGCGACGGCGGCGATGGCGCGTTCGAGCTTTGGCAAGGCCATGGGTTTGAGCGGGTCCTGGGTGTCCCAGAGCAAGAGCCGGCCGTCGGCGTAGCCCGCCATGAGCTGTCCGGAGTCTTGCAGGAAGACGGCAGAGGCCATCGCCGCGGCGGGGCCGCCCGCGGCTTCGGCTGTCATCAGGAGCGGGGGCCTGTCGAGCGCCGCCGCATCCCAGACGGCGAGGGCGCCGAACTCGTTGCCGGCGGCGATGCGCGCCCCGTCAAGGCTCCAGGAAACCGCGGTCGCGGCCCCGCCCAGGAAGGGAATGCGGCGGCGGGCTTCCCCGCTCGCCGCGTCCAGAATGGTGAGCAAACCGGCGCGCGGCACACCCGGCTGCGGGGGCAGCGCAGCCGATGCAGCGGCGAGCAGCGGCGAATTGGGATGCCAGGCGAGCGAGGCCGCGGCGCTCCCGGGTTGCTCGGCTTTCCAGATTTCTCTGCCCGCGGGAACATCCCACAACCGGATGGTCCTGTCCTCCAGCGCCGCGGCCAGTTGACGGGAATCCGGCGAGAAAGCGAGGGCGGTGACGGGTGCGGGCGCCATGCCGTCCCACGCGGTCTTCCGGCCGGCGGCGTCATGGACGACGATGCGGCTTGCTGCGGCCGCCGCCACAAGTCTGCCATCCGGGCTGACGGCGACGGCAGCCACCGCGCCTTCCATCGCCGGAAAGCGGTGAGCGGCCTGCCGGGCGCGCGCGTTCAGGTACCGCCACTCCCAGCCCCTTTGTTTCTCCGGCGCGCGCTCGAGCCACGCCTGCGCCCCGGCGGTGTCGCGCAACTGCAGTGCGGAGGAAGCCGCCGCGATAGCCGCCCTGTAGAGCTCGTTCTCAGTGGAGTCCAGGCAATAGCCGGGAAAAGCCAGCGCAAGAGCGATCGTCAGAAACCGGACCATACCCTATCCAGTGTATTGGCCCGCATCGCGCGATGTGATATCCAGAAGTTGCATGTACCGCGCTTTGGCAGCCCTGTCGCTGCTGTTGGCGGCCTGTCCCGCCGCGGCGATCGAGAAGAGGAAGACCGTCTACCTGGACCGGATGACGGGCTTCGAACGGCACGTTCGCGCCGCCATGCGCGAGACGCCCCTCAACATCGGCATCCTGAACGAGTCCATTCAACCCGACTTCCGGATGTTCCTCGATCCGAGATTCAATTCATCCCATGCGCAATCGCTCCATCGGAAGGTCACCGGCCGGGCGGAAAACGCGGTGATCGAACTCTATGACACGCGCTCGAAGCAGGCGCTTGTCCGATACTCCTTTCAATTGACGGACGACGAGGTCGGCCAGCGCACGGCTGCGCGCGAGTTCGTCGAGCGCATCCGCAAGCGGCTGAATCCGGGCGGATGCGCCGAATGCGCGCCCGTTCGGGGCCATTGACCGGCGGACGCCGCCCGCCGCAAGAAAACGCGCAAAGACTGCACAACAGAGTGTTGATTCTGGCCGAACCTGTAATAGACTTGTAGCGGCAAGGTTCGAAATCAAGATATTCGGACCTGTAGAGAAAGTACACACCCTCCCGGGAGGCCGCTTTCATGATAGGGAATCAGAAGGTTCA
The DNA here is from genome assembly GCA_964461075.1 of uncultured Solibacteraceae bacterium. GTDB lineage: Bacteria > Acidobacteriota > Terriglobia > Bryobacterales > Bryobacteraceae > JACADU01. The sequence continues at coordinate 7,139 of CAYWST010000186.1, read as the reverse complement.
TTTCATTCTCCTCATCCTGGCGCTCGTTGGCGTAGCAGCCCTGACCAGCGCTCCCACCCCGCCATTTACCGAGCGCGACAAGGCGTTCTATGCCGATTCGTCGCTCGTCAACTTCGTCCGCCCGGGCCTGGTGATGAAGGTGCTCGGCGTGAGCATCGCCACCGACGGGGCCGTCACCGCGAGAGTAAGATTCACCGATCCGCGGGGACTCCCGCTGGACCGGGAAGGAATCACCACGCCCGGCCCGATCAATTGCAGCTTTATCCTGGCGTGGATCCGGCCCGACGGGCAGTACTGGTCCTATACGACACGAGTGCAAACCAGCCCCATCACCGGGGTCACCGCAACGCAGGCCGCCGGTGAGAACACCGGCACATGGACGAAGGTGGCCGACGGCGAGTACACCTATCTGTTCCGCGTGAAGCTGCCGGCGGATTATGTGAAGACAGCGACTCACTCGGCCGGCATATACGGTTCGCGCAACTTGAGCGAGTTCGAACTCGGGACGCATTACGACGACGACGTCTACAACTTTGTGCCGGCGGGAGGCGCGGTGACCGCCGTTCGCGACATCGTCAAGACGTCCACCTGCAACAAATGCCACCTCGACATGGGCTTCCATGGCGGCTCGCGCAAGACCATGGAACTGTGCAATCTCTGCCATTCGCCGCAAACCGTGGACCCGGACACGGGCAACACGGTCGATATGCCGGTGATGACGCACAAGATCCACATGGGCTCAGATCTGCCGAGCGTGATCGCGGGGACGCCCTACAAGATCATCGGCAACCAGCAGAGCGTGCACGATTATTCGCACATCGTGTTTCCTCCCGCGGCGAACAACTGCAAGGTGTGCCACGACGACGGCACGAAGGTGGCGCAGCCCGAGCACTATCTCAAGGCCAGCCGGGCCGCCTGCGGATCCTGCCACGACAACATCGACTTCACGACCGGCAAGAACCATGCCGGCATCGTTCAGACCACCGACACGGGCTGCAACCGCTGCCACCCGTCAAAGATGGCCGAGGAGTTCGACATCTCGGTCGAAGGCGCGCACGTCGTCCCCACGCAGTCCAAGCAACTCCCGGGCACCAACTTCGAAATCCTCGAAGTCACCAACACGAGGCCGGGAGAACGGCCCGTCGTCACCTTCACGGTCAAGAACGACGCGGGGACGGGGATCAACGCCGCCACCATGTCGCGCCTCCGCATCTACCTCGCCGGGGCGAACAGCGACTACACGGCGCACTTCCAGGAAGACGCCACCAGGGCGGTCCCCCAGGGCGGCGCCGAGGGTCTATATCAGTACACCTGCACCAACCCCATTCCCGCGGACGCCAAGGGATCCTGGACGATCACGATGGAAGGCCGGCAGTCGATCACTCTGAATCCCGGCACGGCCAGCGCGAGGACCATCAACGACTCGGGCGTGAACAAGCAGTACTACTTTTCCGTTGACGGCTCGCCGGTCCAGGGCAGGAGAGTTGTGGCGGACCTGAACAAGTGCAACGCCTGTCACTTCGAGCTGTCCTTCCACGGCGGCGCCCGCAATACGGTCCAGGAGTGCGTCATCTGTCACCGTCCGAACCTGACCGCCAATCCCGCGCCGCAGCGGAGCATCGACATGGGCGTCATGATTCACAAGATCCATCGGGGCGCGGCTTTGACGCGCGGCTACGCCGTCGCCAACGTGGATTACTCCAAGGCCGGCTACCCGGGCGACCTCCGGAGCTGCGTCTCCTGTCACGTCCCGGGGACCGAACAGATCCCGGAGAACGACACGCGCATCGCGGTGATCAGCCCGTTCGACTTCATCTCGCCGGCGGGGCGCACCACCGCCAACTGCCTGGCGTGCCACGACAGCAAGGCTTCCGCCGCGCACGCCAAAACGAACACCGACCCGCAGCTCGGAGAAGCCTGCCACGCCTGCCACGGACCCACGGGGACCGCGAGCGTCAGCAAGTCCCACGCACGCTAATTGAAGAAGCCGGCCGGGAGGCCGGCTTCTTCGTCAGTCCTGCCTGATTCCCATCCGCTGCGCGAGGAATCTGCCCATGCGGCGGTCGCTCGTGATCATGTGATCCCTGAGCCATTCCTTGACGAACTCCAGGCCGCCTTCCAGCGCGGTCACGCGGCCCTCGCCGAAATCTTCCCGCAACGACATGACCTTGCTGGCAAGGGCGTCGTGCTCGCGTTCGTGCAAGTCGCGCTCCTCGTAACCCAATTCGCGCATATAGGATTCTTCGGTCCGGAAGTGAGCGGCCACCGCCTCGATCAGCGCGTCGAAAAGGGCGATTTGCTTCTCCTTTGAAACACCCTCGCGGTGGGCGTCATACAACTGGTTGAGGAGCACAGTGATCTCCTCATGTTGCCGGTCCACGCATTCCACGCCGGTGAGGTAATGCTGTCCCCACAGAAAGAGTCCGCCCGCAATCGCCATTCCCGACACCTCGGGTTCCCTGAGTCTGGGCTCAACGACGCCCATCCATACATTAACAAGCATTTATTTCGATGTCCAGATCTTATCGTCTCATCACGAACCGGATTGCGACGCTGCTGTGTTATCTGTCGATAAGACAATCGGGATGAATCGACGTGCAGGTACGCGCGGCGTCCTCGGCAGTCTGGCCGCGGGGTGGCTGGCGGTTACGGTATTGACCGCCCAGACGTACTCATTTCGTCCATATCGAAGTCCTGAAGGGTTGTTCAACCTGGGCGTGATCGCTCTGTATCAGGACAAGACGGGATTCATCTGGGCGGGAACACAGAACGGCGCGTTCCGGTTCGACGGCCGGCGGTGGCGTCACTTCGGAACGGAATCAGGGCTGATCGGCGATTACGTGCTTGGTTTCGCGGAAACGCCATCGGGGGACTTTTTCGTGGCCAGTGAGAGCCACCTTTATCGCCGAATCGGGGACCGGTTCGTGGCGCTGCAACTGCCGGCCGGGCGGCCTCGCGGCTCGCAGCCGGTGGCCGTCGACGCGAGCGGGGGCCTGATGGTGGCGCTTTCCGGCGGTTTCTATGTGGCGCGGGCGCCGGCGTACGAACTCAAGCTGATCCGGAGGGCCGTGAACCCGCGAGGAGTTTACCTGGCCGGAGAGACGATCTGGTTCGGTTGCGGGGAGGAGGCCTGCCGGATGGATGGGGGAGGGTCACTGACGCGTTTCGGCGCCGGGCAGGGATTACCGGCGGACGCCTACGAGGCCTTTCTTGCCGACAAGAATGGCGCGATATGGGCGCGGGGGCGCAGGACGACCGCCCGGCTTCCGGAAGGAGGGCGGAGATTTGAGCGGATTGCCATGGGAGAAGACCAATACTCGCGCCTCCCGAAACTGGCGCTGGACCGCGCAGGCCGCATCCTTGCGCCCACTCCCAACGGCCTGATGGTGAGCGGCGGCGGGACGGTGCGGCTGATCGGAAAGCGGAACGGGCTGAGCGGCCACGAGGTCTCCTGCGTTTTGGAAGACCGGGAAGGATCGCTCTGGCTCGGCCTCAGCGGGGGCGGGGTGGTTCGCTGGGCCGGCCGCGACGCGTGGGAGGGGTACACATCCGCCGACGGTCTCGAAAACCCCATCATCTGGCAGATGGCGCCTGACGGAAAGGGCGGGATCTTCGTGGCGACGCACGGCGGAGTCTACCATGGACGGCGGGAGCGGGATGGGGCCTACGGCTGGGCGAGGCAGAGTTGGGCGAAAACCGAATACGTGCGCGCCCTGCTGATGACGCCGCGCGGGTCGTTGTTCGCCGCGCCCGCTCCGTACGGCATTGTCGAGGTGACGATGGGAAGCGATCCGCGGCGCCCCAACGCCGTCCGGCGCTACGGTCCGGAGGCGGGCTTGCCCGCCGAACGGATCTTCGGCCTGTATGAAGACGAAGCGGGCACGCTTTGGGTTGGTTCGGCGGCGGGCCTGTACCGGCGCGCCCGCGGGGCGGCACGCTTCGAGCATGTCGTCATCAACCGGGAACGGCCGGCCGCGAGCGCCTACTATTTCCGCCGCGCGAAGGGCGGATTCTGGCTGTCTTCGAGCCACGGTCTCTACCGGTTTGCGTCGGGCCGTTGGTTTCGCTGGACCGGCAAGGACGGATTGAAAGACCACTGGATCTCGGCGATGGCGATCGACTCGCAGGATTCGCTCTGGGTGAGCTACCACTCGGCCAGGGGGGTTTCCCGGCTCTTCTTTGATGAATCGGGGCCGGAGCCGCGGCTCGCGCGCGTGGAGCACCACGCCAAGCCGGGAGGACTTTCCGATCTCGCCTACTTCCTCGGGATGGACGCCCGTGCGCGTCTGTGGGTGGGAACCGACCGGGGCGTCGCAATCCTGGACCGGGGGCGCTGGCTCTCCCACGATCAAAGCACGGGCCTTGTCTGGAACGACTGCGATGCGGAGTCCTTCCTGGCGGAACCGGACGGGGCGGTCTGGATCGGGACCAGCGGAGGACTCACGCGCTTTCTACCAGGGGCGAGCCTTGAACCGCCGGCGCCGCCTGATGTGGCGGTGACATTCGCTGCGCTTGGACCAGATAACTTTGCAACGAGGGACGGCGAGGCCGCCGCGAGGTCCGGGGCCAACTCGCTGCGCGTCCGCTTCGCCGCCCTTTCCTTCATCGATCCTGAGGGGGTCGTCTATCGGTACCGGATGCTGGAGCCGCGCGGCGAGCCGGGAGCGTGGAACTACACCCGCGACGCCCAACTGCACTTCGTGGGGCTCGATCCCGGCGCCCATACGCTGGAGATTGGCGCCCGGGTGCGCAACTCGGAGTGGTCCGTCTCGCCGGCGCGGCTGCACTTCACCATCACGCCGCGCTGGCACGAAACCACGTGGTTCCGCTTCGGGCTGGCCGCCACGGGGGTCTCATTGCTGTTCGGCGTCTTTGTTTGGCGGACGCGCTATCTCAAGCGCCGCCAGGCCTGGCTCGAACAGTGCGTCGCCGACCGCACACGCCAGCTCGAGGCGGCCCGCGAAAGGGCCGAGGAGGCCAGCCGGCTGAAGAGCGAGTTTCTGGCCAACATGAGTCACGAGATCCGCACGCCGCTCAATGGCGTCATCGGGATGACCAGTCTCGTTCTGGAGTCGGATCTGACCGCGGAACAGCGCTCATATCTCGAGGACGCCCAAAGCTGCGCCGGCAGTCTCATGGGCCTGCTTAACGACATCCTCGACCTGTCGCGCATCGAGGCCGGCCGGCTGGAGATCCGCCATGGGCCGTTCTGTCCGAGAGAAATGGCGCGGCAGGCTCTGAAAACCGTCGAAGTCCGCGCGCGGGAAAAGGGGCTCGAACTCCGGCTGGAGGCGGGCGAGCCGCTGCCCGATGCCGTTGTCAGCGATGCGCTGCGCGTTCAGCAGATCGCCGTCAATCTTCTGGGCAACGCGGTCAAGTTCACCGAGAGGGGACGCGTCCTGCTTCGCCTCCACTCCGCGAGCGCGCCGCCCACGTTGACCATCGAAGTCGAGGACACGGGAATCGGGATCGAAGCTTCAATGCTGGAGTCGATCTTCGAACCTTTCCGCCAGGCCGACGGATCGACCTCGCGCAGGTACTGCGGATCAGGTCTGGGCCTGTCGATCGTGCGCAAGCTCACAGCAAGCATCGGCGGCAAGATCGAGGTCCGCAGCGAACCCGGCCAGGGCAGCGTCTTCACGGTGACGCTCCCCGTCACGCTTCCGGAGTCCGGCCTGAGCGTACAGAAGCCCGCCGAATCGTCTGGGACGAGAGACTTTGCGGCCGTACCGCGCCGAATCCTCCTCGCCGAGGACAACGAGATTAACCGCCGGCTCGCCGTGGCGCTGCTCTCGCGCCTGGGACACCATGTCGAGTGCGCTCAGGACGGCGTCGAAGCCCTCGAGAAGCTCAGGAACTCGGCTTACGACCTCGTGCTGATGGATCTCCAGATGCCCCGGCTCGACGGCCTGGAAGCGACGCGGCGCTGGCGCGCCCACGAACGCGAGCACACCCTCGCCCCAACCCCAATCCTCGCCCTGACCGCGCACGCGATGCAGCGCCATGAGTTCGAGACCTTCGCGGCCGGCCTGGATGGATACATTACGAAACCCTTCCGCGCCGAGGATCTGGCCAGCGCGGTCGAAACTCACGCGCGCGAAGCGGGAGGGAGCGGCTAATCGCGCGGGGATTTCCGCAGCATGCGGAGAACGCTCTCGTCGGTGTTGAGCAGCGGGATTTCGCCGTAGGGCACCCAGCGCAGATCGTGCGACTCGCTGCTGAGCCGCAGCGGCGCGGCGCGGTCGGCCTCGATCAGGAACCGAATGTCGTAGTGCACGTGAGCCGGCTCGGCGCCGCGCGCCGGGATCTCGTGCGCATCTACGTCGAAGATTGCGCCGTCGAGCAGCGGCGTCACCCCGGCGAGTCCGCTTTCCTCCTCCACTTCGCGCAGGGCCACTCGAAGCACGTCGGCGTCGCCGTCACAGTGGCCGCCCATCTGCAGCCACTTGCCGAGCTTGGCGTGATGCGTGAGCAGCGCATGCCGCCGCTCGCGGTCCACCACCCACGCCGAACCGGTCACGTGGCCTTCCAGAAGCGACCGCTCGAAGCACGCCTCGCGCGACTCGACAAAGTCCAGAATCCGCCTCAGCATTCCGGCCTCGTGATCGTCGGCGGCGCGGTGCGCCCGCAGTTTTCCCAGCAAATCTCTCCTGCTCATGAATGATCTATTCTTGCAGAGGATGAGACAGCAAGTCTTCGACGTCATTATCGTCGGGGGCGGCCATAACGGACTGGTCGCCGCGGCCTATCTCGCCAAGGCCGGCAAGCGCGTGCTCGTCCTCGAGCGGCGCTCCATGGTTGGCGGCTGCGCCGTGACGGAAGAGGTCTGGCCCGGCTATAAAGTCTACACGGCCAGCTACCTCACGAGCCTGCTGCAGGAGCGAATCATCGCCGATCTCGAACTCGAGCGTCACGGTTACCGGGTGGACGCGAAGGACCCCGCGTTCTTCTCCGCATTCCCAGACGGCCGCCACATGTTCATGTGGCAGGACCCGGCCCGGACGCGCGCCGAGGTTGCGAAGTTCTCTTCCCGGGACGCCGACACCCTTCCGCGCTACGAGGCGCATCTGGAGCGGCTCGCGCGCGTGGCGGAGAGCCTGCTGCTGACGACGCCGCCGGAGTTCCCGCCGCGGGGCCCG
>CAYWST010000185.1:0-10770 GCA_964461075.1 uncultured Solibacteraceae bacterium | reverse complement strand
GCTTGAGGAGGCGAAGAAGCGTTGACACGCCTGCCGCTGGCCAGAACAATAAAGGGTTGTCATGTTTGATCCCGCCGCCCCCCTGCATTTCACCGGAATCTGCGGCATCGGCATGAGCGGCCTGGCGCTGCTCTGTCATGCCGCGGGGCATCCCATTTCGGGCAGCGACCTGCGGTCCACCGGACTCACCGCGAGACTCGCGTCCATGGGGATGCGGATCGCGCTAGGGCACGCCGCGCAGAATCTGCCGCCGGAGACCGGCGCGCTGATCTACACGTCTGCGCTCGACGCGGCGAACCCCGAAATCGCCGAAGCGCGGCGGCGCGGTCTGCCGGTGATTCATCGCGGCGCGCTGTTGGCGGAACTCATGGCCGGGCGGCGGAGCGTGGCCGTTGGAGGCAGCCACGGGAAGACCACCACCACCTCCATGGCGGCGGCGATCGCCATCCATGCGGGATTAGACCCTTCCGTCTTTGTGGGGACTACGCTCTCCTGGCTCGATGGATTGAACGCCCGGGCGGGGAAAAGTGAGGTCATGATCGCCGAGTGCGACGAGAGCGACGGCAGTTTTCTGCTGTTGCGCCCGGATATCGCCGTCGTCACCAACATCGACCGCGAACACCTGGAGCACTACGGCGGATTCGAGGCGCTCAGAGCGGCGTTCGCGGAATTCGGCGCGCGCGCCGGCTGCCTGATCGCCTGCTGCGACGATGCCGAGGTCCGCTCCATGCTGGCCGGCGTGAGCGGGAAATGTCTGACTTACGGCCGCTCCGGCGACGCCGCGTTCCGGATCGAAGACGAATCGCATGGGCCGTCCTGGGGCGAGTTCAGCCTCGGCGGCCCCCGTGGACCGGCGGGGCGGTTCAGGATTAACGTTCCCGGCGCGCACAACGTGTTGAACGCAACCGCCGCGATCGCCGTCGCATCCGAGTTGGGCGTCTCTCCGGAGGCCGCTGCCGCGGCCCTTGCGAATTACTCCGGCGCCGGCCGGCGGATGGAATTGAAGGGCAGCGCGAATGGGATCGAAGTCATTGACGACTACGGCCACCACCCGACGGAAGTCCGCGCCACGATCGAGGCGCTGCGCCTCCGCCGGCCCGGCCGGCTCTACGTTCTTTTCCAGCCGCACCGCTACACGCGGACGCGCGACCTGTTGGACGAGTTCTCTCAAGCGTTCGCGGCGGCGGATTGCGTCAGAGTGCTGGACATCTACGCGGCGAGCGAAACTCCGATCCCGGGCGTCTCAGGCGCCGGCCTTGCGGCGAGGATCCGCGCCGCCGGCCATCCGGACTGTCTCTTCGCCGGATCGCTGGACGGCGCTGTCGCCGCATCGCTTGTTGAACTCAAGCCGGGAGATTTGGTTCTGACGCTTGGCGCGGGCTCCATTACGGAGGCCGGGCCGAAGATACTGGCCGGGTTGCGGAAAAAACAACCATAGGAGCGCTTCATGGCAAGAAAGAAGAAACTCGATCTCGAAATGGAGTTCTCGGCGGAACCAGCCGGCGCGAAACGCCGCGAGGGAGCCGTCTGGACCGCCGTGCGGACCGCCTCGGTGACTTTGGCCGTCCTGGCCTTCACCTTCTCCGTCTCCTGGGTTTCCCTCCAGACGCACGAAATGTTGTCGAAGGACGAGCGCTTTCGCTTCGCCGGGATCGAGGAGCCCCGCTCGATCGAACTGACCGGCGTCGAAAAGAGCTCCAGACGCGCTCTGTTGAAAGCCTTTGAGCAGGACGCGGGCAAGGGGCTGATCGAGATCAACCTGGAAGACCGCCGGACGAAGCTCCGGACCGTCGAATGGGTGCGGGATGCGTCGGTTCGCCGCGTTTGGCCCAACAGCTTCCATGTGGCCGTGACCGAACGTCAACCGGTGGCGTTCCTGCCGGTGGCGGCCGGCGTGACGGGACGGTTCGATAGCCCGGTGACGTTTCAGCCGATGCTGATTGACGAAGATGGCGCGGTGCTATCTGTGCGCGGAGCGGTCCCGCGCAATCTGCCGCTGTTGATCGGCGTGAGGCGGGAGGAGGACATCGAACGCCGCCGGGCCGGCGTGCGGACCATGTTGCGCCTGCTCGACGAACTGCGGGACTATCGGAACCAGATCATCGAAGTGGATGTCACCAACAGGGACAGTCTGCGGGTGACGTTCCAAATGCCGGACCGTGTCGTGGTTCTGATTCTCGGCGGAGAACGATTCCTGGAGCGGGTCAAGGAGTTCCTGAACCACTATGAAGGGATTCGCGACCGCCTCTCGGGGCGCGCGCTGCTGGACGTCAGCCTCGATGGCAGGATCACGGCGATTCCCGTGGCCGAGCCGCAGCGGACGCAGGTGACGGAGCCATAGAAGGCAAGGAGCCCAGTTGTCGAAGAAGCCGCTTACTGCCGTGGGATTGGATATCGGGAGCGCGTGGACGCGCGTGGCCGTTCTCTTGCTCGAAGGCGGGAGTTTGCGGTACGCGGGCCACGCCGCCGTTCCCTCCGCGGGCTGGCACAGGGGGCAGATCGCCGACCAGTCGGCGGTCGCCGCGGCCATCCGCCAGGCGGTGAAGGAAGCCGAGGCGGCAAGCGGGTTGCAGATTGGCGGCGCGGTGGTCGGCGTCGGGGGGCCCGCGGTCCGTTCTCAGCAGGGCAGAGGACTCTACGAATTCGGACATCGGAGGCTGATCGAGCGGGCGGATCTTGTCTATTCAGTGGAACTGGCCGCGCGGGCCCGGCTCGACGAGGACCGTTTTCTCCTGCAGGTCCTGCCCCAGGACTTCACCGTGGACGGGCAGCCGCCCATCCCGCATCCGCTGCACATCGAATGCCAGCGGCTGGAGGCTCATGCGCTGCTGATCACCACTTCCAAGCAGGAGCATCAGGCGCTGCTCAGCGCGGTGCACCAGGCTCACCTTCGAGTGGAGGAGACCGTCTTCGAAGCGATGGCCGGAGCATACGCGTCCGTGCTCGCCGAAGAGCGCATGGGCGGCGTCGCGGTGATGGACATCGGCGCGCACAGCACCAACCTCGTCTTCTATGACGGGGATTCGATGCTGTACGCGGCGGGGCTGCCGCTTTCGGGCGACCACTTCACGCGCGATCTTTGCGAATTGAAGGCGTTGGCGTTCGAAGAAGCCGAGCGGCTGAAGTTCGCGCACGGCTGCGCGTTGCTCGGCCTCACGGCCGACAACATCATCATCGAACTCCCGGCTGAGCCAGGGCGGCCGGGGAGGGAGATCAACCGCCGCGAACTGATCGAGATTCTCGAAGCCCGCGCCGCTCAACTGTTCGAGTACGCCGACCGGCTGCGGTCCCGCTACGCGCGCGACCTGGTCCTGCGCGAAGGGATTGTGCTGACCGGCGGCGGCTGCCTGCTGGAGGGCCTCGTCGAACTCGCCGAGAAAGTGCTGGGTTGTCCGGCCCGGCTCGGCTTTCCCCGCGGCATCCTCGACGCGCCTGACGAGGTGATGAGCCCGGTGTGGGCGGGGCCGATCGGCCTGGCGATGTATTCCGCCCGGCTGCAGGCGCGCAAGGAAAAGGGCGGCGGCCCGAGTTTTTGGAGCCTGTTCACGGGGCACACATAAAAAGGCAACAATAAGGAGTTGGCGCCGCCCCGCGGCGCGGAGGGTTCCATGGGCGAACTGGACGCATTGAAATTCGAAATACAGGACGAAGCTCTGGGAGGCACGCGAATTAAGGTGATCGGCGTCGGCGGCGGCGGCTCCAACGCCGTGAACCGCATGGTCGACATGGGCGTCCAGGGCGTGGAGTTCTACGTCATGAACACCGACGCGCAGGCGCTCCGCGTCTCCCGGGTTCCCAACAAGATCGCGCTCGGGGCCCGCATTACGCATGGGCTTGGCGCGGGTTCGGACCCCGAGATCGGCCGGCAGGCCGCGCTTGAGGATACCGACCGCATCATCGAAGTGCTCGAAGGCGCCGACATGGTGTTTGTCGCCGCCGGTCTCGGCGGCGGGACCGGAACCGGCGCGGCGCCGGTGATCGCGTCGCTCGCCAAGGAACTCGGGGCGCTCACTGTCGCCGTGGTGACCAAGCCTTTCGGCTTCGAAGGGCCTCGGCGCATGAAGCAGGCCGAACGCGGCCTCGCGGAGATGCACGCCACCGTCGACACCGTCATTTCGATTCCCAACGACCGGCTCGTCGAACTCGTTCCCCCGGGAACCAGTTTTTTCGAGGCCTTCCGGCTTGCCGACGACGTCCTGCGCCAGGGCGTTCAGGGGATCAGCGACATCATCACCACCCCCGGCCTGATCAACCGCGATTTCGCCGACGTGCGCGCCATCATGACGGGGATGGGCTTCGCGATGATGGGAACCGCCAGGGCCGGGGGCCAGAACGCGGCCAGGGAAGCCGCGCAGGCGGCCATTCAGTGCCCGCTGCTCGAAGAAGGCGGCCTGCACGGCGCCAGGGCCGTTCTGCTCAACATCAGCGCCAGCGGCAATCTCAGCCTGCACGAGATGTTCGACGCCTGCCGCCTCATCAAAGAGGCCACCGGAAACGACGAAGTGCAGATCAACTTCGGCCTTGTGGCGGACGAAACTCTCGGCGACGAAGTGAAGGTGACGGTCATCGCCACCGGGTTCGAGCGCACCGGCCTGCCCCAAGTGGATCCCGCGGCGATCCGCGCGCGCGCGCCGGAGAGCGCCGCGCCGTTTGCCGCGCCTCGCGCAGGATTCTCGCCGCGGACGACGCCGGCCTCGTTCATCCCTGAGCCGGTTCAGCGCGAAGCGCCTCCGGAGCCCGTTATCACCGCCTCCCCTCTCATGGATATGCCAGAACAGGAGCCTGAGCCAGTCCGCGCGGCCCGCCAGGGCGTGTTCGATGTGGTGAGCGAGGAAGCCGTCGAGATTATCGACGAGCCACCCGTGGCGCCGCCGGTCGCCGTGGCGCCTCCGCCTCAGCCTGCCGCGCCTCCGCCCGGTCCGAAGGACGATGATCCGTTCTCCCTTGAAGATCTCGATACCCCCGCGTTCCTGAAACGGGAGAGAAAGCTGTTCCAGTGAGCCCTCGCGCAGTCAAGGCGGATCGTATGGATCTCATTGGCGGGAAACCGCTGGAAGGCGAAGTGACCATTCTTGGCGCGAAGAACTCGCTGCCGAAGCTGATGGTGGCCTCGCTGCTGACCGGTGAACCCTGCCGGCTGCGGAACGTTTCCCGCATCGTTGATGTGGCTATTGTCAGCGATCTGATCCGCGCGCTCGGCGGCGAGGTGAACTCTCCGGAGCCCGGCGTGCTCGACATCTGCGCCGCCAACCTGAAGCCGATGGAGCGCAGCGTCCTCAAGGAGTTTTCCGGCAAGAGCCGCATCCCGATTCTGACCTGCGGTCCGTTGCTGTCTCGCTTCGGAGAAGCCCCCGTGCCCAGTCTCGGCGGTTGCCGGATCGGCACGCGCCCCGTCGACTTCCACATCCGCGCCCTGCAGGAGATGGGCGCCGTCTTGCACGACGAAGCGGGCGACGCGCACCTGCGCGCCTCCGGCCTCACAGGCAACAAGATTCGTCTCGATTACCCCAGCGTCGGCGCGACCGAACAGGTGATCCTCGCCGCCGCCTGCGCTGAGGGCGTGACGGAACTCTCCAACGCCGCCATCGAACCCGAGATTATGGACCTGATCATGGTGCTCCAGAAAATGGGCGCCACCATCAGCGTTGACATCGACCGGCGCATCACCGTCCTCGGGCGGAAATCCCTGCGCGGTTTCGACCATTCCGCCATCCCCGACCGGCTCGAAGCCGCCAGTTGGGCCTCGGCCGCCATCGCCACCAACGGCCGCATCTTCGTGCGCAATGCGCGCCAGGTGGACATGATGACCTTCCTCAACAAGTACCGCCAGATCGGGGGCGACTTCAGGGCGAGCGAAGAAGGGATCGAGTTCATGCGCGCCTGCGGGACGGAGGGGCTCCGCAGCACAGCCCTCGAAACCGACGTCTACCCGGGCTTCTCCACCGACTACCAGCAGCCCTTCGTCATCGCGCTCACGCAGGCCTCGGGCGTCTCCATCGTGCACGAAACCGTTTACGAGCAGCGCTTCGGCTACGTCGAGGCGCTCAACCGGATGGGCGCGCAGATCCAGCTCTACCGGGAGTGTCTTGGTCCGCTGCCCTGCCGGTTCGGCCAGCGCAACCACAAGCACTCGGCCGTCATTGTCGGCCCCACCCCCCTGCACGGCGCCGTGATCGATATCCCGGATCTCCGAGCCGGCTTCTCCTACGTCATCGCCGCGCTGGTGGCAGAGGGCCGCTCGACTCTGCTCAACACCCACTACGTCGAGCGCGGGTATGAGAATCTGACCGGCAAACTGCTTGCGCTGGGCGCGGAGTTGTCCGAAAGCTGATCATGAGCCCGCGCGGAAGCCGTGAATGTGGTCCGGCACGTAGTAGCGCGGATCGTCGTCCCGGGAGACGAGAGTAAAGCCGCAGGCCCGCATGAACTCCTCGACGAAGGCGCGCGTGCGAAACTCCTCGCCGTCGCCCCGGCGGGCGCGGAAGTCGTGGGCCGAGATGCAGGCGAAGCGCGCGCGCTTCATGCATTCGCGCATTCCCGGGAGCGCCCATCGTTCGGCGCCTTCGATGTTCATCTTGATGAAGTCGATCCGGCCGATGCCCTGTTCGATGGCGAAGTCGTCGAACGGGCGGCCCGCCACCGCGTAGCTCGTCGGCGATGGCGCGCCGGCGCGAAGATAGTTCGATTCCCAGACCGGCAGCGTTTCGATCTCCAGAACCTGCGGCTCCGACGTCGCCGCCATCTGCACGGGGCGCACGTTGGCCAGTCCGTTGAGCCGGCAGAACAGGGCCAATGCTTGAAACGTCAGCGGGTGCGCTTCGACGGCCCAGACGGCGCCTTCGGGGCCCACCGCCCTGGAGAACGCGAACACATCCTCGCCCCGGCCCGCGCCGATGTCCACGATCACGTCGCCCGGCTTGGGCCGGTACACGTGAAACCAGTAATCCTCGGCGTCCCGCAGGTACTTTGCCGCCCGGCCTGTCCACTTCTCCCATTCCGGATCGCGGGCCGGGTCGAAGTCGGGGTCAGGAAAATAATGCTGCCCGACGCGCCGGACCCAAAGACCTTCGTGGAAGACCTCGACGTCCGGCTCAGCCGTCGACATGATCGGAGAAGAACCGGTCGATCGAGGCCCGAAGCTGGTTCGAGACCGACGAAGGCAGCGATTTCATCTCTTCGCCGCTGAGCGGCTTGAACGCCTTGGCCACAGCGAGGTTCTGCCTCAGGTGCTCGATCTGCGGCATCCCGATCACCGCCGCGCTGACCGGGAGTGTCATCGCGTAGCGAATGAGCGTCTCCGGTGCGGCCTTGCCGAGCAGTTTCTCCTGCGCGAAGACCTTCATCGCCGACAGACCCATCTTCTTTCTCAGCGCGACCGGCATGGCGATGGACTCGAAGCCGGACGCGCCCGTCTCGCCCGCTCCGGCGCGATTCGATGGCGCCGCGTTGCCGATCTGCGCGATGTTCAAGGCCATCTGCGTCGAATCGAAATCGTGACGGTCGAGCGCCTGCGCCAGGACCTTGGGGCTTGCGTGGCAGGTGACGCCGATGAACCGCGCCACTTTCTGCTCCTTCATCTTCTGCAGGATCTCGATCAGATTCCCTTTCGCTTCCGCCTCGGCCAGATCCTCCGCGCCCATCAGCGAGTGCATGTGCATCAGGTCCACCTGCTGCACGCCGAAGTTCTTCAGCGAACGTTCGATGGTGCGCATCACGTCGTCGTGCTTGCGCGGCGAGATCTTCGTGACCAGGAAGAAATCCTTCTTGTGGGTCTTCAGGTACTCGCCCACCCACTGCTCGCTCTGCCCGTCGCCATAGCTGGCGGCCGAGTCCACGTAGTTCACCCCGCTTTTCAGAGCCTCATCCAGAGCCGCGAGGGCCTTCTCGCGATCCTTGTACGCCAGCCAGCGCGAACCCGCGCCGAAGGCGAGCAGACTGACCTTGACCCCTGTCTTGCCGAGAGTTCGCATCGGCATGCCGGTCTTCGGGTCGGGCGCTGCCGCCACGGCTTCGCGTGCCAGGGAGGCGAGCGTGGCGGATTCTAAGAAAGTGCGGCGGGATAGATCCATGCATGAATTGTATCGTCAAGTTTCGCCCAGGAGATGGGCCGCTACGGTCCGCGAGTGCGGCGACCGGCGATGCTCGAACAAATAGACGCCCTGCCATGTCCCCAGAGCGAGCCTCCCGCCGATGACCGGAATCGAGAGATGAACGCCGGTCAGCGCGGATTTGACGTGCGCCGGCATGTCGTCGGGCCCTTCGAGCGTGTGGACCCAATGCGGATCGTCCTCGCGGACGGCGCGATCGAACCACCCGCGCAAGTCGGTCTGCACGTCCGGGTCGGCGTTTTCCTGCACCACCAGCGAAGCCGACGTGTGCTTGCAGAACAGCGTCAGCAGTCCCGTGGCCATGCCCTGCGCGGCCACCCAGCTTTCGACTTCGGCCGTGAACTCGTGAAGCCCCTTGCCGCGCGTGCGGATGCGGAACTCCGTCACCGCCTGCTTCATTCCGCGGTTCCTATTCGACTGTGACGCTCTTGGCAAGGTTGCGCGGCTGATCGACGTCGCAGCCGCGCCGCACCGCGATGTGATAGGCGAGCAACTGCAGCGGGACCACCTCCAGGATGGGCAGCAGCAGCTCGCGCGCCGGAGGAACCCAGATCACATGGTCGGCCGATTTCTCCACTTCCTTCATGCCCTCGGTGGCCACGGCCACCACCTTGCCCCCGCGCGCCTTGACCTCCTGGATGTTGGAGAGCGTCTTCTCGAACCGGAGCACGCTCGCCTCGTCCTGCGGATCGGCCGTCGCCAGCACCACCGCCGGCAGCGTCTCGTCGATGAGCGCGTTCGGTCCGTGCTTCATCTCGCCCGCAGGATATCCTTCGGCGTGGATGTAGGAGATCTCTTTGAGCTTGAGCGCTCCTTCGAGCGCGATCGGGTAGTGAATGCCGCGCCCAAGATAAAGGAAGTCGCTCGCCTTGAACAGGTGCTTGACCAGCTCTTCGTAGTGCATCTCCGAGGCCAGCAACTGCTCGAGCCGGGCGGGGATCTTCAACAGGTCCTGGGTGAGATCGATCGAGGCGTCGTGAGAAAGCAGACCTCGCCGCTGCCCGAGGTACATCGCCAGCAGGAACAGCGCGGTCAACTGCGAAGTGAACGCCTTGGTCGAAGCGACGCCGATCTCCGGCCCCGCATGAGTCAGCAGCGTGCCCGCGGCTTCGCGCGAAAGCATCGACCCCATCACGTTCACAATGGCCAGCGTCTTCGAGCCCTTCTGCTTGGCCTCGCGCTGCGCCGCCAGCGTGTCGGCGGTCTCGCCCGATTGCGAGATGAGAACCGTCAGCGATTCCTCGCCCACGATCGGATCGCGGTAGCGGAACTCGCTGCCGTAATCCACCTCCACGGGCAGGCGCGCCAGCCGCTCGATCATGAACTTCCCGGCGAGCGCCGCGTGCCAGCTCGTGCCGCAGGCGACAATCCGCACGTTCCGGAACTCGGCGAACTCGTCTTCGGTGATCTGCATCTGATCGAGGAAGACGCGGCCGGACTCCTGCCCCACGCGGCCCAGAATCGTGTCTCTCACCGCCCGCGGCTGCTCAAAGATCTCTTTGAGCATGAAGTGCTTGTAGCCGCCCTTCTCGGCCATGATCGGATCCCACAGGATGTGCGTCACCTGCCGCTTCACGGGCTGCCCGTCCAGGTCCATCAACTGCACGCCGTCCGGAGTGAGCACGGCGATATCCCCGTCATGCAGGAAGAAGACGTCGCGCGTGTGGTTCAGGATGGCCGTGATGTCGCTGGCGACGAAGTACTCGCCTTCGCCCAGGCCGATCACCACCGGCGGACCGTTCCGCATCGCCACGATTTTGCCCGGGTCCAGCCGCGAGATGATCGCGCAGGCATAGACGCCCTTCATCTGCCGCGCAGCCTGCCTCGACGCCTCCTCGAGGCTGCCGGCGAAGTACTTCTCCACCAGGTGGGGGATGATCTCCGTGTCCGTCTCGGTGTGGAAGTGGTGGCCTTCGGCCGTCAACTCCTCTTTGAGCGACAGGTAGTTCTCGACGATGCCGTTGTGGACCACGACGGTGTCGCCCTTGCTGTCGCGATGCGGGTGCGCGTTCTCTTCCGTCGGCCGCCCATGCGTGGCCCAGCGTGTGTGGCCGATGCCGTACCAGCCATCCACAGGGCTCAATCGGACGGTCTCTTCGAGATTATGGAGCTTGCCGGAGGCGCGCCGGATCTCGAGCTTCTGCGCCGAGTCCACCACCGCCAGGCCGGCCGAGTCGTAACCCCGGTATTCCAGCCGCCGGAGCCCATCGAGAATGATCGGGACGGGCTTACGGCCCCCGACGTAGCCAATGATTCCGCACATATTCCCCTCCGGCGTCCATCGGACGACTTGAGTCTTACTTCAGTCCAACAGTTCGACGCGGAACTCTTCGATGACTGGATTGGCGAGCACGTCCTCGGCGATCTTGTTCAGGTTGGCCAGGGCCGCTTCGCGGGGCGTGCCGTCCGCGATCTCGATTTCGAAGAACTTGCCCTGCCTCACGGCGGCGATTTCGGGATGGCCCATGCCCTGAAGCGCGCGCGCGATCGTGGCGCCCTGCGGGTCGAGAACCGTCTTCTTGAGAGTGACAAAGATCTGCGCTTTCATGGGAGAACCACCAGTGTAGCGGTTCCCCAGGGCGCTTTGTTAGACTATGAAAGTCGATGGCCAGGTAGCTCAGTTGGTAGAGCGCGGCCCTGAAAAGGCCGGCGTCGGCGGTTC
>CAYWST010000184.1:4402-10800 GCA_964461075.1 uncultured Solibacteraceae bacterium | reverse complement strand
GCCATGTCAACACCTGAATTGAATCCGGCAATCCCACAGCTGCCAAGTGGAGACTTGCAGCGCACGGCCGACTTCTACCGAGACCGGCTCGGGTTCACGGAGTCGAAGCTCTTTCCTGAGCACGGTCACCTGATTGTCCGGCGAGGGCAAGTTGAGATCCACTTCTGGCTTGCCGCGTCAGAGGAAGAGGCGAAACACTACGGAGGCGCAAGCAGTTGCTACATCCGCGTGCGCAACATCGTGCCGCTCCACGAGGAACTCCTCCAACGAGGCGCGCCAATTCGCTATGGCTTGATCCGTCAACCGTGGGGAATGAACGAAATGCAGGTCGATGATCCCTATGGGAATTCCATTCGATTCGGTGAAGCGTTGGACGCCTAAGCACGGGCCGCACGACTGCAAATGAACGTTGAATACGCGCGGTGGCGCAAGTCCTCGGCCCGAAACTCGGTCTCCTGGCGGCAGTTGCCGCCTTGCATAGGGTGTTGAAGGCAGCGCGGCAGCCATTCAACCGGTCCCAGGGGCGGCGCAGCAGTGGGACGTAATGCCAGCCACCCCGCAGTCACCGCGGCTGGGCTCCCAGGCTCTGCCCCAGGGCCACGCCGTTGATCGTATTGTCAATGACGCTCTGCAAGGCCTTCCAGAACTCCTGGTCGCCGGCGGCAGGATGCGCCAGTTCCATGTAGTCCAGCTCGACATCCGGCTGCACACCCACATTTTCGATGTAAGTCGTCACGGGAAAACCGGGGACCGCAATCTCCCGAGTTCGAACCGCGATGGTTTGTGGCAATCTTGCCGACGCTTCCGTGTAATGGCCCACGGGGTGCGAGGCGACGGCCCCACCCGCTCCGTTGGTTCGCATTCCTACGAGGATCGCCCTTCCGTTGTCCTGCAGCAGCGCGGCGAACAGCTCCGCCGAGGAGTAGCTCATTTCATCGATCAGCAAGACAACGGGTTTGGTGTATCCGAATGGTTGGCCGCTCCGGTCCATGACCGGCGCGATGTTGCGGCTGGTCCCGCAGATGGGAAGTGGTTCGGTAAATCCTCTGGGCGCCCGGTACGCTGCCTGTGCGGACGAATACTGCCGTTCGAGTTCGGCGACAATGTCAGGCGGTGCGCCCAGGATCAAAGCTCTCTGTAAAGAGGACTCGAAAGCGCCTAAGACATCCCACGTGACTCGGAAGGAGGCCCCCAGGCTTTGAAAACCCGTACGAGTAAAGCGCTGTGCAATCCATTCCACTAAGCAGCCACTCCCTCCGGGATTACGGGTCACGTCCACCAGCAGCGCGTCCGTGTTGTCCTCGAAGAAGCGAATCTCGAGGTCCAGGTCCCGCAGCGCCATATTGTTGAAGTTGGGGATGCGAAGCAAACCCACGCGGCGGCCCTGGTGCTCGAAAACGCCGGAAAAGAGCGGATCCGATTGCAGCCCACCCAACCGGAGACGAAAATCGGAAGGCAGTTGATAAGCCGGGCGCAACGTCCCCATGTTCCTGACGTAACGGTCGAGGGCGCTGCGGTAAAGCATCAGGCTTTCGCGGGGACGAAGGTATTCGGGAAGTCCTTCGAGCGTGCCGGAATTCGATTCCAATCGCGGCGTAGCCACGGGGCCCGCGAACTCATAAGGTGTGCCCTCCCGCTCCCACGGGAGGTGAAACGTCAGTTCCAGGGAGCCGCGCCTCACGACGACCGTCGCCGTGGTTGGGACCTGGCTTGCCTCCGGGAGCAAGGCTTGCGGACGGTTCGTAAGAAAGGAAGCGGCGACTCGCCGGCGGCTTCTGGGATTTCCGTCGCCGATGACAAGTTCGAATCTTTGCAGAAGCGAATCGACGTCTTCTCCGTCGAGACTGACCAGTTCATCTCCCGGGAGAATCTGATCCGCAACCGTCCTCGAAACCTGGTCAATCACCGGCTTCCCCTGGTAGATATCCACACCAAACGGCAGCCAGGCCCGAAAATTCGTGGGGAGAAGGAAAGCAGCATGGCCATCCTGGAGTTGTGCGACATACTGCGCGCAGAGCGCGAAATACTCGCGATCGGATTCCGTTCGCTCCGCACGCTCCAGCCAGTTCTCGATGGTCAGAGCATTCACGCCCAGCGCTTCCGCCTTCCATTCCACAAAAGCATAACGTTTGGCGAATAATCCAGCCAGTTGTTCGAAATCGACACGTTTCTGCGTGGGCGATAGTTGAGCGAACGCCGCAGAGTGCAAGAAAACCAGCAATACAATCATTTTGATTTTGTTCATGGCTGCACCGTGTTCTCCCTTGCCACCCATCCTTCCGAGCCATCAGGGGTATAGCGAATCGTGATGATAGAAGACTCCGAGACGCCGATCCGGTCGAGCGTTCCGCCGGTAACCACAGCCCGCCCATCGAGGTCCACCGCAATCGCCATGGCGGTGAAATCCCGGTCTCCCCTGCCCCAGTAACGGGCCACCCACTGGCGCTCCCCATACATGTCCAGCTTGACTGTGGCGAACTCCAAATAGGAATCGGCGACACTGCCTCCCGTGACGTAGATTCCGCCTTGCCAGTCCTGGGTCAGGTCCGAGACCACTTCGTAGGCTTCGTGATGATAGCGGTGCGCCCAGTGCCGGTTGCCGAAAGGGTCGAACTTCACCACAAAGAAACCTTGGTTTTGTCCCGAGCCATTGCCCGCAAGAACCGCGAATCCGTTACCGTCTACAGAAAGGGCCGATGCCTCGTAAACACCGGCTTCCTCATCGTTGAATTTCGCCTCCCACCGGAGGTTGCCCGCCGCGTCGTAACGCAGGAGGAGCATGTCGCCTGTCCGGCAAGGGGCGCCCCCAATCGGCGCGCCCGGCACACTGGGAGCCGCAGGGGCGTCGTTACAGCGGTGACCCGCGACAAGCACGTCGCCCCCGGGCGCCGCAGCCACGACGACACCCTGATGAGCTCCGGCTCCCGCGGGGTGATAGCGGGCCTCCCACACCATGTGCCCGGCGGAATCGTAGACGACGGTGAAGAGATCCGTATCAGTACATGAGCCCATCTCGCTGGCGGTGCTGGAACATAATGATCCCGTGACCACCACTCGACCCGATTGATCGAGCGCAGCCTTTCCTACCCGAAGACCTCCGTGGGAGACTGCATGCTCCCAAAGAAGTTCGCCCGTGGGGCTCAATTTCAGCAGGGTCATCCGCGAATCCGGGCCACGGCCCAATTGCACGACGAGAAAGGCATTGTCCTGACTGTCGAGAAGAACCGCGCGGGCCTCGTTCCGGCCTGGCGGCCCTGGATGGCGAAATCGCCACTCTTCCCGGCCGCCTTCGTCATAGCGAAGCAGAACCGCATCCGTCCCGCTGAAGCCCTCCTTCCAACTGGCGCCCGCGACATACACCGAATGATCACGCGCCACGGCGGCGCTCGCCGCAACATCGAAGCACTTCGCATCACTCTGAAAGGTGGCGCTCCATAGCAGATCGCCGTCGCCGCTGTACCGGAGGGTTCGAATGGCGCTGCCTTGATGCCCAGGCTGCCTCATTGTTCCCGCAACGACGATCCCGTCGTTCCCATCCATGAGGGCGATGGACTGTCCGTAGGTAGGGTTAAGCCCCTGGTCAAAGCACCCGGGACTGATGCCGATCTGCGCCTTGGCGGGAATGCACAAGATCACGCCTGTAAACAGGAATACAATGCGATTCATTTGTCTCCCACATGCTTGTTATCATTGTGCGTAAGCACTCGAATTGTTCTTGCACAACTTACGGAAAGGTGGACCTTGGTGTTCGCCGATCCGCCTTTGGCCGAAGACGACGGAAGTCCGTTCCCGAAATTTACTCTGCCCTCAGCGTGCCAGGATCGCTTCGAGGTAGGCATCCCGGCCCGCCCACCAGAGGCTGGAAGGAAAATCCACGGGCACATCCGGGGAGAACGAGATTTCTTCGTGCCCTGGGATATCGATGAAGCGCGTGGAAACGGTGACGGTGAGCCGCGAATGGGGGAGGGCGAAGCGCTGGACTTCGCCCCAGGAACTCGGTTTGCCGCCGGTTGGCTCCCCCACAATGGTGAAGCCCATGTTCTTCAAGTCGATCGCGTTGAGGACCGCCGAGGAAGCGGAGCGCTTACTGATAATTCCAAACGTTCCCTTGGGAAAGCTCACGACGCCCGCGCGGATCGCCTGCTGATACTGTTCCAGCAGGACGCGGAGCAGCGAGGAATTGCCGCCGGTATTGTCGCGCAAGTCGATGACCAGCCGCTCGACCGGCCAGTTGACGGCAACTTCGTTCAGTTCGTTGAGGAACGCGCTCCAGGAGAGAGAAGGCATCTCGACGCACTGGTTGTATTTGATGTAGAGCGTGCGCGAATCGGGAAGAAAGTCGAACCAATAGTAGTAGCTGGAGCTACGGAGATAGTGCGGTTCCGGGCGGAAGGTGCGCAGCGGGCCGGCGAGGTAGGCGCCGCCGCCGGGGGTCAAGTCCATTACCGTTTCGCGGCCATTACGGTCCACGACGGTGAGGCGCACGCTGGAGGTTCCGTTCCCCACCCCCGCGGCTTCCAGCACGTGGGGCAACAGAAGGTAAGTCTGGCTGATCTCGCGCGCCCACTGGTCGTTTTCTGAAGAGATGAAGGGCCGCACGGCAGCATACGCTTCCTCCGCGCTGAAGTCTCCGAAACGCACCACGCGCGAGCCGATGAGGCGGGTGTGCGGTTCGACGGCGCTGGTGATGAAGAGGCCATCAGAGAACCAACGCAGGTTAAGGGGAAGACGCGGGAAGGGGATCCCGGCCGAAGGCAGATAGACGTTCGTATGCGCTTCATTGAGGCTGGCGAGTAACTTCGCGATGCCGATGGCCATCATCTGGTCGGTGGCGCTTTCGGCCGCTGCCCGGAGTTCTTCCACCCTGCGCGCGAGGTTTTCACGCGGTTCGCCGGAGCGCAGGTTGGGGTGCCGCGCGGTCAACTCCTGCTCCAAGGCGTTGAGATCCTGCCGCCAACGTTCGCTTCGATCCTGCCCGAAAAGTACGCAAGCAGTTAGAACAAGAGAAAAGAGGACACGCACAAACGCTCAGACGTAGCAAGGCAGCGTTGGTTTCGAGTAAGAAATGAAAACAATTGTTGCTTTTCGCTTAACGGTAGGGTGCCGGTCCAGGGTGAGCGTGGTGTGCGCGGTTTACACGAGGCAGCAGGTGCGTGACGAACCCAGACGCGCCTTACCGCGTGAGCTCGGTCGGCCACCGGCTCGCGCGTCTGGACGGAACCACCGCCGGCAGATCCGGCACGGTCTCTTCCGGCATCGGGCATGCCTGTCCATCGTCAAACCGCTTTCATGTGGTCAACTTCTGACCATCGCGCGTGGGTCAATTCTGGCGAACGCCGAAGGCGCGTCGACGGTGAGCACGGCCAAGGTTTTCGTTTCACGGTTGGCTGCAAACAGAATCCGCCAGCCACCGACACGTGACTTGCGGATCCCTGCACGCTCGGTCAACGGCGCGGAGAGCCTGGGGTCAAACGGGTCTTTGGCAAGTTGACTGATCCGAGTGCGAATGCGTTCCTCTGTCTGCCGGTCCATCCGGTCGAGGAACTTCCCTGCTTCGTGCGCGATGACGACGCGGTTGCTCACAGGCCGCGTTCGCGTTCGTACTGCTCAAGCGGCTTGAACCGGCCTTCTGCAACGTCGGCGAGCCCGCGGTCTAATGACGCGAGCGAGGCCGCATCCAGAGGCGGGCCGTCGGCGTCGGCTGCGTCGCGCAGGTCTTCGAGCCAATTCCGCGCCAGATCCACCTGATCCTCAAGCAACTGATCGACGAGTTGATGCAGCGCTTCTCCGGTCGTTATCCGCGGCTCCTGTTCCATTTATTATGCGGCGATTTCGGACGCTTCCGGCTGGCACAGCCAGTTCAGACACGTCCGCAAAGATCCGTCTTGCGGCCGGGTATGCCCGGTTGGAGGTCACTGCAAGTCAATGGGTTGCAGGAATCGCCTGTTAACCCTGGGGTGGCGGCCAGGATAGGGCGATTCTGAGCCAAATCATCCCTTCCGCAACTCCGCATCCGGCGGTGGATCGGCCCTCCCCCCAACGACATGAGCCAAACGCGCGGGCACAGGCATCTCGATCCGGCCGAGTCCGGCCTACGCTTCGCGCGCCATGGGGATCCGGCATTTTACAAATCGCGATGCCTTTATGTTCGGGCAGGCGGCTTGAGCAGCGCTTCAAGTCTCAAAAGGGCTCCTTTCCAGATCGCCTTGCGATCCTGAACCGCGGCTTCATCGGCGAGCTTGTTGTGCTGTACCTGGACTGACGATTTCGAGGGGCCTTTATCAGAGAATTCGAACTCGACTTTTGTGGAGTCACCCCAGGTGATGCGCATTGATTTCGGCTCGGTCGCTTTACGGACCGTCAGCTCTTGCTTGCCGAGCCAGGCGGCGCGAAGCGCC
>CAYWST010000184.1:0-4392 GCA_964461075.1 uncultured Solibacteraceae bacterium | reverse complement strand
CCCCCCGCATCGCTGCAATGACGAAAGAGTTCACCGACCGAGACGGGGAAGGTCCTGCTGGCGCTGGCCGCGAAACCGTCCGGCTTCTGGTGCTCGACGCGGAGGCCGCGGGCCTGCTCATAGCCGACGGTGATCATCTGCGACCACCAGGCGGGCATGGCATGATTCTCGCGGAGGAACTCGGCGATCTCCTTGTGGGTGAGCTTCGCGGCGCCCGCCTGATCGAGGATCGTGAACCATGTGGCCCAGCCCTTGCCGGTTCCGGATTCAACGGCGCCGATCTAGACGCCGGCACGTCTTCGATACAATTCAGAGATCTTATGGCGAACCATCCGGCGCTGCTTCGGCAGTTGGGTTTATATTCGGCGATCGCTCTGGTCATCTCCAATATGGTGGGAACGGGCATCTTCACCTCGACAGGCTACCTGGCGGGGCAGTTGGGGGATCCGAAGCTGGTGCTGGGGATCTGGCTCGTCGGAGCCGTGCTGGCCCTGGCCGGTGCGTTCTGCTACTCGGAATTGGGAATCAATTTCCCGGCGTCCGGAGGAGAGTACGTTTATCTGACCCAGGCATACGGCCGGACATGGGGATTCATGAGCGGGTGGGTCAGCTTCTTCGCGGGATTTTCGGCGCCGATCGCGGCGGCGGCGCTCGCCTTCAGCGACTACCTTGGCTACTTCTTTCCTGGCTTGAAGCAGGAGGCGTACTGGGCCCGATGGGGCCAGGGGGATTACGGTTTGCAGTTCGGCGGCGCGCAAATCGCGGCTTCGGCGATGATCCTGCTCTTCACGGTACTGAACCTGTTCGGCGTGCAGTTCATCGCAAGAATCCAGAATGCGCTGACGTCGGTCAAAGTCCTGGTGATGATCGGCTTCATCGGGCTGGGGCTTCTGATCGGAACGGGCTCGTGGTCGAATCTGGCGGAGCCGACCCAACGAACGAGCGAGCTTCCGATCGCGGCGCAGTTCGCGGTGAGTCTGTTCTGGATCTACGTCGGCTATAGCGGGTGGAACGCGGCGACGTACGTCGCCGAGGAGCTGAAGAAGCCGGAAAGGAACCTGCCGCTGGCGCTGGCGCTGGGGACCGCGGTGGTGGCGGTGCTTTACCTGCTGATGAACGCGGTGTTTATATATGCGGTGCCGTTGAAGGGGATGAAGAACGAGCCGGCGGTCGGGTCTCTGACGGCGCGGGCGCTGTTCGGAGACGAGGGAGCGAAACTGGTGAGCCTGGCGCTGGCGGTTTCGCTGATGTCGACGGTGAACGCCATGGTGACCATCGGGCCCCGGCTCTACTATGCGATGGCGAAAAACGGAGCGTTTGCGCCGATCGCGGCGCGGGTGCATGAGAAGTGGCGCACACCGGTGCCGGCGATTCTGTGCCAGGGCGCATGCGCGGTTCTGATGACGTGCGTGGATTTCGGCAACCTGATCCTCTACATCGGATACCTGCTGAACCTGTTCGCGGTCCTGGCGGTGGCGAGTCTGTTCCGGTTCAGGTCGCGCGAAGGGTGGCAGAAGATCGGCGTCGTCAGCTTCGCCTGGCCGTTGATGCCGTTGGTGTTCGTCGTGCCTGGCGTGTGGCTGATCGTCTATGGCGCGATGCTGCAACCGGTGATCTCGGCGGCGGCGGCCGTCACGCTAGGCTCGGGCGCGATGTTCTACAGGGCGCGGCTGCGGGGCGTCGACGCTCACTGAACAGAGGCGGGGGCCTGCCTCCACAAGGGCTCGAGTGCACCCGGCGGCTCCATTTTTTTGCGGCTTTCACTCTTGGCCTTATACATGGCCCGATCGGCCTGATCGAGGAGGATCTCCGCGATTCCACCGTCGTCGGGGTACAGGGCGGCCCCGATGGAGATGGTCAGGGAGAGCCCAGTCTCGGCGCGCGCGGAATCGGCGACCGAGCGGCGGAGTTGCTCCAGACGTGTGGTCAGGGCCGAGGGCTCAAGCCCGGGCAGAACCACGACGAACTCGTCACCGCCCATCCGGGCGACGTAGTCGCCCTGGCGGCATGAGGCGGTCAGGCTGCGCGCGACGGCGCGTAATACGCGGTTGCCCTCGATGTGACCGTGTTCGTCGTTGATTTGCTTGAAGCGGTCGATATCGCAGACGAAGACGCCGAGCGGCGCGTGCCGTTCGGCGGCGCGGTTGAGCTCCTTTTCCAGGTGAAGGAAGAGGGATCGGGCGTTTGGCAGGCCGGTGAGGAAGTCTGTGACGGCCGAGGCTTCAGCCTGCTGATAGCGGACGGCGTTCTCCACCGTCAGACTGAGCTTGGAGCTGACCGCGAGCAGGATGCGGAGGTGGTCCTTGGTGTAGACGTCGCGTTCGCCGTGATAGAGGGCGAGGACGCCGATCACGCCGCCGTTGACTCCCGCCAACGGGACGGCGAGGGCCGCCCGCAAGGTGGAGAACTTCGCCGGGTCGTTGAGATAGCCCGGCTCGACTGAAGGATTCCCATTGACGATCGGTTTGCCGTTTTCGGCCACCCATCCGCTCAAGCCTTGGCCAATGGGGATTTCGAGAGAGGCGAAGAGGCGGAAGTTGTCTCCGCTGACGAACTCCGGCAAGAGGCGGTTGTCGCGGCGGAGGTAGACGGCCATGGCGTCAAACGGGACCACACGCTTCAGCCTGACGGAGAGCACCGAAAGCGTCTCGTCGAGGCTGAGTGAGTTGCCGAGAGTCTGGGCCAACTCGAAGAGCGCGTGCGCCTCCTGCCGGGCGGCGGCGATCTTGGACAGGAACTCGGGGGCGTCCATCGGCGAGGAGGACGAAGCCGCCAACGGCGGAGCGCTTCCTTCGTAACCGGCCAGAGGAGCGGTGACATTGGCGGCGGGGAGTTCGCGGCTCAGTTTCAGCGGAGCGATCGTTTCCAGTTGCGCGATCTGTTCCAGTTCCCGGTAGCGCCGGGCGAGAACCTCGACGATCCGGGGATCGAAGCTCTTGCCGGCCTCGCGGACGACGACGCCGATGGCCTGGTCGAGCGGCAGCGCCTTGCGGTATTGACGGTCGGAGGCAAGGGCGTCGAGGCAATCGACACAGGCGAGAATGCGGGCGCCCAGCGGAATCTGCTCCTTGCAGAGGCCGTCGGGATAACCGGTGCCGTCCCACTTCTCGTGATGGGAACGGACGATGGGCACGACTGGATAGGGGAACTGGACACGCTCAAGGATTTCCGCGCCTACCACCGGATGGATCTTCATCTTCTCGAACTCTTCCGGCGTGAGGCGGCCGGGCTTGGAGATAATGTGCTCCGGAACGGCGAGCTTTCCGATGTCATGCAGCAGGCTGGCGGCGCGCAGAGCGTCCAGGGCGTCGCCCTCCATCCCAAGTTCCTTGCCGATTTCAACGGCGTAGACCTGGACGCGTTGCAGGTGGGAATGAGTGGTCTGGTCCTTTGCGTCGATGGCGAGCGCGAGCGCCTCGATGGTCCGAAGGTGAAGCGCGGCGAGCTCTTCGGCGTGAATCCGGCCGGCTTCGAGCTGCGCCATGTAGATCTTGTAGGATCGCCACAGAAGGTAGACGACCGGCACCAGCAGGACGGGGATCTGCCAGCCGATTTCACTGCGCGCCCGGTCAAACAGGCCGGCGATCACCGAGCCCGCGACGTAGTAGGGCAGCATCCAAAAGTAGCGCTCCCGCCAGACGGAGTGCAGCTTTTGGCCGCTCATGAACGCGTCGTTCATCGACCAGGGGAAGGAGATGCAGACGAAATAAGTGGCGCCCATAAGGACCGCCCGCAACGCGTCGTTGAGTTCGCCTCTCGCGCCGGGCAGGTGCGTTCCCCGCAAAGTGAGATCGCCGAGGGCGATGGCGAGAGCCGTGGCGGACGCGGCGAAGGCGGAGTCGGCGACCCGATGACTGAAATCGAAAAGCTTTCGGCGGCTCCATTCCGAGGCGAATGAACTGACGATCCCGAGCAGCATGGTCTCCCCGGCGGAGAGGGAGCGAAGGCTGATGAGGATGAACAGCAGATTGAGCGGGATGTTGCCCTGCTCGGTGCGGTAGCCGACGTTGAGCATACTGGCCAGAAACGCCAGAACGATGTAGCTGAGGTACTGGAGCGGGTCGAGACTGCGAAACGTACTCAACTGCTGGAGGACGACCGTCACTCCAAGCACCATGATGAGATGGCGGTATGTTCTGGCGACAGTGCTCATGACAACGATCTGATATCGGCGGAATCGCCCGTCCCCATTACAGGGCAAAGAGAGAGCGCTGATTTAGCGCAAAGGCCCTAGAGGTTCTAAAGCGTTTCCCCCAATCTCGTTAGGGAGTGCGCTCGTGAATAGGTAAACCTCTCAAACCGATGGAAGAGGGAGCGGCCGAGAGCCAGTATGCAGCGGCAGTTGGTGGAAGAGTTCGACTTTCTCGGGTTGCACGCCGTGGTGGCGAGCGC
>CAYWST010000183.1:0-10822 GCA_964461075.1 uncultured Solibacteraceae bacterium | reverse complement strand
GTCCTCGAACGCGTCTGGTCGTGGCCCACTCTCGAAGTCCACGGAATCGCCGGCGGCTTCACCGGCGCCGGAGCCAAGACTGTCATCCCCGCCTCCGCCACCGCCAAGGTCAGCATGAGGCTCGTCCCCGATCAGGACCCCGAAAAGGTCTTCGCCCGCTTCTCCGAGTGGGTCGCCGCCAACACTCCCAAGGGCCTCAAAATGACTGTCAGAAAGCTCAGCGGCAGTCCCGCGGTCGTCGTCAATCCCGCCCACCCGGCCATCGACAAGGCGGCCGAGGCGTTCAAGGACGTCATGCAGCGCGACACCGTCTTCATCCGCTCCGGCGGCTCCATCCCCATCGTCGGCGAGTTTGCCTCCCACCTCGGCATTCCCACCGTGCTCATGGGCTTCGGGCTGCCCGACGACGGTCTCCATTCGCCCAACGAGAAATTCAAACTCGAGAACTTCTATCTCGGAACCATGACCGTGGCGCACTTCCTCGAGAAGTACGGCGCCTGAGGCTCGCTCCAGCTTGGACGATTCCCTTGTGCAACCCGGCGCTCCTGAAGCCTCTTCCACCCAGGAGAAGGTTTTCAAGAGCGCCGGAGTCGCCTCTTTCGCGGTGCTGGTCAGCCGGATCAGCGGCCTCGTTCGCGAGAGCCTCATGGGCGCCCTCTTCGGAGCAGGCAGCGCCATGGACGCCTTCGTCGTCGGATTCCGCATCCCGAACCTGACCCGCGACCTCTTCGCCGAAGGCGCCCTCTCTTCCGCCTTCATCCCCACCTTCGTCGAATACCTCCAGAAGCGCGGCAAGGATGAAGCCGCCCACCTCGCCAACCTGGTCGCCACCTCCATCATCCTCATCGTCGGCGCGCTCTGCCTCGGCGGCGTGCTCGTGAGTCCATGGCTCGTCGGTGCGCTCACGCAGGGCTGGGTGGAGAACGCGCCGGACAAGTATCAGCTCGCCGTGCTCCTCACGCAGATCATGTTCCCGTTCCTGCTGCTCGTTTCGCTGGCGGCGCAGGCGATGGGGGTGCTCAACGCGTGCAATCAATATGCCGTGCCGGCGTTTTCCTCCACATGGTTCAACGTCGGCAGCGTCGTTTTCGGCATCGGGCTCGGCTTCTTCGCCGGCCCCCGTTTGGGCTTCCAGCCCATCGTCGGCATGGCCTTCGGCGTCCTCATCGGCGGAGCCCTGCAGCTCGTATGGCAGGTCCCGAGCCTGCTCCGCCAGGGCTTCCGATTCCGCCCGGCCTTCGATTTCAATCACCCGGGACTGCGGCATATCCTCAAGCTCATGGGACCCGCGATCATCGGCAACGCCAGCGTTCAGGTGAACGTGCTTGTGAATACGATGTTCGCCACCGCCATCAGCGACCCCGTCCGCGGCTTCGACGGGCCCGTCGGCTGGCTGAACTACGCCTTCCGCTTCATGCAGCTCCCCTTGGGCCTCTTCGGCGTCGCCATCGCCACCGCCACCCTCCCCGCCATCGGCCGCAGCGCCGCCAGCGGAAACGTCGACGAATTCCGCGAAACTCTCGCCCGCAGCCTCGGTCTCGTCTTCCTCCTCACGGTCCCCTCCTCCATGGGGCTCATCCTCATGGGGCCCTCCATCGTCGGCGCCATCTACGAGCACCGCCGCTTCGAAGCCTACGACACGCAGCAGACCGCCATGGCCCTCTCCTGCTACGCCCTCGGCCTCGCCGGCTATGCGGCCATCAAGGTCCTCGCCCCCGCCTTCTATGCCCTCAAGGACTCCCGCACGCCCATGCTCGTGAGTCTCGCCTCCATCGCCATTAACGCCGTGATGGCCTTCGTCCTCGTGCGCGTCGCCAATCTCGGTCACGCCGGGCTCGCCCTCGCCACCAGCTCCGTCGCCCTGTTCAGTTTCCTCGTCCTGTTCTGGATGATGATGCGCCGCATCGGCGGCGTCCACGGCCGCCGGCTGCGTTCGGTCGTCATCAAGGTCGCCGCCGGCAGCTTCCTCATGGCCCTCGCCGTCCTCGCCGTCCATCAGCTCGTGCAAATGGGCGCGCCGAGCCGCGCTTGGCTCCACCTCGCCGACGTGGCTATCACCATTCCCATCGGCGCCGCCGTCGCCTGGTGGAGCTGCCGCTGGATGAAAGTCGAGGAACTCGAAATGGCCACGCGAGCCCTCGCCGGTCCCCTCCTGCGCCGCTTCGGACGGCGGCCTTGAACCTGCTTTGGTAAACTCGGAACCTGATGAACTCCGATCTGCGTGGTGCGCTCAAGCTCCAGCATCTGGACGCGCGCGCCGCGGAACTCAAACGCGAAATCGACTCGCTGCCCAAGCACATCGCCGAAATCGAACGCACCCTCGCCTCGCACATCAGAAAGCTCGAAGCCGATAGGGCCGCCCTCGCCGCCAATCTCTCCTCCCGCAAAAAACTCGACGGCGACGTGCAAGCCCAACAGCAGAAGATCTCGAAGCTCCGCGACCAGATGATGCAGGCCAAGACCAACGAGCAGTACCGAGCCTTCCAACACGAAATCAGCTACTGCGAAGACGCCATCCGCAAGGCTGAAGATCAGATCCTCGCACTCATGGAAGTCGCCGAAGGCCTCGAGGCCAACGTCAAGTCCAGCGAAAAAGCCCTCGCCGAAGAGAAGAAGTCCGTCGAAGCCGAAAAGGCCCAGGCCAAAGCCCGCAGCGCCGCCGATCAGGAAGATCTCGCCAAAGTCCTCGCCGAAAGAGCCGAGACGCTGAAATCGCTTCCCGCCGCCCTCGCCAAGGAATACGAGCGGCTGCGCCTCAAGCACAAGGATGGCGCCGCCCTCGCCGAAGCCAAGGACGGCATGTGCCAGGCGTGCCACATGATCATGCGTCCCCAGCTCTGGCAGGACGTCCGCACCCCCGACGCCATCGTCTCCTGCGAGAACTGCAAACGAATTCTTTACTACGAATCCGCCGTGGATGTCGACGGCGCGATGAACGTCTGACGCCTCCCGGATCGCCCGCGTCCCGCACCCTTCCGTCCGAGGCGGCCGGCAGAGCGAACTCGGCGAAGCCGGTTCAGCGGTCCCCGGGGTCACGCGACGCTAAGCTGAAGAAAGTCATGCAACGAGTCTGCTTTCTTCTTAAAGTCCGCCCAGGCCGCCTCGAAGAGTACAAGGCCCGCCACAAATCCGTCTGGCCCGAAATGCTCGACGCCCTCCAACGGACCGGCTGGCGCAACTACTCCCTCTTCCTCCGCCCCGACGGCCTGCTGGTCGGTTACCTCGAAACCGAAGACTTCGAAAAGGCGCGCGCCGGCATGGCCTCTCTCGACGTCAACAAACGCTGGCAGGCCGAAATGGCCCCCTTCTTCGAACAGCTCGACCAGGGTACGGCGGACGCATCCATGATGGCGCTCGAAGAAGTCTTCCACCTGGACTGAAGCGCGCCTACTGCGCCTCAGCAGCGCAGACTTTCTCCAGCCATGCCGCAAACCGCTCCGCGAGCGGGTGCGCGAGGTCAAAGCAGCGAATATTGACTCGCCGCAGCCCTTCGATCCGGAACTGCCGGAAGCACTTGAAGCCCTGGATCGCGAGCTTCTCGATCATCGGCTCTAGATCAACAGGACTGGCGTGCCCTACAGCTCCGCGGCCCACCCCTGCGCCACCGCCACCGCCGCGTTCGTTCCCCCAGGTCCCAAACGGTAGAGCATCTTCCAGAACGAATCCTTCTTTTCGTAGGCGGGGTTCGTGAATACGTTCCTGTTCCCCTTCGGCGCGGTGGCCGCCTTGAAGTCCACTGACTTCGCCAACTCCACGAAGGCCTGCAGCTTTCTCTTCATTGACGGCTTGAAGGCGAAGCGGTTGTATCTGATCTGCTGCTCGCCCTTCTTCTCGTCCTCCAGGGCCTTCGCGACATCCGCATCGCTGGCCGCCCCGGCCAGAAGCATCAGACCCGCCTTGTAACTCGCGCGGGCCTTCTCAACGTCGGATGGAGCCAGTTTGGCCGCCTCGGTCATCAACGGCTTGGCCTTGGCCAAGGCCGCTTTCTCGGCGGGGGTCATCGGGGAAATCGTTCCCGCCATGCCCACGATGCTTTCTGGTGTGTACTGAATCTGGCTCTGGTTCATCTTCCCGATGTTGGCGAGTTCATTGAGCACCTGTTTCCGAAGCTGGCCCCTCATCATCTCCCCGCTCAATTTCTGCGCGAGGTCGTACTTGCCTTGCTTGAGCGCGGCCTGCATTTCGCCTTCCACGTCCTTGACCGCAATCCCGTGGTCGACTGCGTCTCTGGACTGCTTGAGGTAAGCGCTGAACGCGGTCTGGTATGCCGGCGACATCACGAAAGCCTTTGCTGCCGTTCCCAGTTCCTTGACGGCGCCCGCCCGAGCGGCGTCATCCATGGCCAGGAAACTCTTCTTCGCCGCGGCGCCGATGTTCGGCGCCGGCAGGTACCGATCGTTCTCCGAAGGCAGATTGTTGTTCACGTAACTCGCAATGATCCGTTCGAAGGTCTCCTGGGTCAACTGCAAAGCCCCCAGGGAAGATTGCCACCCAAGGGCCGACATCACACCAAACAACCCTAAAGCGACCGCAGTCCGGCTCTTCCCAATCATCGATTACCTCGCATTGTGGATTGACAGGGCGCGCCCCTCGGCAACAACGCCCCTACCCTCTGATGCGGAATCCAGGGATCGCCTGGAAAATTCAGACTGCGCAGCTCTCCGCCCAGCATTGGCAGGCGATCCGCTTCAGCTCGAGCCCCTGCGCCCACCGGTCGCACTCCTCCCGCAATTCGCCCCCTTCCACGCGCAACCGCCTGCCGTAGTAAATCCGCGGACTCAGCAACTCCGGCGCGAACAGGAACACCTCCTGCTCGCCTGCCCGCCGCGCCGCCGCCATCGCCTCGCGCCACAAACGCTTGAAGTGCCCGGCATAGGGGTGAAGCCGTTCATCGCCGTCTCCAATGTCCACCTGCATCGACCCCGGATTCCCGATCCTCCCGTGCATGAACCGCACCCGTTCGAGGACCGGTCCAATGAATCTGACCTTCTCCTCGAAATCGCCATAGACCATCTCGCACCCTGTATACCAGTGCGAGAAGTCGCCGTTGAACCGCAGTTCCGGAAACCGCTTCACGATCTCCACGCTTCGCCACATGTCCTGAAACAGCGTCGCCCTGTGCGTCTCAACATACAGCGGAATCCGATGCCGCCCCGAAGCCTCCAGCACCGCTTCCACCAGCCGCGCCGCCGCATCCGCGCTCTCAATTCCCCATCCAACGTGCAGCGTCCCGCACTCCATCCCTTCGCCGGCTAACCGCTCCGCCAGCGGCCCCGCCTCCTCCGGCAGATTCACCCTGCCGAGCCCGCACCGCCCCAACCCGAGCTGCTCGCACGCCGCCCGCTCCTCCGGCTTTAATGGCGCGATGAACTGCACCCCCTCATACCCCGCCTCCCGGATGGCTTCCAGCAGCGGCCTCGCCTCGCGCGTCTTCGGTCCCGCCGACCACTCCGGCAGATCCTCCAGCGCCATCAGATTCAGATATGTCTTGAGTTCCATGAAGTAAATACTCCACCCGCCGCGCGGACGCGCCCCGCGCCGTCGCGCGCCGGAATCGTTTTCTCTCCGCCACGCTCGCCAGCCTGCCGGATTGACACCATATTTGCATTCCTATTCGATGGCTGCGGCGGCGGCCGGGTCGAATACCTCGGAGCAGGGAACGCTGCCAGGCCCGGTCTTCTGACTCTGCAAACGGGCTTTGCTCCCCGGCGCCTCACGCCCGCCCCGCCCGGAATTCCAATGGAAAACGGACGGGAAACGTCCGGAGAGTATGGCTTAGCTTACCATCTCAGTATGGTAGTATCAGATGGATGAAAAAGACTCTCCATATCGATGAGTCCACCTTGAAGGCAGCCAGGGCCGCCTGCGGCGCCTCGACCGATACGGAAACCGTGCGTCTTGGACTGGAGGCCTTGATCCGGTTGGCGGCCTACCAGCGGCTTCGCAAGTTGAAGGGGGTTGACAAGGCGCTCAAGGATGTTCCAAGGAGACGGGAAGAGCCCTCGCGGCGAAGGACTCGCGCCTGATGGTGTTGGTCGATACCTCTGTCTGGATCCGGTTTCTCTCCGGCCGCGCGCCCTTCGCAAACGAATTGGACGTCCTCCTGGATCAGGCGGTTGTGGCCAGCCATGATCTCATCGAAGGCGAGCTGCTGATCGGCGATTCCGCCGGACGCGCCGAACTGCTTGGGTCTTACAACCTCTTGCCCCGCATCCCCAGTGTGCCGCACGAAGAAGTCGCCTTCTTCGTCCGGACACACCGGCTTCACGGACTCGGAATCGGCTGGCTCGACGCTCACCTGCTGGCCTCGGCCGTGGTGGCGGGAGTTCCTCTCTGGACCGCAGACGGCCGCCTGGCCGCGCTCGCCGGCCGGCTCGGCGTCCGTTACGCGCCGGACGCGTGACGCGGCGTCAGGCGGGCTGCCGCGTATCGGCTCCCGGCGGTTTGCAACGACTCTCGCAACAATGACGTCTACCTCAGTACGGTAAAATCAAAGGGTTCCCACCCCGAGGCAGCATGATCGATACCCTTCTGGCCAAAGTCTTCGGCACCAAGCACGAGCGCGAGGTGAAGAAGATCCTTCCGCTCGTCGCCCAAATCAACGAGCGGGAAGCGGCCGTCCGCGAACTCTCCGACGCAGCGTTGTCCGCCCGCACCGCCGAATTCCGCCAAAAACTCGCCAACGGCGCCACCCTCGACGACATCCTCATCGACGCCTTCGCCACCGTCCGCGAAGCCGGCCGCCGCGTCCTCAACATGCGCCACTTCGACGTCCAGCTGATCGGCGGCGTCGTCCTCCATCAGGGCAAGATCTCCGAAATGAAGACCGGCGAAGGCAAAACCCTCGTCGCCACGCTCCCCGTCTATCTCAACGCCCTCGCCGGCCAGGGCGTCCATGTCGTCACCGTGAACGATTACCTCGCCCGCCGCGACTCCGAGTGGATGGGCAAGCTCTACAAGTTCATGGGCCTCACCGTCGGACTCATCGTCCACGGCCTCGACGACCACGAACGCCACGCCGCCTATCACTGCGACATCACCTACGGCACCAACAACGAGTTCGGCTTCGATTATCTCCGCGACAACATGAAGTTCCGCCTGGAAGACTGCGTCCAGCGCGGCCACAACTACGCCATCGTCGACGAAGTCGACTCCATCCTCATCGACGAAGCCCGCACGCCGCTCATCATCAGCGGCCCGTCGGAGGAGTCCACCGACAAGTACTACCGCGTCAACGCCATCATTCCGAAGCTCATCCGCGGCGAGGTCATCGAAGGCAAAGAGCCCGGCGAAAAGTACATGACCGGCGACTACACCGTCGACGAACGCCATCGCTCCGTCGCCCTCACCGAAGAGGGCGTCGCCAAAGTCGAACGCCTCCTCAAGGTCCCCAACCTCTACGACCCCGAATACATCGAACTCAATCACCACGTGCAGCAGGGACTCCGCGCTCACGTCCTCTACCAGCGCGACCGCGACTACCTCGTCAAGGACGGCGAGGTCATTATCGTCGACGAATTCACCGGCCGCCTCATGCCCGGCCGCCGCTGGTCCGACGGTCTCCACCAGGCCGTCGAAGCCAAAGAAGGCGTCAAGATCGAGCGCGAAAACCAGACGCTCGCCACCGTCACCTTCCAGAACTACTTCCGCATGTACAAAAAACTCGCGGGGATGACCGGCACCGCCGACACCGAGGCCCCCGAGTTCTCCAAGATCTACAATCTCGACGTCGTTACCATCCCCACCAATAAGAAGAACATCCGCAAGGACCTCAACGACATCGTTTATCGCACCGAGGAAGAGAAGTGGCGCAACGCCGCCAAGGAGATCGCCGAACGCCACGCCACCGGCCAGCCGGTGCTCGTCGGCACAATCTCGGTCGAAAAGAGCGAAAAACTATCCGGAATTCTCAAGCGCATGGGCGTCCGCCACGAGATCCTCAACGCCAAGGCCCACGAGCGGGAAGCCTTCATCGTCGCTCAGGCCGGAAGATTCGGCGCCGTGACCGTCTCCACCAATATGGCCGGCCGCGGAACCGACATTCTGCTCGGCGGCAATCCCGAGTTCCTCGCGCAGGAAGAAGCGCTCAAGCGCAAGACTCTCGAAACCATCCCCGCTGAGATTGCTTCCACGATCGCCGACTCGCACTACTACTATTTCGTTCGCGGCGAGACGAATTACCGGGTTAAAATCGACGTTTGGAACGAAATCTACAATCACTTTAAGGAACAGTGCGCCGTCGAGCACGAAAAGGTCGTCGCCGCGGGCGGCCTCCATATCGTCGGAACCGAACGGCATGAGTCCCGGCGCATCGACAACCAGCTTCGCGGCCGCGCCGGACGACAGGGCGACCCCGGCAGCTCCCGGTTCTTCCTCTCCCTCCAGGACCACCTCATGCGCGTCTTCGGCGGCGAGCGCATCCAGGGCCTCATGCTCCGCCTGGGCATGGAAGAAGACGTCCCCATCGAGTCAGGCCTCATCACCAAACGCATCGAAGCCGCCCAGAAGGCCGTCGAAGCCCAGAACTTCGCTTCCCGCAAACACGTCCTCGAATACGACGACGTGATGAACAAGCAGCGCCAGGCCATCTACGGCATGCGCCGCCAACTGCTCGAAGGCCAGGAGATGAAGGAGCGCATCTTCGAGATCACCTCCAATATCCTCGGCTCCTTCGTCGATACCCACTGCCCGGAAAACCAGCCGCCCCACAAGTGGGACCTGCACGCTCTCCAGACCGATGTCAATTCGCAGTTCGGCGTTCGCGTGAACATTCAGGAGATCGGCGAGCTCTCGCGCGGCGAGATCGAGGCGCATATCCTCGAACGTCTCCGCAAACGCTACGAAGAGAAGGAAGAGGCCGTCGGCGCCGCGGTCATGCGCGAAACCGAGCGCATGATCATGCTCTCCATCGTCGACCAGCAGTGGAAAGACCATCTGCTCTCCATGGACCACCTCAAAGAGGGCATCGGCATGAGAGCGTACGGCCAGAAAGACCCCCTGGTGGAATACAAGAAAGAGGCCTACCACCTCTTCCAGGACCTCATGGAGCGGATCGAGGACGAAACCTGCCGCTTCCTCTTTTTCCTCCAGCCCGTCCACGGCGAGCGTGCCGGTCTGCCGTTCCAGGACGAGGGCTGGTCCGAAACGGATTCTTCACAGCCCGTTCCGGTCCCGGAAGAGCCGCGGAGCAAGGCCGCTCAGGATTCCTTCGTCGATCTCACCCGCAACATCCACCGCAAGAAAGAGCGCGAAATGGAGATGCTCCAGTTCGCCGGCTCCCAAACCGGTCCTTCCGCCCAATCCACCGTCGTCAAGGGCGAAAAGGTCGGCCGGAACGATCCCTGCCCCTGCGGCAGCGGCAAGAAATACAAAAAATGCCACGGAGCCTGATCCTCTTCCTCACCGTCGCCGCCTCCCTTCAGGCCCAGCAGATCTGGCCCGAAACCTGGGGCGGCTCCAAACGAGTCGACGCTGCTCCGGTCGCCGTCACCGAACCCGCCCTCTGGGCCGAATACCAGGGCGAAGCCGCCGAACGCGCCACCTACTCCGGACCCATGGGCAAGTTCTCCGCCACCGCCTGGCGCCTCAACGACGCCACCGCCGCGCTCGCCTTTTATCAGGCTTCACGCCCCTCCAAGGCCATCCCGGTCGCCGGCGCCCTCGCCGTCTCCCTCCTGCCGTCCGGCCAGATCCTCGCCCACGACAACTACGTCCTCATGTTTGAGGGCTGGCGCCCCCTCGACAATGAAATGGCCGCCCTGTACAAAGCCCTTCCCCTGATCCGCTCCGGCGGCGGCCTCCCCCTCCTGGCCGGCTACCTCCCCGAGAAGAACCGCGTCCGTAACTCCGAACGATTCCTTCTCGGCGTCACCTCCCTCCGGAGATTCCTCCCTGACGTCCCCCCGGCTTTGGCCGGCTTTGAGGACTCCGCCGAAGCTCAGATCGGCCGCTTCCAGAGCCCCTCCGGCGAACTCACCCTCGCCCTCTTCTACTTCCACACCCCCCAACTGGCCCGAGTCCGCCTCAAGGACTTCGAAAAACAGCCAGGCTGGGCCGTCAAGCGCTCCGGGCCCATGGTAGCCGTCATCCCCTCCCCCCCGGACCTCAAAGCCGCACAGGCCATCCTGGAGCCCCTGGAGTGGAAAGCGGACTTCATCTGGAATGAAGCCTTCCGCCCCGACGTCTCCGCCCAGGACGTCGGCAAAATGATTCTCGCCATCTTCGAACTCGCCGGCGTCCTCCTGCTCGTCTGCATCGGCGGCGGCGTCGCGGTGGCCTTTTTTGTCGTTTGGCGCCGCCGCAAGGGTGACGAAGAGAGCTCCGTCCTCCACCTCGACGCCTGACGCGCACCGCTCCGACAAGAGCTTTCCTTCCCCAAACTTAGAGCCAAATGAGAGGTCCGCCAGAGCCCCGCAGGCACGTCACTAACCAATCTGAAGCGAATCTGTCAAGGCAAATAAGTCATTCTATATCAATCTCTTGGAGGTTGTTTTCGAGCGGCCGGATTTTCCCTTGACTTAGCTTCTTTGAGGTTCTACGCTCTAATCACATACAGGTTTTACGGTCGCGTACCGTTGAATCTGATTCTCCCATTGAACATCAACGCGAGGGCCCTGTTTCTACAGGGCCTTCGGCGTGTTTGGCAGCCCAGATGCTATTCTGATCCTTTCCAGGCTCTCTGCCTCCATCCCAATGCCCGACCAAAAACTTCAAGTCATCCCGCTCGGCGGCCTCGGCGAGTTCGGCATGAACTGCATGGCGCTGCGCTATGGCGACGACATCGTCGTCATCGACGCCGGCATGATGTTCCCCGATGCGGAAC
>CAYWST010000182.1:0-10866 GCA_964461075.1 uncultured Solibacteraceae bacterium | reverse complement strand
GAATGAGAGGACGTCGAAGCGGCTGGCGGCGGCGGCCATCGCCGCGCGGAGCCAGTCGCGGATCCCGTGGTTGAACCGGCTGGGGGAGACGGCCGAAGTGATCGTCCGGCGGGCGAGCGGAGAGATGGAGACATACACGCTGCCGTGGAGAAAATCGGGGACGCCGGTGGAGTTCGGGGGGCCGGTGCCGGATCTGAGCCGCGGGCGGGAGTCGCGTGATGAGCGCGAGAAGACCGACAACGATCTGCTGGCCCCTTGGCAGCGGCCGCTGGAGCCGCTGATGACGGCGATGGCGGCGGAGGAGGATCGCGCGGCGCTCGGGGTGGGCGCGCAGTCGCCGTGGTATGCGCTGCCGGAGGGATTCGAGCAGAGATTAGGAAGGTTTTCGAGCGACAACTTTTACAGCGGCAGATACCAGGCGGATGGTTTACGAATCGGGCTGATCCGGATTCCGAGTTACTCCCCCTCGGGATCAACGGCCGCGGCGCTGACGAATTTCGACCGGGAGATCGCCTGGATGCAGGAGAACACCGACGGTTTGATCATCGACACGACGAGGAACCCCGGCGGCCTGGTGAATTATGTGGAGGAACTATGCCGGCGGCTGATCCCCGAGACGTTCAGGCCGATGGGGTTCGAGGTAAGGGCGACGCTGCAGTTCGTGAGTCTATTCGCTCAGTCGGCCCAGTTGGCGAAGGCGCAGAATCAGCCGGACTGGGTGGTGGAAGGCTACGAGGAGCGGCTGAAGCGAGTGCAGGAAGCCTACCGGGAGAATCGGGGCAAGACGCCGCCGGTGTCGTTGACCAACGCGTGGCTGGAGCTTGAGCCGGTTAGGAACGCGGCCGGCGAGGCGCTGGCCTATCGAAAGCCCCTGATGGTGCTGGTGGACGAGTTTTCGTCGTCTGGGGCGGACGCCTTTCCGGCGACGATTCAGGACGCCAGGCGGGGATTGATCTTCGGATTCAGGACGAACGGGCTGGGCGGGAGCGTGCTGGAGGCGGCGAGAGCGCTGCCGTACAGCGAGTTCGGGACGCGGTATACGGCGACGCTGATGATCCGGAAGGAAACGGTGAAGACGCCGGACCTGCCGGAGGCGCCCTATGTGGAGAACATCGGCGTGCGGCCGGTGATCGAGTATGACGCGATGACACGGGAGAACCTGACGAACCAGTGGCGGCCCTACGTGCAGGCGTTCACGCAAGCGATGGCGGATCACATCCGAAGCTCACAGGAGCCGCAGTCAGCGGCTGGCGTTGATTGGCGGCGCGGCCGAGGCGGGGAGTAGGGACCGATAGGAGCGGCCCTGGAGGGCTTTTTCGAAGTCGGTCCTGGCCCTGGCTGCGAGAGCGGGCGTGTGGAAGAGATCGGCGGCGGTGAGGGCGAGGGTTTTTGCGGCGACGAGCAGGCCTTTGCGGCCGATGGAAGCGCCCGCGATGGCGGTGGACTGCCAGGTGTGAAGGGGGACGCCGGGCGGGAAGGTGGCGGCGAGCAGATGGCCGGTGGGGAGGTTCCAACTGACGTCGCCGACATCGGTGGAGGCGGAGAGGAGGTCGAGCTTTGGGGGGAAGACGCGGGCGGCGTCTTCGAGAGGCGGAAGCCTGGAGGAGCCGAGGGTGGCGCGAATGGATTCGGCGAACCGGCGCTCTTCGGCGGAGTAGGAGACGCCGCCGACGCGTTTGAGGTTGGCGTCGAGGAGATCGCGGAGCGTTGGGTTGGGGATGTAGTTGGCGTAGCTGTAGACGGTTTCGATGGCGACCTCGGTGCCTGTGCCGAGCGCGCCGGCCTGGGCGGCGTTGCGAACGCGCTCCCAGATGGATTCGAGCGTGGACAGGTCCGGGTGGCGGACGGTCAGGGAGATCTCGGCGAAGTCGGGAACGATATTGGCTGCGGAGCC
Source organism: uncultured Solibacteraceae bacterium (assembly GCA_964461075.1). Taxonomy (GTDB): domain Bacteria; phylum Acidobacteriota; class Terriglobia; order Bryobacterales; family Bryobacteraceae; genus JACADU01. The sequence continues at coordinate 8,972 of CAYWST010000182.1, read as the reverse complement.
TGCCTTGTTATAGATGTAGTGCATCCGCGTTTCCTGCGGCACATGTTCGCGGAGAAGATTGACGGCGTGGGCGAAGAGCTCGGCGGCGTCGAGGGCGGAGCGGCCGGCGTCCGGAGCGGCGGCGGCATGGGCGGCTCGTCCGGTGTAGCGGACCTTGACGCCGATGTTGGCGAGCCAGGGATTGTCATCGGCCTGGTTGGTATTCCAGGGGTGCCAGGCGAGAATGGCGTCGGCGCCGGAGAATGCGCCGGCGCGGATCATGTAGACCTTGCCGGCTCCGCTTTCTTCGGCGGGCGTGCCATAGAAGCGGATGGTTCCGGGGAGTTTGGCGGCGGCGAGATGGTGTTTGACGGCGACGGCGGCGAGTGCGGAGGCGGCGCCGAAGAGGTTGTGGCCGCAGCCGTGGCCGGGGGCTCCTTCGATGCGGGGCTTTCTTTCTGGGGAGTCGATTTGGGAGAGGCCGGGAAGGGCGTCGTATTCGCCGATGATGCCGATGACGGGCGCGCCCTGGCCCCATTCGGCGATGAAGGCGGTGGGCATCGCGGCGATGTTCTCGCGGATGGTGAAGCCCTGGGCGAGGAGGGCGCCGCGAATGAGAGCGGCGCTGGCGGTTTCGTGGAATGAGAGTTCGGGTTGTTCCCAGATCCGGCGGCTGATATCGAGCCATACGGGGGCTTGGAGATCAAGAGCCTGGAGGACGGCGGAACGCGCGGCGGCGGGGGTTTCCGCCAGAACGGGGAAGGCGCAAAGGACGAATGCCAGAAGGCCCCTGGTGTAGGTCATAATCAAGATTCTCACGAAAAGGCCCATGCCCCGCTACGCAGCGATCGACATCGGAAGCAACTCTGTTCGAATGATGGCCGCCGAGGTGGAAAAGGGGGCGGCAGAGGGGCAAGCGCCGCGGGTGCTGGTGGAAGACCGCCAGGTGACGAGGCTCGGGCTGAGCGTCTTCGAAACGGGCTCGATCAGCAGAGAAGCGTTGGACTTCCTTTGCGGCGTGCTGGAGCGGCAAGCGGGGCTCTACCGGCCGCTGAAGGTCCTGGCGCTGCGGGCGGTGGCGACGGCGGCAGTGCGCGACGCATCGAACCGGGAAGAGTTCCTGGAGCGGACGGGGCGCGTGATCGGGCAGCCGGTGGAGATCATCTCGGGGCAGGAAGAGGCGCGGCTGATTCACCTGGGGGTGGAGACGCGGTGGCCGCATCCGCGCGAGAGGATTATGATTATCGACATCGGCGGGGGCAGCGCTGAGATCATCGAGGCGGAGGGCGGACAGTTGAGGACGGCGTTCTCGCGGCCGCTAGGCGCGGTGAGATTGCACTCGGTTTTTCTGAAGCACGATCCGCCGCTGGAAGAGGAACTCGTCAGGATGGACGAATACATCGACGAGAAGCTGGCGGTGGTGTACCGGAGGATCCCGGAAGGGGGGTTCGCGCGGGTGATCGGGACGTCGGCGACAGCGGCGGCGGTGGTCTCGGCGGCGAACCGGATTGCACGATCGCGGCGGGAGGCGGCGGACCGGCAGCGGGCAAGCACAGCGCAGATCCGGAGGCTCGAAAGGGAGCTTGCGACGATGACTCTGGAGGAGAGGTTGAAAGTGCCGGGGCTGGGACCGCGGAGGGCGGAGATCATCGTACCCGGGGTGACGGTGCTGCGCCATGTGATGCAGCGCTACGACGCGTCGAGCCTGCACTACTCGACGGCGGGAGTGAGGGATGGAATCATCCGCGATCTTTCCGACCGCGGCGTGGGACGTGAGCGGGCGAGGCTGAACGCGGAGCAGCGGGCGCAGGTGGAGCAGTTTGCGCGGCGTTTCGGGGTGGATTTGAAGCATGCCCGCAAGGTAGCCGAACACTGCGCGCGGTTGTTTCATGCGCTGGAGCCCTGGCATGGGCTGGCTCCGGAGGAGGGGCGGCTGCTGGAAGCGGCGGCGTACCTGCGGGACGCCGGGCATATGATCAGCGACACGAGCCATCACAAGCACTCGCAATACATCGTTGCAAACTCGGATCTGGCGGGATTCACGGATGTGGAGAAGCTTCGTATCGCGCTGTTGTGCCGGTACCACCGGAAGGCGATGCCATCGGCGCGGCACGAAGAGTTTATGGCGCTGCCGCCGGAGCAGCAGAGGGCGGTGCTCATGCTGGCTCCGGCGCTGCGGATTGCGGACGCGATCGACCGGAGCCGGGATCAGCGCGTCGAGTCGATCGAGTGCGAACTGCGGAACGGGGCGCTGCATCTGACGCTGAAGTCGCTGGAAGATGCGAGCCTGGAGGTCTGGGCGGTTGAGCGGTGCGCCGAGGACTTCATGCTGGCGTATCAGAAGGGCGTCGTGGCGGCGGCGGTGCGGGTATGAGCATTGAGACGGTGGCGGTGGACGAGCACGCGCGGAGGACGATCGGACAGCGGCTGAAGCGCGTTCACGACGAGATGTTAAAGGTGATGGATGAGGCGGGCGAGGAGCCGATTCACGATCTCCGGGTGGCGATCCGGCGGGCGTCGCAGGCGCTGCGGTTGTTTGGGGACCTGCTGCCGCAGAAGGAGGGCCGGCGGATGAGGCGGGCGCTGAAGCCGGCGCTGGACGCGGCGGGCGGGGCCCGGGATCTGGACGTGGGCGCGGACCTTCTGCGGAAAGAGGGACTGAAGGCAGAGCATCCGCTCTATGCCGTGATGGCGGCCGAGAGGCAGAGGGCGGCGCTCAGGCTCACCGGCCAGATTTATCTGTTGCGGGCGGAGGACGTCCCGCTGGCGTGGCTGCCGGCGCTGGACAGGCTGCAGCCCGTTCCGCGGGCGGCTGCGGAGGAGGCACGGGCGGCGCTGCCGGCGGTCTGCGGGGAGTTCTTCTCGGCGGGGAGGAAGACGATGGCGAAGGCGCTGACGCCGGAGAAGCTGCACGCGCTGCGGCTGGCGGCCAAGAGATTTCGTTACACGCTGGAGTTATGGGAGCCGTTTTACGGCCCGGCGTACGGCGTGAAGCTCGAAAGCGTGCGGCAGATTCAATCAATCCTGGGCAAGCGGCAGGACTGCGCGGTGATGGAATTGAGGCTGGCTCCGCTGCGGGCGATCGACATGGAACTGGACGAGGCTTATCAGAAGGTGGAGGCGCGGGCCGCAAAGCTCGAGCGGGAGTTTCACGACTACTGGCATGCGAAGTTCGATGCGGCGGGGGAGCAGGAGCGGTGGATGCGGTATCTGGCGCGGCGGCTTCCTGTGAGGCGGGCGGCGCAATGAAGCCGGCGAGCCCGCTGAACTTCCTGGAGGCGGCGGGCGGCTTCCACAAGAGCGCGGTGATCCGGGCGGCGGTGGAACTGGACGTGTGCACGGGGATCGCGGCGGGCCTGGACACGGCGGAGGCGCTGGCCGCGGCGCGGGGCTGCTCAGTGAAAGGGATGCGGGTGCTGCTCGATGCGCTGACAATCCTCGATCTGTTGCGAAAGGACGGCGGGAGGTACCTGTTGAGCGCCGAGGCGGCGCTGTACCTGGATCGGGAGAGCGCCGGATACGCGGGCGGCGCGCTGCGGTTTCTGATGTCGGGCTTTATGGAGCTTGCGTTCTCGCGGTTCACGGACGCAGTGCGGCGCGGGGGGACGGCAGTGGGATTGGAGGGGACGATGGCGCCGGACCATCCGTTGTGGGTGGAGTACGCGCGAGGGATGATGCCGCTGGCGCGGACGACGGCGGCGGTGGCGGGGGAGCGGGCGGCGGGCTCGAAGCGGATTCTGGACGTTGCGGCCGGACACGGGCTGTACGGGATTGAAGCGTTGAAGCGCTCGCCGGAGGGTGTGGCGCTGGCGGTGGATTGGCGCGAGGTGCTGAGCGTGGCCAGAGAGAACGCGGAGCGTGCGGGGGTGGCGTCGAGATGGATGGCGCTGGAGGGGAGCGCGTTCGAGGTGGAGTGGGGGGACGGCTTTGACTGCGTGATCCTGGCCAATTTCCTGCACCATTTTTCGAGGAGCGTGGCGGTCGAGTTTTTGAAGCGGGTCCGCGGTTCGATGGTGGAGGGCGGGAAACTGATCGTGGTGGCGCTGGCTCCTGGGGAGACGAGGGTGAGGCCGTCAGCGCCGGGGTGGTTTGCGGTGATGATGCTGGCGACGACGGCGGAGGGGGAGGCGTACACACTGGGGGAGTACGATTCGATGCTGGAGGAGGCGGGATTCGGGGCGGCGGAGCGGTGGACGGCGCCGGCGTCGGCGCGGACGGTGCTGGTTTCGACGCGGCAGGGATGTGATTGCCAACAATTTTGTTGACAACAAGTTTGTTGGCATATAATCTGTTGGCATGAAGGGACGAACTCTCAAGCGAGCGACTGGCAATTGGGTCGAGGGTGAGCAGTTCTGGGATCGGGAAAAGGAGTTAGCGCTGTTCATCGAGCGGCTCGAGGAAGGCGCCCACCTTCTATTGACAGCCCCGCGGAGGATCGGCAAGACCAGTCTCCTCAACGAGTCCGCGCGGCGGCTGTCTCCAAGATGGATCTGCTTGTATGTCGATCTTCAAAAGGCAGAATCCCCGGCGGACGCGGTGGTCGAGCTGAGCCTGTCAGCAAGCGAATTCAAACCGGTGTGGGAGCGCGTGGCGGCCGTTTTCCAGAACGTACTCAAGGAAGCCGTTGAGGTTGTGAAAATCAAGGACCTGAGTGTAGTTCTGCGGGGCGGTTTGACCGCAGACAACTGGCGCTCGAAGGGCGACCAGATCCTGGAGATCCTGGCCGGGCAAGAGAAGCCAGTTGTCCTGTTTCTCGACGAAGTGGCGATTCTCGTGAACCGGATGCTTCGCGGTCCTGACTACACGATGACCGACGAGCGGCGGCGGGAAGTCGACGGTTTCCTCTCCTGGCTGCGGGCCGCGGGCATCCGCCACCAGGGCAAGATCCGGCTTGTCGTGACGGGGTCGATCGGAATGGAACCGTTGGTCCGGCTGGCCGGCCTCAGCGCGACGTTGAACACATTCACTCCGTTTCCCCTGGGGGCATGGTCGCGGGAAGCGGCGGCGGGGTGCCTGGCAGCCCTGGCGAGAGGGTATTCGCTGAAGCTGGGGGATGAAGCGATTGGCGCGATGCTGGACCACTTGGGAGTCTACGTTCCTCATCACGTGCAGGTCTACTTCGACTTCGTCTACCAGGAGGCTCGCATGTCGGGCGTGGAGGAAGTATCCGTTGAGATGGTAGAGCGGGTGTATGAGCGTTCGATGCTGGGGATCCGCGGCCATGTTGAGTTGAGCCATATGGAAGAACGGCTTCATATGGCGCTGGGTCCGGAACTCGACGCGCTCGCGTTGGACTTGTTGACGGAGGCCGCCGTGACGGGCTCGTTGCGCGAGGAGGCGGCGTGCGAGATGGCGAGGCTGCAATTTGGAGAGGAATGGGCGGAACCGCTTCGGGAGGTCCTGGAAATCCTTGAGCACGACGGGTATTTGAGGAGGCGAAACAAGAGCTATTCGTTTGAATCGGCGCTGCTGAAGGACTGGTGGAAAGCGCGATTCGAATTTGCGTACATTCCGCTTGCTCAAAGGAAGAAGTAGCATGGCGACAGCCGCCGTCAAGTACAATCCCGGCATTTTCGGCGACGAGGAACTGGTGCGGTCCTTCGCCGTCAGGCAGAACTGCCTGGAACTGGTGCTGGAAGCGCTTCGGGAGAATGCGGCGGGATCGTTGTCGAACCGGCATCTCCTGATCGTGGGGCCGCGCGGAATCGGAAAGACGACGCTGGTGAGGCGAGTGGCCGCGGAAGTGAAGTCCAATCCGGCCTATGGGGAGAAGTGGTTCCCGATCGTCTTCGGCGAAGAGAGTTACCAGGTTCTGACGGCGGGCGAGTTCTGGTTGGAGGCGCTGAACCACTTGTCCGAAGAAAAGGAAGGGGAGGGGCTCCGAGCGTCGATCGACGAGCTGCGGGAGGAGACAAAGGACGCCACGTTGCGTGAACGCGCCCTTGCGCAATTGCTCGACTTCGCGGATCGGAGCGGTAAACGCCTTCTGCTGGTGGTGGAGAACCTGGACATGATCTGCGAACAGATTTCGAGGGCGGCGGAATGGGAACTGCGGCACACGCTGGGCAGCGAGCCGAGGATCATGCTGCTGGCGACCGCGCCAAGCCGGTTCGGGGCGATCACGGACGCCGGGCGGGCATGGTACGAATTCTTCGCGATTCTCCAGATGAAGCCGCTCGACAACCAGGAGAGTTCCGTGCTGTGGGAAGCTGTGTCGAAGCAGAGGCTCACATCCCGACAGATTCGAGCAATCCAGATTCTGACGGGCGGCAATCCGCGGCTGCTTTCGATGATGGCGGGCTTTGGGGCGAAGCGGCCGTTTTGCGAATTGTTTGAGCAGCTTGTTCATCTTATCGACGACCACACTGAGTACTTCAAGGGACACCTCGACCGATTGGCACCAAAAGAACGAAAGGTGTTTGTCGCGCTGCTCGAAAAGTGGGACCCGGCCCCGGCGGCGGACCTTGCGAAAACGGCGCGGCTCAGCGTGAACGAAACAAGCGCGCTCCTGAACCGGCTTGTGTCGCGAGGCGCGGTGGAGTTGTTTGAGGACAAGCCAAGGCGGAAGCTGTATCAGGCCGCTGAAAGGCTCTACAACATTTATTACCTGATGCGCCGGAGGGGGGAACCGTCGGACCGAGTGAGGGCGGCGGTGAGATTTATGGTGATATTTTACGACAGGGAAGAGTTGGCGGGGTTGACGGCGGGGGTGGCGCGAGAAGCGAGAGCTTTGCCGGAAGGTAAGAGCGCAGACCATCTTGCGGCGCTCTTTCAGATGATGCCGCATGTGCCAAAGGCGCTCAGACGCAAGGCCATGATGATCCTTGGCGAGGCGTGCAGCAACAGGGAGGACGCGGCTATTGAGCTCGAGCGGCTGCTCGGTGCGGCGTCAGCCATCGTGCAGGCCAACTGGGGGATCCTGTACTTCAACCAGGGACGGCTTGTCGAAGCGGAGGAGGCGCTGAAGCGCGCGTTGGAGCACGAGCGAACTTCGGTCCTGGCGTGGGCCTGTCTCGGGGAGGCGCTTGCGAGATTGGATCGGCGCCGGGAGTCCGACGAAGCCTTCAGGACGGCAGCAAACCTCGCCCAGAACGCTGGAAGCCGATGGACCGATTTCGCCAGAAGCCTACGGGTCTATGGAGCGGGCGCCGAGATCACAGACCCCTGGGAACGCGCAAACGCGCGTATCGATCTGTGCCGCAGCCTCGGAGAAAGCCTGGAGCATTTAGAGGAATGGGCGCGCGGCTCGATCTTCAGCGGAGGCGACATGGAAACCTGGGCAATCTTACTTGGAGTCCTGCGTGACGGCGGCAAATGGTCCGATGTCATCCGCGTGGCCTGCGATCTCATCGAGCACGATGGCTATGCGAGTGGAGCTAGCGCCTTCGCGCTCGCTATGCTCCTCAATGCGGCATCCAAGGGTTTCGCGCCTTTGGCGGAAGAGACGCTCAAGGCTTCCCGGAATAGGTTGTTGTCTGAACCCTTCATCGCCGGGTTGCAGATCTACCAGGGAGCGAAGCCCCAGGTGGCCCAGGAAATCCTAACGGTTGGCGAAGATGTTGCGGCGACAATTCGCGGGATCGAACAGCGCAGACCTGCGAGCAGGCCGGCCTCAACACGGACGGCGCAGGTTCCCATAGAATAAGGCGGACATGTGGAGACAAGATTACACACCGCTGGGCGGGAGCCTGGGATTGTCTGCGCTGGCGGCGGCGCTCCCGCTGTTTGTGCTGCTTTATCTGCTGGGGGTGAAGAAGAAGCCGGCGTGGATAGCGGCGCTGTGCGGGCTGGCGGCGGCGGCGGCCCCGGCGCTGTTCGTCTACAAGATGCCGGCGGGGCTGGTGGTGAGCGCGTCGCTGTATGGCGCGGCGTTCGGGTTGTTTCCGATCTGCTGGATTCTGTTCTGGGCGATCTATCTGTACCGGTTGAGCGTGGAGACGGGGCGGTTCGAGGTGGTGAAGGATTCGATCGGCGGGATCACGGAAGACCGGCGGCTGCAGGCGCTGCTGATCGCGTTCGCATTCGGGGCGTTCGTGGAGGGCGCTGCCGGATTCGGAGCGCCGGTGGCGGTGGCGGCGGCGATGCTGACGGGACTCGGTTTTTCTCCCTTCTATTCGGCGGCGATCTGTCTGCTGGCGAACACGGCGCCGGTGGCGTTCGGCTCGATTGGGACGCCGGTTTTGACGCTGGCGGGGATCACGGGGTTGCCATTGGGACAGTTGAGCGCGGCAGTGGGCAGGATCTGCGCGCCGATTTCGGTGATCGTGCCGAGCTACCTGATCCTGGTGATGGGAGGGTGGAGCGCGCTGCGCGGCGTGTTGGGCGCGGCGGTGGCGGTGGGGGCGGCGTTCGCGGGCGCGCAGTTTTACGCGTCGAACTACCTGGGGCCGGAGCTGACCGACATTCTCGGGTCGCTGGCGGCGATCGGCGTCTCGCTCCTGATGGCTTGGTTCTGGAAGCCGAAGGACCATTTCAAGTTCGACGGCGCGGCGCATGAGGCGCATTTGCCGCCGAAGCACTCGGCCAAGGAGGTGGCGATGGCGTGGCTGCCATACGGGCTGCTGGTGGCGTGCGTGCTGCTGTGGGGCAAGGCGGACTTCAAGGCCTGGCTGAACCTGCGCACGATCGTGTTCGACTGGCCGGCGCTGCACAATGCGGTGGAGCAGGCGCCGCCGGTGGTGGCGGCGGCGAAGCCCTATGCGGCGCGGTTTACCTTCAACTGGCTGTCAGCTTCCGGGACGGCGTGTTTGATTTCGGTGCTGTTATCGCTGCTGATTCTGCGCGTGAAGCCTTCGGTGGCATGGAAGGTCTATCTCACCACGTGCGAGCAACTACTGAAGCCGACGCTGACGGTGGCGTCGGTGCTGGGGCTCGCGTTTCTGATGAACTACTCGGGCGCGACGGGGACGCTCGGGCTGGCGTTCGCGGCGACGGGCGTGGCGTTCCCGTTCTTCAGCGCGCTGCTGGGCTGGCTGGGCGTGTTCCTGACGGGG
>CAYWST010000181.1:0-10914 GCA_964461075.1 uncultured Solibacteraceae bacterium | reverse complement strand
CGAGAACGTTGTTGTTCGCGCCCAGATTGACGTTCGGGCCGCCGACATCGTCGAGTAGTTTGCTGAACGTGTAGTTGCCCAGCAGGTAGAGGCCGGACGACATCCGTTTCTCAATTCTAAGATTCAGCGCGTTGAAGTTCGAACGGCCAAGGTTGACGCCCTGAACCGCGATGGCGCCGAAATATGGATACGCCATCTCGAGGATCGCCAGATTCTGCTTCGGCCCTACCACGCTGTTGTTTTGCGTCTGTCCCGCCATCGGAGAGTTGACCTGCTTGGTATAGGTGCGAACGTTTTCGCCCTGCGGGCCTCCGACGAAAAGCTCGCGCGGGAACCGCCCGACCATGTCGGGGCCCATCAGGCCGCGCCCGAGATTGGCGTTGTAGGTGGCTTCCACCATCATGTTGCCCTTCAGTTCGCGCTGAATTCCGAAGCTCATCGTGTACTCTTCCGGCATTCTGACCTTGCGGCTGAAGCCCGCGGGACTCGTCGGGCCCGTCGCGCCGAAGTTGGCTGCGGCGTTGGTGCGCTGATACTGCACATACTGGCCCGGCAGGAATGGCGACTTCCAGTTTGAGTACAGCGTGATCATGTTGTCCGTGCTGGCATGCCAACCGGCGCTGGCGGTATCGGCAAGCGGGAGTCCGCTGCCGGAGTAAGCCACCTCGGCGCCTGTCGTCGGCATATACATCAGCGCGAACGAGCCGCGCATCACGGTCTTGGCGTTAAGCTGGTAGGCCGCGCCGATCCTCGGCGCGAACTGGTTCTTGATGTAGGAAGTCCCCTTCCGCGACGGAAACTCCGGCGTGTTGGCGATCCGCAGCGCCCCGTTCGGGAACCCGCTGGTCACCCATGCCGGCGTCTTGATCGCAGCCGGGTCGAGCCCGGCCGCGCGCACCTCGGCGTTCCAGTTATAGCCAGGATTGATTTTGAACGGCGGCGGCGCGTCGGGATCCCAGAAGTACAGCTTGTCGAACCGTTCGGTGATCGGCGACTCCATGTCCCAGCGCAAGCCCAGATTCAGCGTCAACCTCTGGCTGACACGAAAGTCGTCCTGAATGAAACCCGCATAGTAGTTGAAGTTGTTCGCCCGCGTCGTGCCGCCGGAAAGATCCGCCTGGTTGTTGGTCCCGATCATGTAGGCGGCCGTCCCGTAGGCGATCGAAATATCCGACCCGAACCCGAAATCGACGCCCGCGATCTGGTGGACCGGCCCGGCATGGAAGCTGAACGTTCCGCTGCCCGCCGCGCTGAAGTTGTCATAGAACTTGTACATCTGGAAGCCGGTCTTCAGGGTGTGCTTGCCCATGATCTTGGTGACCGTCACCCCGGTGTCGTAGGTCGTGTAGTTGTTCACGTTTGCCGTCGCGTTCTCAGCGATTGTCGTCGTAGGATTGCCCGAGATGCGCGTGAGAGGAACGTTCTTGTCCCCCATCAGCGAACGCGTGATGGGATCGAACGGCACGCTGGCGCTCGAAAACGCCGGATCCAGCAGGCCGCCCGAGGAGTTCGGCCAGTGTGTCATGCCGCCCCGAATGTCGACGATCACCGTCGGGCTCATCATCCAGTTGTGGTTCAATGTGACGCTCAAGGACTCCTTCGCCCTGCTCTGGCTCGCTCTCGACGCCGGTCCGCGCCAGCGTGTCTGGCCGCTCTCGGCGTTGCGCAGCGTGAACCGCCCGAAGAAGCGCTGCTGGTCGGTGAAGTTGTGATCGATCCTCGTGCCAAACATGTCGCGCTCGGCGCGGTCGTCGCGCGGGGCGATGTAATTTCCTTGCGAGCTCGAGCCGGAGGCCGGTTCGCGGTTCGGAAGCGGTACGAACTTCAGTAGTTCCAGGCTGACCGGTGAGAGCAGGCTCTGAGGAATCCGTTTGCCGTCTCCAAGCAGGTTCTGGCGGATATATTGATTGGCGGCCGCGTCAAAACGCACCGGGCCCCATTGGTCATAGAGCGTCGGCCGGATGCCGTTGTAGACGGTGTCGCTGAAGTCGCCCTGCCGCTCCTTCTCCGTCGGTACCGAGGCGGTCTGCAGCGTGCCCGCCTGCTTGCGGCGCATCCCTTCATAGTTGAAGAAGAAGAACGTCTTGTTCGTGCCGTTATACACCTTGGGAATGCGCACCGGTCCGCCAATCACGCCTCCAAAGATGTTCTGGCTGAACTTCGGCTTCGCCCCGCCTAGCGCATTCTGCTGCCAGGAGTTGGCGTTCAGGTGGTCGTTCTGGAAGTACTCGAAGAGCTGTCCGTGATAGGCGTTGGTCCCGCTCTTGGTTACCACCTCCACCGCTCCACCCGAGAGCCGCCCGTACTCGGCTGAAATCCCATTGGTGATCACCTTGAATTCGGCTACCGTCTCCATCGTCGGCGTCGTGTCGACCACCTTGTGGCCGAGCCCGGTCCCGGCTGTGATGCCGTCCACTTTATACTCCACGCCGACCGTTCGTCCGCCGTTGATGCGCGTGTCGCTGCCTGGTTCCGCTCGTGAACCGCCGCCTTGCACGTTCCCCGAAAGCACGAGCAGCCTTAAAGGATCGCGTTGTAACTGCGGGATGTTCGAGATGACAGTATTATTGATGACTTCGCCGGTCTGGGCGTCCGTCGTCCGGATCAGCGGCGCCTCTCCGGTGACTGTCACCGATTCAGTCAACCCGCCCACCTCGAGCGCGAGATTAATCGTCAGGTTGTCGGCAACCTGCACCAGAATTCCGGTGCGGGAGAGTTTCTTGAAGCCGTTGGCTTCCACCGTCAGTTCATAATTGCCGGGGCGCAATTGCAGGGCCTGATAGCCGCCCGTGGTATCGGAGACCGCCTCCGTCCGGGTGTTGGTCTCCACCTGGACCGCCACCACTTTCGCTCCCGGAATGCCAGCCCCGGATGAGTCGATGACCGTCCCGCGGATCGCGCCGAAGCCACCTTGCGCCCATGACATGGCCGCCGCCGAACAGAGCAAAGCGGGCAGCAGCAGGAATCGTAAATACTTCTTTTGCGGACTCGGCATGGAAAGAAGGATCTCCTCTCCCGCGCAGGTCGGAGGGATAACGCCTCCTCACCTAGCGGAAACAGACTAATCGGCCCCATTATTGGTGCTGCACACCCTTGTCCAGTAGGGGAATTTACAGTAAGTTAACTGTGAGCCCAGGTGTCTTCTCCGCAAACCACAAACTCGAATCCGTTTAGAATCAGCGCGGGCGACTTGTCGGCACTGTTAGGCCGCATTATCTCCAGCCCTCATTTCCAACGGTCGAAGCGGCTCCAGGCGTTTCTTCGTTATGTGTGTGAACAAACGGCCGCGCACCGTCTGGATGAGATCTCGGAGATCCACATCGGCCAGAAGGTTTTTAACCGGGGTCCGGAATTCAACCCCGCTGAGGACAACATCGTCCGCGTCGAGGCGAGAGAACTCCGCAAGCGCCTTGAACTCTATTTCTCTCACGAGGGCGCCGCCGAATCCGTTCTGATCGAAATCCCTCGCGGCTCCTATGTCCCTTCCTTCATCCCCAGACCGGCGTGCAGCCCGAACCAACCGGCCGCGGAGCCGGCAGCATCGGCTCCGCCACGCCCCGCTCAAGCGCAATCCTCGTGGGTTTGGAAGGCTGCCTGCGCCACCCTCGCCTGCCTCTGCGGATGGCTCGGGCTGCAAGTCCGGCAGGCGGACTCCCGCAGCCGGACTCCCGAGATCGTGCGCCTGTTTTGGGAGCGCGTCCTCACCGTCGACCGGCCCACCCTGATCGCCGCCGCCGACTCCAGTTTCGCGCTGCTTCAGGACCTCCGCCGCGAGAACGTCTCTTTTGAACACTACATCAACGGATCGTTCTTCTTGTCTTTGCGGGGCAGAAACGCAACCGAGACGGAGCGCTACCAGTCCGTCATCGCCTCCCGCGCGCATACAAGCCTGGCCGACGCGACTCTCTACGCCCTCATCAGCCGGCTTGCCCCGCCTGGCGCGAATGTGAACATCCGCTTCGCCCGCGAATTGCGCGCCCAGGACATGCGGGCCAACAACATCGTGTTTCTCGGCAGTGAGCGCGCCAACCCCTGGGCCAGCCTGTTCAGCTCGTGGAGGAACTTCGAGTTTCGCTACGATCCCGAAAACGACCGGGCGAGCCTGGTCAACAAACGGCCTCGCCCGGGAGAGCCTGCGGAGTTCACCGCCGCGCGGCTCGGCCGCGCCGCCACGGAAAGCTATGCCGCCATCGCGTTCCTGCCGAACCTCGACCGCTCCGGCCACATCGTCATCGTCGCCGGCACGAGCATGCAAGGCTCCGCGGCTGCTGGGGACTTCCTCACCAACTCCGCCAAGCTCGGCGAACTGGCCAAGGCGCTCGGGACCGCGCCGGGCCGGCCGTTTCCCTACTTCGAAGCTATCCTCAAACTCGTCGCCGTCGACGTCTCTTCCGTCTCGACCGAAATCGTCGCGCACCGCGTCGTCGACGCCTCAAAACTCGAATCCATCCGATATACTCAACCGTAGTTGAGACCCATTCCGGCGGCCCTGCTCGCGGCGATATCCGTCGCCGCGCCGTCTCCGTCCATCCGGTTTGAAGACCGCGCGCGGCAGGCGGGAATCGCTTTTCACCTGCGCAATGCAGCCGCGGGCGCGCGCCATCAGATCGAAACCATGCTCGGCGGCCTGGCTGTGCTCGACTTCGACAACGACGGCCTCCTCGATATCTACTTCGTCAACGGCGCCGCCATCCCGTCGTTGGAGAAGATCGCCTTCTCCTTTCACAACCGCCTCTTCAGGAACAAGGGCGGAGGAACCTTCGCCGATGTCACGGCCGGCTCGGGGCTCGAAGGCGCGGGCTATGGGATGGGAGCGGCGGCAGGCGACTTCGATAACGACGGTGATGCCGATCTCTACGTCGCCGGCGTCAACCGCAATCACCTGTTTCGCAACGACGGCCGCGGCGCATTCACCGACGTGACCGAAAAGGCGGGAGTCGCGGGCGTCGACCCAACCGGGAAGAAACGCTTCGCGATCGGCGCCGGCTGGTTCGACTACGACAACGACGGCGACCTCGACCTCTTCGTACTTCAATACCTCGACTGGGACGCCGCCACCGAAAAGCCCTGCTACTCATACCAGGTTCGCGCCTACTGCCACCCAGACAACTACGCGCCACTGCCGAATATCCTCTACCGCAACAACGGCGACGGCACGTTCACCGATGTCAGCGGCCCAAGCGGCATCGGCCGCCATGCCGGTAAAGGAATGGGGCTTGCCTTCGCCGACTACGACCTCGACGGGCGCGTGGACGTCTTCGTCTCCAACGACTCCATGCGGAACTTCCTGTTCCGTAACCGCGGCGACGGAACCTTCGCCGAAACCGCCGTCATCGCCGGCGTCGCCTTCAACGAGCACGGCAAGACCATCGCCGGCATGGGCGCAGACTTCCGCGACGCCGACAACGACGGCCGGCCCGACCTCGTCCAGACCGGCATGATCGGCGATACATTCCCCTTCTTCCGCAACCAGGGCGCGGAGTTTGCTGACTTCACCGCCCGCAGCGGCCTCTCCGCCTTGAGCGCGCGCCTCACCGCCTGGGGCGTCGGCCTCTTCGATTTCGATAATGACGGCTTCAAGGATCTATTCACGGCCAACGCCTCCATCCTCGACAACGCCCGCCAGGTGGAGAACCTCCCCGACGCCCTGCCGCCCAGCCTCTTCCGCAACGACGGCGCCCGCTTCACCGACATTTCCGCCGCCGCCGGCTCCGGATTCCTCGCGCCCCGGGTTCATCGAGGCGCGGCTTTCGGCGATTTCAACAACGACGGCCGCGTCGACATCGTGGTCAACGCACTCAATCAGCCGGCCAAGCTGCTCATCAACACCACGCCCAAGCCCGGCCACTGGCTCCTGATCGAGCTTCGCGGAACCCGCTCCAACCGCGACGGCATCGGCGCCGCCATTGCCGTCACGGCGGGAGGTCGCACCATCCACAACCACGTCACCACCTGCGTCGGCTACAACTCCTCCAGCGACCGCCGGGCTCACTTCGGCCTCGGCGCCGCCGCGAGGGCGGATCGCATCGAGATCCGCTGGCCCGGCGGCCATCGTCAGATCCTCGAAAACGTAGCAGCAGACCAGGTGATCAAGGTGACTGAGCCATGACCGCGCTCGTCCTCCTCCTGCTTCTCGCTCAGCCACCCGCCGCGCGCGACGAAGCTGAACGCCTGAAGGCGCAGGGCAGGGCTCTCCTCGACGACCGCACCCGCAGCGCCCAGGCCCGCACGCCCCTCGAAAAGGCCGTCAAGCTCGCGCCCGGCGACCCCGAAGCGCACTACTATCTCGCCCGCTGGGCCTGCCTTCACAATGAAGACCGGCTCTGCGTCGCCGAGGCGCGCGCCGCGCTCGCCCTCGCGCCTCGTAACGACGACGCCGCCCTCCAGCTTCAGACGCTCATCGGCATCGCCGCCGAGAGGCTCAGCCAGCCCGAGGCCGCTGAAGCCGCCTTCATCGCCGCGCTCGAGGCCAACAAACGCCTCGGCCTCAAGGATCCGCTAGCCGCATTTCAATACGTCGACTTCCTCCTGAAGCGCGCCCGCGACGCCGACGCCTCGCCCCTCATCCAGTTGCTCATCGACAAGGTCCCCGCCTTCGGTCCCGCTTACCTCGAGCGCGCCAAGATGCTCGCCCGCGAGGGCAAGCGCAAGGAGGCCGTCGAACTGGCGGAGTACAGCCTCAAGCTGCGATGGATGGATCGCGAGAAGCAGCGCGCCGCTCACGTGCTGCTCGCGCGCGCTTACTTCCAGCTCGGCGACGAGGAGAGCGCGCGGAAACACCAGGAGTGGGTCGAGCAGAACCGATGAGAACTCTGCTCGTCCTCCTGCTGGCCCATCTCATCGCCGCCACGCAGACCATCCAGTTCCGCGACGCCGCCAAAACGCTCAAGCTGGTCTACAAGAGCAACAACAGCTACACCGGCAGGAAGTATTTCCCCCAACCGATGTGCGGCGGTATCGCTCTGCTGGATTACGACAACGACGGCCTGCTCGACATCTACTTCACCAACGGCGCTCACCTCCCGTCGCTCAAAAAGACCGGTCCCGCCTACCACCACCTGCTGCTGAAGAATCTCGGCAACGGCAAGTTCGACGATGTCACCGCCCGCGCTGGACTCAACGGCTCGCACCTCGACTTCAGCTTCGGCGTGGCCGCGGGCGATTACGATAACGACGGCTTCACCGATCTCTTCATCGCCAACGTGGGCATGAACGCGCTCTATCGCAACAACGGCGACGGCACGTTCTCCGACGTTATCCGCGGCTCCGGCCTCGACGCGAAGCCTCCCGAGACGCTCAGCGTCCAGGCCGCCTGGGCCGACTACGACCGCGACGGCCGCCTCGATCTCATCCTCTCCAATTACACCTTCTGGACGCCCGAAAGCGACAAGGTCTGTAAGTCGCTCGGCGTAGAGATCTACTGCAATCCGAGAATCTATCCGCCGGTGCCCCATCGTCTCTACCGCAATCTCGGCGGCGGCAAGTTCGAGGACCGCACCGAGGCCGCTGGCTTCGCCAAAGCCCTCGGCAAAGGCATGGGCGTCGGCCTCGCCGATTTCAACCGCGACGGCTGGATCGACATCTTCGTCGCCAACGACACAGAGCGCAACTTTCTCTATCTGAATCAGGCGGACGGCACATTCCGCGAGGCGGGCATTCTGCTCGGCGTGGCCTACAACGACAGCGGCGCCACCGTCTCGGCCATGGGCAGCGACGTCAAGGACTACGACAACGACGGCTGGCCCGACATCTTCTACAACAACCTGATGAACCAGATCCACGGCCTGTTCCGCAACGGCGAGGGCAAAGGCTTCACCTACGTCTCGCCCGCCGCGGGGATCGAGTCCGGCAGCCGCGCCTACTCGGGCTGGAGTTGCGGATTCATCGACTACGACAACGACGGATGGAAGGACATCTACTCCGCCAACGGCCACGTCGACGACGTGGGAGAGAACACCCGGCAGCACGATACGCTGCTGCGCAACATGGAGGGCAAGCGATTCGCCGACATCTCTTCCACTCTCGGCCCGGATTTTCTCGCGCTCGGATATCACCGCGGCTCCGCCTTTGGCGATCTCAACAACGACGGCTGGCTCGACATCATCGTCACCGGCCTCAACGAGAAGCCGCGCATCCTGCTGAACTCCGGCGCTCCGGGGCGGCACTGGATCGGGTTCTTTCTCACCGGCCGGAAGTCGAACCGCGACGCCATCGGCGCGGAGGTGACAGTCACCACCGCCTCCGGCCGCAAGCTCTACAACCACGTCACCGCGAGCGTCGGCTTCATATCCTCCTCCGACCGGCGCGTCCACTTCGGGCTCGGCCCCGAGAATCAGGTCAGCGAAGCGGAGATCCGCTGGCCGTCAGGAACCACGCAACGTCTGACCAAGCCGGCTCCCGGCCGTTACCACATGGTCACCGAACCCGACTAGCATGGTGATTTGGGCCTTCATCTCATGTCCACCCGCAACGTCATCATCATCGGCAGCGGCTGCGCCGGAAATACGGCCGCCATCTACACGGCTCGCGCCGGCTTGAAGCCGCTGGTCGTCATCGGCCATGAACCCGGCGGGCAGCTTTCCATCACCACCGAGGTCGAGAACTTCCCCGGATTCCCCGAAGGCATCCAGGGCCCCCAACTGGTCGAGAATATGAAGCAGCAGGCCATCCGCTTCGGCGCTGAATACATCTCCGGCAAAGTGGAGGAAGCGGACCTCTCCAAGCGGCCCTTCAGGATCAAGGTAGAAGACGAGTGGCACGAGAGCCTCACGGTCATCGTCGCCTCCGGGGCCAGCGCACGCTGGCTCAATCTGCCAAACGAGCAGAAGCTCATCGGCCACGGCGTCAGTTCGTGCGCCACCTGTGACGGCTTCTTCTACAAGGGCAAGAAGATCATGGTGATCGGCGGGGGCGATTCCGCGATGGAGGAGGCCAACTTTCTCACTCGCTTCGGCGAGGAGGTCACCCTGGTCCATCGCCGCGAGGAGTTCCGCGCGTCGAAGATCATGCTCGACCGCTGCCGCGCCAACCCCAAGATCAAGTGGCTCACCAACACCGTCGTTGAAGACGTTCTCGACGTCGAAAAGGGCTACGTCACCGCCGCCAAGCTTCGCAACGTCAAGACCGGCGAAACCTGGACGCAGGACGTCGACGGCTTCTTCCTCGCCATCGGCCACATTCCCAACACGAAGCCGTTCGTTGGCCAATTGGACCTCGACGAAGATGGCTACATCATCGGACACGGCGGCGCGCGCACCAACATTCCAGGCGTCTTCCACGCAGGCGACGTCGAAGACCGAACATATCGCCAGGCGATTACCGCCTCGGGCGCGGGCTGCAAGGCGGCGATCGAGGCCGAGCGATTCCTCGAAGCGGAAGGCCACTAATCATGATCTCCCGGCGCTCGCTGTTGGCCTCCTTGGCCGCCTCAACGGCGCGCTACGAGTTCGGTATTCACTGCTGGGTCTGGGCCTCGAAGCTCCCGCAGTACGACCCATATCCGGCGATCGACGAGATCTTCGCCGATTGCGCCGCCGCCGGCGCGAGCGGCGTGGAACTGATGCACAGAATCTTCATCGAACATGACGATGGTCCGGCCCGCGTGCGCGAGGCGGCGAAGAAGCACTCCATCCCCTGCTGGGGCTCCTCCTTCTCCGCCAACATGTTCGACGCCTCCGTCAAGGAGCAGATCCTGCGGGACGCCGCCCGCCTGACCAAAGCGCTTGGCTCGGTGGACGCCAAGGTGCTGGGCCTCAGCGTCGGCGACGCCAAACGCCGCAAGACTGAGGCCGAACTCGACACGCAGGCCGCCTGCCTCCGTGAGATCTTCCGCATGGCCCGCGATCACGGCGTCGAACCCAACCTCCACAACCACACCTACGAAGTCCGCGACGGCGAGCACGATCTCTCGGGCACGCTCGCCCGCCTGCCCGACGCCAAACTGGGCCCCGACTTCAACTGGCTTCTTCGCGGCGGAGTCGACCCGGTGGACTTCATCCGCCGCCGCGGCGCGCAAATCGTCTATGCGCACCTCCGCAACCAGGACGCCGCCGGCCGTTGGACCGAGGACCTCGCCACCGGCGCCATGGACTACTCCGCCATCGCCCGCGCTCTCGCCACCGCCAAGGCCCCCCTCCGCCGCATGAGCGTCGAACTCGCCTTCGAGCGCGACTTCACCCCCACCCGCCCTCTGCGCGATTCCATCCGGCTCAGCCTCGCCCACGCCGCGAGAGCCTTCAATTCGTGACGCGTACCCGGTCCATTCATGGGTACATTTGGCTAACCCTCCATGATCGGCTCGACACTGGGTCCATATCGGGTCATTTCGAAAGTCGGTGAAGGCGGCATGGGCGTCGTCTACCGGGCGACGGACACGAACCTCGGCCGCGACGTCGCTCTCAAGATGCTTCCGACCACGGTGGCGAACGACCCCGAGCGGCTCGCCCGATTCGAGCGCGAAGCGCGTCTGCTGGCCTCTCTGAACCACCCCAACATTGCCGCCGTCTACGGAGTCGAGCAGGGCGCGTTGGTGATGGAGATGATCGAGGGGCCTACGCTCGCCGACCGGCTACGGGCGCAGCCTCTGTCACTCGAGGAGACCCTGGAAATCGCCGCGCAGGTCACCGAGGCTCTTGAAGCCGCTCATGACAAGGGCATCGTCCATCGCGACCTTAAGCCGGCCAACATCAAGCTCGCTCCTTCGGGTCTCGTCAAGGTGCTCGACTTCGGCCTCGCCAAGGCGGTCGCAGACGAGGCCAGCGCCGATCCCAGTAACACGCCCACCATCACCGCCGCCGTCTCCCGCACCGGCATCATCATGGGCACGGCCGCCTACATGAGCCCGGAGCAGGCGCGCGGAGCCCATGTCGATCAGCGGACTGACAGCTGGGCATTCGGGCTTGCCCTCTTCGAGAT
>CAYWST010000180.1:7692-10963 GCA_964461075.1 uncultured Solibacteraceae bacterium | reverse complement strand
CGCTTGACTGGTTCGGACTGCGCTTTAAGCCGGCGAAATCGGAAGGAAGACTGCGCATTCTGACAGGGTTGACGGTGAATGCCAGCGGCGGGCGGATTCTGGTGACCCAGGTCCGGCGGGATTCGCCGGCGTGGCGCGCAGGGATCAACTTCGACGACGAGATTCTCGCGGTGAACGGTTTCAGAATGCTGCCGGAGAGCTGGCCCTCGCGCCTGGAAGCCTTCAAGCGTGGGGAGACGGTGGATGTGCTGGTCTCGCGTCGCGGCGAGTTGAAGACGCTGAAGCTGCCAATCGAAGAAGAGCGCGCGGAGAACTGGACGCTCGAGGTCCGGCCGGACGCGAGCGAAGCGCAGAAGAAGGGGCTCAAGGCTTGGCTGCGGCAGTAAGGCGCGCGCCGAGCGCTTTGCGGATGTCAGGGAGGTCGAAGTCCTCGAGAACGCCGAAGACGACGAGCGCCGGCGGCAGGGTGAACGCCGGCTCCTGAGTCGCGGCAAGCCATGAGGGGAAACCGTTCTCTTCGATCACGCGGACGATGCCAGGCTCGAGCAGCGCGGCAATGAGCGCGGCCGGGGCGTCGGCGCCCGCCGCGCGCAGTGTCACCGGCGTTGGCGACTTGGCAGCCTGCTCCAAAAGGAAGAGCACTTGCCGCTTGAGAAGCGATTCGTTGTGGAGCCAGGCGCGGGCGGCGGCCTGGTATTCGGGGGAATAGCCTGATTTCGCGGGAGGGAAACGCAGGGTTTCGGGCCATTCAACGGCAAGCGGAGCGGGGTCGCCGGACTTCGGGCCAAGGGGTTTCCAAGCGATGCCGAGGCGCGAGGAGACGATGGCGCGGAGATCGCCACCGTGCGAGGCGCGGCGGCTGGCGTGGAGTTCGCGGGCGCGCGCGGCGTTGAGCGAAGAGACGGTTTCGCTTCCAAATGATGTGGCGAGCTGGCCGGTGGGAGTGACGTTGAGCGTGGCGGGCTTCTCGAGAATCAACTCGCCCTCGGTGGCATCGCGTTCCAGGTGGAGAAGGTGTTTGTCGAGGAATCGGTAGGCGCCTTGCCGGAGTTGCGGCGTCCAGCCGTGGGGCTGATCGTTTTCAACCATTTCAACGGGCAGTCCCTCGCTCTTCGCCAGTTGAAAAGTGCGGCGGGCGCCGTCGATAGGGAAGTAATCGCGAATGGCCGAGCTGATGAGGTAGGGCTTTCGGAAGGCGCGGATGTAATCGACAAAGTCGAGGCCCGCGGCGAGAAATCCGGGCAGGACCTGCTCCATGTCCTGAGGGCCGGGCTTTTCGATGAGCATGCCCCAGGTGGTGGTGTAGCAGGAGGAGACGACGGCGGCGAGCCGCGGTTCGGCTGCGGCGAGCAGAGCCGCCTGTGTCCCGCCGCCGGAGTTGCCGGCGGCGGCGATGCGTTGGGGATCCACTTCCTTGCGAGTCAGCAGATAATCGAAGGCCCGGATGCCGTCCCAGACGAAGTAGCGGGCGATGCTCGTGCCCGTGAGAAGGCACTGCATGCCCGCTTGAATGTGCTGCGGGACTCCGGAATGAATGAGCGGCTTGCCGGTGGCCTTGTCCATGAATTCGAACCTCTCCCCCTGGCCGGGCGGATCATAGGCGAGAACGACGTAGCCCCGGCGGGCGAGCGAGATCCAGGCGGCTTGATAGGTGTCGGCGGCCTTGCCCACGTCGGAGTGGCCGGCGGTTCCGAGCACGGCGGGGAATGGCGCGCTGCCAGAGGAAGGCAGGTAGAGGTTGGCGGTGACCTTGAAGCCCGGGAGACTCTCGAACAGAACATGCTCGACGCGGTAGCCCTCGCGCGTGAAGCCGCCGGTGATGCGGGCGTTGAGTGGGGTTTTCTCTTGCGGGAGCCCGCCCATGAGCGCGACGATCCGCTCCTGCAGCGGGCTTCTCTGGGCGTTCATTTGCAGGCAGACCAGCAGGAAGAAGAGCGTTCTCATGATACGGGGAGTGTATCGCAGTGAGATAGAATCCAAACCATGCGGAAACAGCAAGGCATCACCAGGCGCGCGCTGGCGCGCCACGCCGGCCTGATGGCGACGGCGGCGTCCTACAACCGGATTCTCGGCGCGAACGACAAGATCAATCTCGGTTTGATCGGCGCGGGCGGGCGCGGGCGCGGCGTGATGGGCACGTTCATCAAGACCGGCCAGGTGAATGTAACCGCCGTGTGCGACGTCTTCACCGAACGGATCGATCAGGCGCAGACGGCGGCCCCGGGCGCGAAGGGATTCACCGACCACCGGAAACTGCTGGAGGTGAAAGAACTCGACGCCGTGCTCATCGCGACGCCCGACCACTGGCACGCCGGGACGGCGATCGACGCGCTCAATTCAGGCCGCGACGTCTACGTCGAGAAGCCGCTGACGCTGAAGATCGAGGAAGGGCCGCTGATCGTCAAGGCGGCGCGCGTCAACAGCCGGATCTGCCAGGTGGGCATGCAGCAGCGCTCGGGCAAGATTTACCTGCAGGCCAAGGAAGAGTATTTCAAGACGAAGAAGCTGGGCAAGGTCACGCTGGCGAGGACATGGTGGCACGGCAACGGCGCGCACCTGATGAAGGCGCCGGAGCGGATGGCAAACAAGCCCTCGAACCTCGACTGGGCGCGCTTTCTCGGCCCGGTGAAGTGGCGGGATTACGATCCGCAGCAATATTGGAACTTCAGAGCGTATCTCGACTTTGGCGGCGGCCAGATCACGGACCTGTTCACCCACTGGATCGACGTCGTTCACATGATGCTCGATGAAGACAATCCGGTGAGCGCCGTCTCGGCGGGCGGCGTGTTCTGCTACAAGGACGGGCGGACCGCGCCGGATACGATCAACACTTTGCTCGAATACCCATCGGGCTGGGTGGCGACGTTTGAAGGGACGCTGGCGCCTGGGATTACGGGCGCGGCGGTGGAGATCTGCGGCACGGAAGGCAGGCTGTTCATCACCCGCAGCCACTTCATCTTCACGCCGGCGGGCAAGGGCGCCCAGCCGGTGCGGGTGGACAGCCCGCGCGAGCAGACGATCGACCACGTGGAGAATTTTCTCGATTGCTGCCGCACGCGCAAGCTGCCGAACGGGGATGTGTACATCGGCCACCGCTCGGCGATGGCCTCGCACCTGGGCAACATCGCTTATGTGCAGAAGCGGCGGTTGAAATTCGATCCGGTGCGGGAAGAAGTGCTGCCGCTCTAGACAAAAAGCGGGGCCGGTCCGGGCCGGCCCCAGATCTCCTCCATTCAGGTCTCGCGCATTAGCCGCCGAAGCCGTGAGCGCG
>CAYWST010000180.1:0-7682 GCA_964461075.1 uncultured Solibacteraceae bacterium | reverse complement strand
CGCCGGTAGAGGGTTTGCTTTACCGGCTTCGCCTCCTCCAGTGGACCTCCGAGAACCACCGTTTCCCCGCCGATGGCGGGTTCGGCATCGGCTTCGCGGCGCGTGAGATTCTCCAGAAGAATCGACCCCGCGGACAAGGCGAGAGCCAAATAGAAGTAATGCAAAGGGCTTCTTGCCAGGGGCGCCGCCAGGATGGCGGCAGACCAGAGGCTGAGACAGTGCGAACACTCGACAACCTGTCCGGCAGGGCTGCGTTCGAGGAATCGGCGAAGGCGAGCGGCAAGACCGAACGGGCCGTCCTCCATCGCGAGTAGAATCGTCAGGCGCCAGGTCGCCAACGTTCCAATCGTAAGCCAGTAGAAGTCCATCGCTCGCCCTTCAGACTCTTCATGCAGGCAGGGCGGGATTCGTTTCAGGCGGGAGCAAAAACTTGGCGGAGGCGGCGTGTTCGCCCGATAGAACCCCCTTAAGGGCTGTGGATCGCCGCCGGGCTTCCGTTGAGCGCGGACGCGCCGCTATACTGAGGGACATCGCTCAACCAGTACCATCGGAAAATCCCTTCACCGAGGAGTACTTCGCCCGTCTGGCGGGTGGCGATCCGGCGGTGGAGGAACATTTCTCTAATTGGTTCCGGCCGCTGCTGATCGTGAAAGTACGGCGGAATTACCGTGCGCGGGAGATCGTCGAGGACATAGCGCAGGAGACGCTCCTGCGGGTGCTGCGCAACCTTCGGAAGGACCCGGGGCTTCTGGAGGCTCCGCAGAAGCTCGGCGCGTATGTCCTGGCGGTCTGCAATTTCGTGATTCTCGAACTGGGGCGGTCGGAGAATCGTTATGTGGGGATGGACGGGACTGAGGATGCGCGCCCGTCGGGGGACTGCTCGGCGCTTGAGATGCTTTGCAGCGAGGAGCGGCGGCGGAAGGTGCATCTGGTCATCTCCGAGCTGGCCCCGCGGGACCGCGATCTGTTGCGAATGTTGTTTCTCGAGGAGCGTGACAAAGACGAGGTCTGCCGCAAGTTAAACGTGGACAGGGATTACATGCGGGTGGTGGTCCACCGGGCGATCCAGCGGTGCAAGTCGCTCTGCGGAGAGAGGTGAGGGGCGGAAAAGAATGAAAAAGCTGAAACGATTGCGGTGCAGCGGGCATATTCAGACGAGGCGGTGAAGGATGGATCATCAGGAAGCGGCCCGGCAGCGACTGGTTGAGCGCTACATGCTCGACGAGTTGTCTCCTGTCCAAAGGGACGAATTCGAGGCCCACCTGTTCGACTGCGCTCAGTGTTCGGAGGCGCTGAGAGCCGCAGCCATTCTTCAAGACAACGCGCGGGCCGTGTTCCGGGCGGAAGTCGATCCGCCTCAGCGAGCCCGCGCCGCCGATGCGCGGCAACGCGCCGGAGGCGCGGCGCCCGGCCGGCGGAGATGGTTTGAAGCGTGGTTTGAGATGCCGGTGGCGGCGGCGGCGCTGGCGGCGCTGGTCCTTTCGGGGGTCGTCTCTTATCAAAACATCGTGCAGATCCCGAGGCTGCAGGCGAATCTGGAATCGGCGGCGGCGCCGAAGGTGGTGCCTTCCTACACGCTGCTGCCGGTGACACGCGGCGACGAGTTGGTCCTCAAAGCGCCGCCGGGCGCGCGCTCGATGATGGTGACTTTCGACCTGACAACAGTCAGCAGCGGCGGATACGTTTGTGGTTTCGCCGACGAAGCGGGACGGGAGTGGCTGAAACTCGAGGCGCCGCACCCCGCCGGAGCGGAGATGCTCACACTGCAACTTGACCCGGCGAGGATTCCGCCGGGACGCAACATCCTCACCGTCCGAGACCGGAGCGGCAGAGAACTCAGCCGCTACCGATTCAAATTCGAACCATGAAACCAGGATTGGCCCGGAGATACCTATACAGCGCGAGCGCGGCCGGTTTCAGCGCGCGGATCACGGCGCCGATCCAGCACGACACGGGCGTGCTGGCGGCGTCGACTCTATCCGTTTCGGGGGGACACTGCGCCTCTCGCGTGGAGAATGTCCGAATAGGAGAAATCGTCTCCCTGGGCGCCGTCTCGACGCAGGTGACCGGTATCTTCAGCGCGGAGAAGCAGGCCTGGGAGACGCTGACGATGGCGACGCTCGAGAAACTGAACATTCTCGACGTGGTGACGGTGGACCGGATCAGCGTCCGCGTCGTCTCGCATTATTCGGTGGGGAGCGCCGAGCCTTCGATCCTGCCGCTAGGGACCGCGTTCGAGAATCTGCGGATCGCGGGTTCGGGAGTCAAGGTCAACCTGGATACCGGCCTGTTTTCGGAGATCTCGACATGGAGCGCGCTGCGAAAGCGCGTAGAAACCGACCCGGAGCTGGACAGGAGGATCGCGGCAACGGGGGAGAATCCGAGAACCGGACTCGAGAAGCGCCTGGTGATGTGCTCGCTGGCCCGGAGTATCGACGTCGAGCCGGGCGGGATCACGATGAATGCGGACGGGATGATTGAGATCCCGCATTTCGGCCGGCTCTACCTGGCCCAATACGTGATGAGTCCGGCGCAGAGGCGTCTCACCATGCTCCGGGTGGAGTTGGGGTGTCCCGTTGAAGGGGGACTTGAGGGTGGAGACGTGGCTGGCAATGGAAACCCCTATCCGCCATAGAGAGGGCTTTCGACGGCTTCTGCCTGCACTTCTGCCGGCGCTCATGCTGGCGGGTGCGAGCGGCTGCAAGGGTCCGGCGGCGAGAGACCCGGTCAGGTACTACGACGCCGCGGAGGCGGAGTACAGGCGCGGAGAGTATAAGAGCGCCCTGTCGCGTGCGCGATCCGGCCAATCCGATATTGGCGAATCCGGGAGCCCGGAATGGTACTGGCGTTTCCGCCTGCTGGAGGCGGAGACGCTCATTTCGACGGGCGAGGCCGCGGATGCAGTCCGCATCCTGGAGCCGCGGGCGGGATTTACTCTGCCGGTGAGACAGCTTGAGCCGCGGAGACTGCTCGATCTCGGTTGGGCGCGCTCGTTTCTGTCCGAGCATGCGAAATCGCTAGCCCTGCTGGAGGAGGCGGGCCGGCTGGCGGCCGCATTCGGCGATCGGGAAGCCATGGCGCAGGCCGAGCTGCGGCGCGGGACTCTGCTCGGCTATGCCAAACGATTCGAGGAGTCCGAGCGCGCCTACGCGGCAAGCCTGGAATTGTCCAGAAACCTCATGGACCCTTATCTGGAGGGCTCTGCACTCGGAAGCCTGGGTTTCCTGCGCCTGAACCTGGGCCGCTACGAGGAAGCGATCTACTATTTCGACCAGGTCCTGCCGCTGGCGCGCCGGATCGGGTCGAAGTCGCTCGAGGCGCTCACGATCCAAAACGCGGCATGGTGCTATTTCCGGCTGGGCGATTTCGACAAGGCGGCTGTGCGGTTCGAGCAGGCGCAGAGACTGTTCGCCGGGATGGGCAAGCTGCGGGAGCATCAGATCTCCCTGGGAAATCTGGGCTCGATCGCGTTCAGCAGAGGCGACTACCGGGGCGCGCTCGCTTACTACGAGGGCGCTCTTGCGGCGGCGAAGCGGATCCGGCACCAGGCATCGGCGGCCGACTGGCTGAGCAATCTCGCTCTGACTCATATCGAGCTTGGAGACTATGAGAAGGCCGCCGCCTACAACCAGGAGGCCCGGAAGCTCCGAACCCAGGCCGGAGACCGGCAGACCGACCTGCGGCTGCGCATGAACGATGCGCGGATTATCGAGCACTCAGGCGATGCGGCGAAGGCTGAGGCCATTTATAGGGAGATCGCCGATGCGGACGCCGGGCAGGCGATGGTCAAGCTGGATGCGCGATCGTATCTGGCTGAACTGCTGGCGCGCCTGGGACGGAGCCAGGAGGCGGACCGGGAATTCAGAACGGTGATCGAGGCGCTCGAGAATCAGGGGCTCGGGCTGAGCAGGCAGGATTGGCGCATCACCTGGCAGGCGAATCTAGCGCGCTTCTACAAGGCGTATGTCAACTTCCTCTGGAACCAGGGACGCCAGGAAGAAGCGCTTGAAGTGGCTGAGTCGAGCCGCAGCCGGGTGCTGGTGAGCCAGCTTGCGGGCGGCAGGCGAACGCCTCCTGCGTCAGCGCGCGGGATGGTGGCGCTGGCAGGGCGCCGGCGTTGCACGCTGCTCTCCTACTGGATGGGAAAGCAGATGAGTCTCCTGTGGGTCATTACTCGCGCTGGGATTGAGACTCATGCGCTGCCGCCTCAGCAGGAGATCGCCGCGGCGGTGGAGGCCCATCGGGCGGCCATCGAGCGGCTGCGGGATCCGGTGCGTTCGGGTCTTCCCGCGGCGGAGCGCCTTTCGGATTTCCTCCTCGGACCGCTGCGAAACCGCGAGGGCTGCTTCATGATCTCCCCGCATCAGGAACTCCACGGGCTGAACTTCGAGACTTTGCCGGTCGGGGCAGGCCGTCATTGGATCGAGCAGGCGGAGATCTCCGTTGTGCCTTCGCTGGCGCTGGAGGCGGAGAGCAGGACCGATGGCGGCAGGAGAGCGCTTCTGATGGGCGATCCGGCTCCGGTTGATCTCATTGAATACCCGGCTCTGGCGCACGCCGGCGCCGAACTGGATACAGTGGCGCGGCTCCTCGCGCCATCTCCAGTGACAATGATCCGCGGCGCGGCCGCGACCCCCGGCTCCTACGAGCGGGCCGGCCCTGGCCGGTTCGCGCTCATTCACCTCGCATCGCACGCCACGGCGAATCGCGAGAGCCCGCTTGATTCGGCGGTGATTCTCTCGCTGGAGGGAGAGCGCTATTCGCTTTCCGCGCGCGAGATCGCGGGAATCCCGCTCGCGGCCAGGCTGGTGACGATCTCGGCGTGCCGCGGCGCTGGGGCGCGCGCCTACGCGGGGGAGGGTACGGTGGGGCTGGCCTGGGGTTTTCTCCATGCGGGGGCGAGAAACGTCATCGCCGGCCTCTGGGCGGTGGACGACGTTTCCACCGCCCGGCTGATGAGCGGCTTGTATTCCGCGTATGCCAGGGGGATGAATCCGGCTGGGGCTCTTCGCGAGGCAAAGCTCGGGCTTATCCGGTCAGAGGGGTCGGCGAGAAAGCCTTATTATTGGGCGCCCTTTCAGGTCTACAGACTGCCATAGGGCGGTCACGGAAACTTAACTTCTCTGTGTTATCTCTCTTCGGATGCGGTCTGATCTAAGCCAAACCCATCATCGCGGGCATCTCCGCGCTTTCTTGAGCTTTGCGCTGCTGGCATTCGCTCCGGCCTTCGTCCAGGCGCAGGACCCAACGATGCGGGTGCTGGGCACATATAGGACGGGTTCCTACAACGCCAGCGCCGCGGAGATTGTCGCCCACGATCCGGCTACGCAGCGCTTGTTCGTCGTGAACGGCGGAGACAAGAAGATCGACGTGCTGGACATGCGGGATCCCATGAGATTGTCGCGGATTCGTCAGATCGAGATTCCGTCCGCCTGGGGCGTGGCTGCCAATAGCGTGGCCGTGCGCAATGGCGTGGTGGCGGTAGCGGTAGAGGCCGATCCCAAGACGGACCCGGGCTCGGTGGTCTTCTACACAACGGGGGGCGAGTTCATCAACGGCGTGAGGGTGGGCGCGCTGCCCGACATGATCACGTTTTCGCCGGACGGGAAATGGGTGCTGACGGCCAATGAAGGCGAGCCTTCCGACGATTATGTGGTCGACCCTGAGGGTAGCGTCTCGATCGTCAACGTCGACAAGCCGATCGCTTCCATCACTCAATCCGACGTCAGGACGGCTTCTTTCGGCAGCTCCACTCGCGCGTCCATTCCGCCCGGGATCCGGGTCTACGGACCGCGGGCGAGCGTGGCGCAGGACTTCGAGCCGGAGTACATCGCGGTCTCGCCGGACTCGAAGACGGCGTACGTCACGCTTCAGGAGAACAACGCTCTGGCGGCGATCGACATCGAGAAGGCTGCGGTCCTGGGCTTGAGCGCGCTGGGCCTGAAGGAGCATTGGCGGGCGGAGAACACGCTGGATGCAAGCGACAGGGATGGCGGGGCGAAACTGCGGACATGGACCGTATGGGGGATGTACCAGCCGGACGCCATCGCGGCGTGGACGGGGCCGGACGGCCGCCTGTACCTCATTACCGCAAACGAAGGGGACGCCCGTGCCTATTCCGGATTCGATGAGGAGGCTCGCGTCTCGGAGCTCCGCCTGGATCCTTCTATGTATCCGAACGCAGCGGACGTTCAGCGCGCCGAGGAGATGGGCCGGTTGCGAGTCACGAAAGCGACGGGCGATCTCGACGGCGACGGCGATATCGACATGCTGCACTCGTTCGGCGCGCGTTCCTTCAGCATCTGGAGCGCCGGCGGGCGGCTCGTCTTCGACTCGATGAACCATCTCGAACTGATCAATCTGATCAACCTCGGCCAGGCGTTCAACGTGTCCAACTCCGATAACACGCTTGACTCCCGCAGCGACGACAAGGGGCCTGAGCCCGAAGCGGTGGCGGTAGGCCGTGTGCGCGGCAAGGACTACCTCTTCGTCGGCAACGAGCGGCAATCGAACATTGTCATCTACGAACTGAACGACCCCGCCAATCCGCGCTTCGTGGGCCAGTACGCGAACCGCAACTACAGCGCCAACACGAACTCGGCGGCGGCGGGCGATTTGGGCCCGGAGGGTCTGACGTTCGTCACGGAGCGGGATAGTCCGACGGGCAGGCCGCTGCTGATCGTCGCCAACGAGATCAGTGGAACGACGACCGTGTGGGAGATCCAGTAGTCAGGCGAGAACGGCCTTCGCGGTATCGGCGAGAACGCGATGTAAAGGGTGCCTGGCTTCCGAGCTTAGCCGCGCAAGGAAGGGCTGCGCCCAGGCGAGATGTTCATTGCGGAACGAGTCCAGAGTGCCGGTCTCCTCGCCCGAGGCGAGAAGCCGGGCGTAGAACAGAATCAGCAGGCCGAGATGGTCTGCCGGTTCGTTGGCGGCGGCGGGCTCGAATCCGTATTCGCGAAACCACTCAAGCGCGCGATGGTGCGCCGGGCCCATGAGCCGCGGCGTCTCGCCCTGATCGGCCGACCAGACGGATTGCCAGGGCGGGCAGGGTGCGCCGCTGGGGCTGGCGAAGAGGCGCCAATACTCCACCTCGGCGGGCTGAGGATCGGCCGCCGCGCGCGCGATCTCATCCATCAGAAGCGTCATGCTCGCCGGCGGCGGTTCCTCGGGAATGGCAATGGCCCGGGGATCGGCGCGGAGAAACGTCTGGCCCAGCAGGCTGAGCCACTGGGCCAGGGATGCTTTTTCTGTCATCAGATCCAGGGTACGCGACGGCGCCTTACTTCACTTTGGCGATATTGCAGACGGCGTCCATGATGCAGCTCGCTCCGCCGTAGTTGCCGAGCCGGATCATTTCGTCGACCGAGCTTTCGGGGACGACATCGCCGTCGCGGACGCCCTTGCCGCCGGTCTCGTTGAGTAGTTTTGAGCGGTGGCCGAAGCCATGCTCCACCATGACGGCGTCGGGCCGGATGGTCTCGGTGAGATGCACTGGCAATTCGATCGCGCCGGCGCGCGACCAGATGCGGACCTTCTCGCCTTCCTTCACGCCGAGCTTGCGGGCAAGTTCCGGATTCATGTTGGCTGCGTTGGTCCCCATGATCTCGCTGAGGATTCGGTTGTTCTCCGTGGTGTTCCGCTTGTGGATGCCGGGGATGAAGGTGGTGTAGTAGTAGGGG
>CAYWST010000179.1:0-10991 GCA_964461075.1 uncultured Solibacteraceae bacterium | reverse complement strand
CCCGTAAGCTTCGTGACCGTGTGCGAGTTGATGTCACGATGGCGGGGAATCGCGAACCGTTGGAACAGCTTTTGCGGGAGGTCGGAGGGAACTTAAGTGCTGCCCTGGAACGGCTTCGTTCGATGGATCAGCTCTCGTTGAGAGACTTTGCGCAGCGTTGCCGAGAAGGTAAGGATTCCCTCATGAAGCACTTTGCGCTTCCGGCAGGCTCAGCAGAGCGAATAGCCCAAGCTGACCAAGACCTAATCATGAGAATCGAGGAGCTCGACCTGCCAGCGACCACGAAGATTGAACTGAATACCGCACCGGATGGTGAACCACCAACATGGCAAACGCTAGAGGGACTATCCACCGGGCAAAAAGCGACAGCCGTGCTGCTTCTCCTACTGCTGGAGTCCGAAGCTCCACTTGTCGTCGATCAGCCAGAGGACGACCTTGACAACCGCTTCATTACCGAAGGTGTCGTGCCGATCATGCGGCAGGAAAAACGAAGACGTCAATTCGTTTTTTCGACTCACAACGCTAATATCCCGGTGCTTGGCGATGCCGAGTTGATCTCGGGCTTGGCCGCCTCCGGGGAAGGACGAGAGGGCCACGCAAAGGTTTCTTCTGATCACATGGGATCAATTGACTCCAAGCCGGTGCGCGAACTCGTGGAGGAGATCCTTGAGGGCGGTAAGGATGCCTTTGAAATGCGCCGCTCGAAATACGGATTCTGAAGCATGACGACACGCACTGAACTACTGGAAATCATTAGAAACGGGGAAAGCTCAGGGGTCGAGTTCAAGCGCGACGTAGTCCAGAACCACGACCTCGCGAAGGAACTTGTAGCCTTCTCGAATCTTGGGGGCGGGATTGTGCTCCTCGGCGTAGAGGACGATGGAAGCTTTTCTGGCCTCACAAGGCAGGATCTCGAAGAGTGGGTAATGACGACGTGCCGGGATAAGATCAGACCTGCCATCATTCCATTCTTCGAAATTGTTCGCGACGTAGCGCCGGGCAGCGATATCGCGATCGTCCGCGTTACTCGCGGCTATGATGTTCACAGCCTCTGGCACAACAACAGCAACAGATACTACATACGCGTGGGGACCCAGAGTCGGGAGGCCACCCCCGAAGAGCTGGCTCGGCTATTTCAACAACGAGGGACGCTCCGAGCGGAACTCCGGCCAGTTTCTGGGGCGGCGCTCGCTGATTTTGATCTACGTCGCCTCCGCAATTATTTTGGTGGTGTTCGACAGCAACATGTGCCCGATGATGCTGATGAGGCGGGCTGGCGAACTCTTCTTGTCAACACGGAGATTATGACCGACGAAGGAGTCACGGTCGGCGGAATCCTTCTGTTTGGCACAAGCCCAAACCGATTCCTTCCCCACGCGGGCATTGATGCGGTGGCGTTCCCAGGAGAAGTGAAAGACTACGCCGCGCGGGAACGGACAACAATCCGTGGTCCCATGACCCCCCTTCTCGATCAGAGCAAAGCCATCGTTGAGAATGGTCTGGTGGAGCAGGCCCTTGAGTTTGTTCGTCGCAACACGCCGGTCAAGACCGCAATGGAAGGGGGCAGAAGAATCGATTCGCCCACTTATCCTCAAGAGGTGCTTCGAGAGGCTATTGTCAACGCACTCATCCATCGCGAGTACCTGCTTTCCAGCACTGACATTGAGTTAGCCGTGTACAGTAATCGCCTCGAAGTCATCTCCCCAGGCAGACTTCCAAATGGCATCACACCCGAACGAATGCGGGCAGGGACTCGGGCCGCGAGAAATCAACTCCTAAAGGATGTGATGCGGGACTACGGCTACTTGGAACACATGGGCATGGGGATCCCGAGGAAGATCATTGCTGGAATGCATCAACACAACGGGACCGTTCCGGAACTGATAGAGGATCAGGAGCGCTTTACCCTTCGCTTGTTCGCCTGAACCGGGGTTCGACTCGCAGAGGACGGGAGTTCTGCTGGATGGGCCTTGTTTGCCGCGCCGAACTGGCCCTCCCAAAACCGCCCAACAAGGGATACGTATGCTGACCGTCAGCATCCCCAATTCGGTGTGAGGGTCCGCCATCTTGAAGCGCGAGCGGGTCATCTAGCCCAACTTGGGACCGCCTGGTCGGTTCTCAGCCGCGATGCGGTCACCGGAATCCGGTTCTCCGCCCCGTTCGGTTCGTCCAATGAATGCCCGTCGTCCCTCTCGGCTCTCCGATCTCGTTTCTTGTCCGTCGCCCACCCTCCACAAGTGTTGGTCAATTACACTACCCGCTTTTGCACCCCTCGCATCATGTCGTGACAAGTGACCTTCCACCCATCTTCCGCGCTTCGCTTGTGCAGACGGGTCCCTGAGAAGGCACTTGCACGAATGCCGCCGAGCCGGGGTGCTTTTTGCGGTTCGTTATTAACCAACTACCTTTTTGGAGGGTATATATATGAAAGACGAACAAGCAAAAACTCGACCAGCAGCAGAGATCCGAATCGGAAACGTCCGGGCCTCGATCTGGAAGAACGAAGGAAAGAACGGTGCGTGGTTCACCGTATCCGTTGACCGGTTCTATCGCGGCGAAGATAACCGCTTCCACTCAGCATCTTCGTTTGGGCGAGATGACCTGCTCGCCCTTGCGAAGCTCGTAGACCTCGCGCATACGCGAATCTTGGAGCTGCAAGCTAACGAGCCGCAGTCCTAACCACTTCGCCGGCGCGGGCGAGAATCCGCTCGCCCGCTCTTTCTGCGCTCGTGGACGCGCACTCTCTGTGCCCCCCTCATCTCCATTCAGCCAAGAACAATATGCTGCATGATCTTTCGCCCCGAGTTGCCTGGACACTGAAGCACCCTGTTCAACCTCAAGCTCCCGATTGAAAACCATTGACATGACCAAGGGGGGAAAGCATTCCCCTCGCTTCAGCCGCGCTAGCGCGTCTTTCGCTACCCCTTCTAACGGGGACACCCCGTAACGCCCCGTCAAGAGCTAAGGGACTTCGCCCCTGGCGCGGTCAAGGCAACCCTAACGGCTTCGCAGCCGGTATCCCCATGTTTCGCTTCGCTGCAACACGGCGCTTACGCGCCGCCCTGCGGGTGGGTGATCCCCCACCGGCCTGCTACGGCCTGTGCCCTTGCCTCCCCACTCTCGCCGCCGAGGGCTCGGGAGCTGTTGCGAGAGAGCAACAGCCCATTAACCAAAAGGAGGCAAAGACATGGAAACAATCAATCACAACCTAGGCGGATTCGAGGGCTTCAACTTCAGGGACCAGAGTGCAATCGAGCGGATACTGACTGCTGAAGAGGTCCTGAACTGGGATCACGACGCCGACGGTGAGGCGGAGTTCTGGCCAGACGGGTCAAGCCCATTTGTCAGCCGTCTGCTACCTCGGAACAGCTTCAGCGCTTCGGAACTCCGGGAAGTTGTCCGGATCTTAGATGAGCTGGACGGAAACGAGCATGAACTTGTGAAAGCCTGCGCTCTGCTCGACCGTGGAAGCGATCTTGAGGAGATCACGCGACAGGCTATCGACGATTCCTGCCTTTACGTTTTCGGCCCCGGCTACTTCATCGACATGGAGAAGGAAGCAGCCTACGAACTATTCGAGCTGTTTTGGCCCGAGGCATACAAGATGTGGGAGGAGAACAACGTCCCTGGCATTTCCTTCGACGTTGAGGACTTCCTCAAGCACTTCTCAACCTTCGAATTGAAGCTCCCAGACGGCGGAGGCTATCTGGTAGTGGATACCGAGTGAGGCCGGAGGGCCTCACGCATCGGCGGATCAGCGCCGCCGATGTCTTTCCCGTCGGGCAATTCCCGACCGCTCCCGCGATCAGGAGATTGCCGTTCGCCTTCCCACAGCCCCACTTCTTCCGTTTCCCGCCCGCGCGGGATAACGTCTTATTCTCCGGCGTTCGAGGAGGCGCGGAGTCTGTCAAGGCACCGCGAAGCGATCCCGCTAGGGCTTGGCCTTGATTGACGAGCACCGGCGCATCCACGCTTGAAACGGTTGGGGGCATGGACTTCAAAGGTAATGCTCCCCTGCCCAGCGGCGAGCGCCTTTCGCAAGGAAGCGGTGCTCTGGATTCTAGTAGGGAAAAGCGGTATCCTCTCAATCTCTTGTTCGTGGGTATGTGTGGGGCTGTGCATCTCAACTATTGCTATAGGGGCTCGCATGAAGATCGATTTCGACCAGTTCTCTGACATTGATGAAGCCCGCTCTGCGATCTTGGCGATGCTTCCCATTGGAACTTCGCGGGCGGATGTCGTGTCTGCCCTCAAGGATTCAGAGCTTCCTATTTGGATGGACAAAGACGACGACATAGAAGTCTACTTGCAGCGTCCGATGTTCGAAATGAGCTGGGGTGTCGGTTTTGTGTTTGATGCTGGAAACAAACTTACTCATGTCTCATTGGCGCAAAGGGTTCTGGTGCCATAAGGATGCCTGAACCCCGGCTCGAAGTTCGGTTTTCGCTTAACAGTGTAATGGAACAGGAGTATTATCACTCTTTTCTTGTGTATGCCGATGAGAACGGTCGAGAGTGCTACTTTTCAGCAGGATCAAGACCTACAACCGGTTCGCATAAGGAACTAGCCCAAGCAGTCGCGGCCGCATTCGCGGCGGAGATTGTTCCCGTCGAGTTGCCGGCTCAGTTGGAAATTCAGGTAATGTGGGACAACAAGCACTCAAGTGAGCGCCCACTAGATGCGTTTGCGAAGAACTGTGAAAGGGAAGTGCTGGCGACCGGAGCTCTCGCCAGATCGGCATCTCAAACAATGATGAAGGCCGCTGAGGACCTGAATGAATCAAAACTGACCTATCACACCACAGACCGGAACTGCCACGTCGTAACTGCAACGCTTGTGAAAGCCGCAGACCTTCAAATGAAAGTTCCCGAATCTCTTGATGTAAAGTCTCGGGCGCTGACAGGTATTGAAAAGCCATTAGAGCTGTCACGGTCACAAAAGGCTTCTGTTGCACTATCTGACGAAGCCGGCAAGAAGGAACCATATGAGCAAGGGGTTCGCGAAAGAACTTCAAAGCATGTGAGTGCTCACGAGAGATCCTCAGGGCAGACACGTGGTAACGCGCTCGAAGGCGGAATTCAAGGCCCGACTCAATCTAAGGGCCGCTGAATCGCCTCAATCGCTCTCTCGCTCCTCAATCTGGATAGATTCGACAAGTGCCGATCCGGCGGTTTCCCTTTCTTGCGAAAATAATTCGTGTCGGCTGCACGTCCGAATCTCCATCACTCGCTGTTGCGCCAGTTGGGATACCAACTGCTGCAGGTTCTTTCCGTTGAGAATGACGCGGTGGGTGCTGAAGACAATGACAAGGTCCGCCTTGTCCGTAAACCATGCCCATTTAAGCTCACCATATGGTGCGCAATACTCTTCTCGTGGTCCGAGTTTGAAACACAATCCGTAGTTCGGGTTGTTCCCGCGGTTCAGCACTACGCATCCCGGTTCAAAAGGCGACATTGGCTATTTCCTCATCCCCAAGCCGACTGAGCGACTTGCTTGCTGCGACTGATTGGCGGACTGTTGCCGCGACTTCTCTTGAGCCAGCTCAAGAGCCGATAGCCGTTCGTTACTTGCGCACACCGATTGTGCGAGGGAATGCTTGTCTGATGTGAAGATAGCCACGCTCTCCCTCCCACGAGACACGGCGACATAGAACGTCTCCCGTGACATTCGGTTTCCAGCCACGATCACGGAGTCCACGGTCTTTCCCTGAGACGCATGGGCGGTCACGGCCCAGCCGTGCGTGAAGAGCTGGAAGTCTTGAGGAATCACGCGGCCATCATCGAGGACGATTCGGCCTCGCATGTCGTGACTCTTCACCGTGACGAGTTCGCCGTTTCGGAATGCATGGGTCTTGCTTGAGAAGAGGCCCCTGGTATTGGCGACCATGTTCCGTTGAAGGAGGAGCCGGTCACCTTTTGCCACCTGGACTCGCCCGCGCTCATGGACGTTGAAGCACTTCGTCTGCTTCTTTGTGAGGACGAGCGACTTCTTCCCCTGAGAGGCGTAAATCTTGCCGTTCTTGACTCCCTTGACCTTGAACACGTCTCCCTTCTTCGCCTCGCGCGTAGACTTCTGAAACATCAGGTAGTCCCCCACCCTGTAGTTTCTGGTGTCGCGCTTCTGCGCTTCAGTCCAGTGCCGGTCCTTCAGCGTCTTGTGGGTCTTCTCGCGTCCAATGCGTTTGTCTTCCTTCAGGCGCGCCCTGATAGCCTCCGTGAGCTTGCCGACTTCGGCCCAGGTGGGACTAACGGCAAGGACCGAACGAGCCTGTCCCTTGAGATTCGGCTTCGCAAGAAGTTCCGTAATCTCTTTTGCCGCCTTGGCATGGACCTCGGATTCTGGCAGTTGGCGAATGGCCCCCATCCTGCCGAGCTTGTTGAAGCCGAGGGTCGGGTCTGTCCGGAGCGCCTTCACGGCGTCCCGATACTTGCCAGATTGCCGAAAGATTGAGGTCAGCTTGAACGTTTGGAGTTGCGAGTCCTTCTGGAGAATCCTGAAGGCGTCCCCGGCATCCACTGATTGCAGTTGCCGCGTGTCCCCCACCATCAACACCCGGCAATTCAAACTTTCGGTGAGGTCAAGGAACTCCGCCATGCGTTTCGTTCCGACCATCCCCGCCTCATCCACCAGGACTACTCGCTCCACATCCTTCGTAGGAGCGTTCCAGTTGTTCATGACAAACCGCTCCATGGTGGTTGCGTTCGTGAAGCCGTCCTTATGGAGGACACTCACAGCCGCGGCGGTCGGAGCCACGGCGAAGACCTCTTTCCCTGAATCGCGGACCGCCTTCGTGATGGTCTGTAGGACCGTGGTTTTTCCCGTGCCCGCTGCTCCCTGAATCGCGACCACTCGGTCGTGTGAATCCAGGACACCGAGGATCGCTTGTCTCTGGTCGGCACTGGCCTGATCGGTGTTCAGATTTCGGTCGCTCGCCAGTGCGCTGAAGCGCCCAGCTCCACGATTGACGTTTTCAATCAACTG
The DNA here is from genome assembly GCA_964461075.1 of uncultured Solibacteraceae bacterium. GTDB lineage: Bacteria > Acidobacteriota > Terriglobia > Bryobacterales > Bryobacteraceae > JACADU01. Next base: position 4,010 of record CAYWST010000179.1, on the reverse strand, counting down.
ATTCTCCCGTGCCAAGGTGGCACTGGTCGCATACTTCCCGTCTACGTGGATGAGTTCACCCTTTTGGATCTCGTGAGTCAGGAGCCCGTGGAGCACGTCGATGTTGACCTTGCCGCGACCATGCATGAGGACTTCCGTGAGAATCTGCTTTTCGCTCGCCACGGAGACCCGCTCGAAAAGGTGGTCTTTCGCGTGCGCATACGCTTCAACGGTCTTGATGGTAACGAGGTGTTTATCCGCGACCGGCGTCCCAGCGCTCTTCGTTTGCGCCAGGTTCTTATCCGCCTGCTCACGAACGGACCTGAGCTGCTCCCGCTCCGTCTCGGTGAGACGCGACAACTGGACTGCCCGCAACTCGGCAGTCGCGATCTCAACCAGCTTGTCCTCGCGAGTCTCACGGACCAGGACAGCGGTTTCCCGGTTCGTAGCTGGCCGCCCCTTCTTCGCCTCAAATTCCGCCTTCGCCTGGTCCCGGTCTTTGCTTCGCTGGCTGAACTTGTCTCGGAGTTCAACAGCGATTCCGGCGATCTCAAATCCGAGGTTCTTGCCATTGGCATCGCGAACGGGCACCGTCTTGTAGCCAAGCTCCTCGACATGGAACGCTAGGGCACTCCGGTAGACCTCAGTCAGGTAGTTCAGGTTGTCATAGATATTCCGGGCCTCAAGCGCCTTCCACCGATTCTCTACCGCGTCATGGGTGATGTTGAACGCGACAGCATGGGAGTGAATCTGCGGGTCGCACTTTCGGCTCGTGTCGTGGTGGTAAATGGCGACAGCGAGATTGCCGGTGTTCCGGCTAGCATTCACACCCCTTCCCCTCACCCGCGTTTCCGCGTGCGCTTCCAGTTCCCGAAGCGCTTCCTTAACGGCGAGGTCATGGGCCTCAAACAGCCGGTCGTCCTTCCCAAGAATCGCCATGATTGAGACCGACTTCGGCGCAGAGATTGTGAAGTCATACATCGTCCGGGAATGAGCGGCTTTCAGGTTCACCCGCTGCCGGAGCTTCTCGTCAGTCTCGGGATGGCGTCCATGCCGGAGACTCTCAACCTGATCTTCATCGACCTTTCCAGAGAGCCCAAGCTTCTCCGCACCAAGGCCCCACCACTCGCCCTCGATCTGCTTCTCTTGGTCGAGGTAGTCGGAGTAGCGCAGGTGGCTCGCCACGTAGGAATCACCTTTCGAGATTGCACGAGCCGTGATCATTTCTTTTGGAAATCACCCCACCCCACGAAGTCATGTAGCAGCCAGACACTATCTCCGTAGCCCGAGGCTACGGCCTGAAATACAGGAAGAGAGCCACCCCCGCCGCCGTCATCGCGGCCATGAAGAGCCCCAGGACCTGCCCCAGCCGCTTCAGCCGATTAAGCTGTTCGGCATCGCGACGACGCAGCCGCCACAACCCAAAGAGCAGCTCGAAAAACGCGCAGCCGAGGCCGCAGAAGATGAGAACCGCCCAGACCGGGCCGAGCCCGGATGCCCCGGCAAGATACGCCGCAGCGGCGCACGAACCAGCAAGGACGAACCCCTGCGAGAAGATGTTCAGATTCACGTAGGAGACGAGCCCCAGAGAGGCAGCGCTGATGAGCCAGCCGATCCCGGCGACCACCAGGAGCACCACGAAGGCGAACTTCAACTCCGGCTCCCACGAGAGCCAGGACGACTCCGCGAAGTCTTTGGCGAGGAGGACAAACACCAGGCCGGAGAGGCAGTGGACCGAGGCCTGAAGCAGCCGAGCGGAGTCCGTGCCCCGCTTCCAGCGGTGCTTCTCGAACAGCTCAGGCACGTCCTGCGGGACGAAATCGAATTTGTCGCGGCGATTCTCTTCCATCACTTTCCTCCGTCGAGAACTCGGGCATCGTTACTGGTCAGGAGCCGAATCAACCGCTTGAGCTGGTTCTTCGGCACCAAATCACGCTGGCGAAAACTCACCCGGCACCACCTAAGGCCGTTCACCTTGAACTTGTCGCTTGCCTTGCGGAAGAGCGCCTCTACCTTTCCATCCGGTCCCCCTTGCTTGAGCGTGCGCAGGATCTCGGTGCTGAAGTCGTGGACAACCCAGTTCACAGGCCCTTCGTTCAGGCCATAGTTGACAACCTGGTTCATCGAATCCCGGAACCAGTTGGCCGTGTCGGCATCGTTGGTTCGGTTCACGAAGACGTTCCGGAGCCCCCCGAGAAGAGACATCGTGGCGGGTTTGCCGATGACATCGATCAGGCTGTTGATGGTCTGGGTGGCAAAGAAGGTAACCCCGCGATGCTCGCGGGAGCTGGAGACGAAGAGCTGATCCCCGGAGGTGACCAGGTATTGCGCTTCGTCGCCGAGGATGAAGACGGGCCGCACGGAATCGGCCTCTTTGTGACTCGGAATCGGACGGGCGAGAATTGCCCGCTGAATGCTCATCCGCCAGATGGTGTTCGCCACCTTCCCCGTCCGCTCACGGAGAAGAACAGGAATATCCACCACGACCAGCTTTCCGTCGAGGACGTCAACGGGGGAGACCGTTGTGGACTGGCCGAAGAGCGAAAGCAATGGCTCGTGAGTCAGCTCATTGATGACGACTTGAGCCGTCGCACGAATCGACTCCCGCGTGTCGATGGCGTAGTTCGCCCAATCCACGCCGAAGAACGTGATGACCCGCCGAACCTGCTCCTCATCAGGTCCGCCCTTGACCTTCTCCCAGGCCTTCCGCAACATCCGCGCACAGTAAGAGGCCCCAGCCTGCAAGTCGTTTCCGTCCCGAGGAAGCGAGGAGAGCATCTGCGCCAACTCGTGCAGTTCAATCCGCCCCCGAACGAGGAAAAGCGTGGTTATTGCGGCCCGCAGGACTCCGTGGCTTGCCGGTTTGAAGAACGCGTCCTCGACGGCCTTCTGCCGGTCGATGACCTCCATCGTCTCCGTCAGCACATGCACCAGGTCTTCAACAACCAGGGTCTTGTCTCCGGCACGGTTCGAAGCGAAATCGAGGAAGTTGAACGAATGCCCCTTACCGATGCCGAAGTGGATAACGTCCTGCTCCCTCCCAGCGTCAGTCGTCCAGCGGATGTAATCAGCCGCAGCGCCGATCTTCACGCACATGAGCACACCCCCGAACCCGGCCCGGATGAACGAGTTCGTAACGGTCTGAAGCGGGCCGCTCGTCTTCCCCGCGCCGGTATCCCCGAAAGCGATGAAGTTCTGGAAGGTGTCGTGAACGGTCAGGAAGTCCCGACCGTTCAGATCGACGAGCTTCCGGATGGAGCGCCACATCAGCTCACCATCGGCGGGCCGATCTGGCTCGCCGTCAGCCGCACGGCTTCCCACAGGGCCTTCAGCGCGAGAACCACCGAGCGATGCTGGATGAGGCCGCAAATCGCCCAGAGGACGATGCCAGGAAGCATCAGCTTGAAGCCCGTCATGAAGATGAAGGCGAAGGGGTTACTGAGCGCCTCATCGAGCCACTTCATGAAGGCACGATTGCGGATGAGGTTGGTAGCCATTGCTACTTCACCTCCCCTGCCGTCTGGCAGGATTTGGACATGTTGAAGCGGCACTCAGCGAAGGCATCGAGTCCCTGGAGGCCGAAGACACTGCTCACAACGCTCGCGCCGGCATTTCCGAGCGCCTCGCTCCAACGATCCTGGAACTGGTCCCGCTGACGGTCCGGGAGCCGGTCGAGGACCGTGCTCTTCGCCCACCCGAGGTAGACCGTCGTCCCCCGCAGCCCTTCACGCGGCAGGTCGGGCACACCCGGCAACGTTGACGCCGGATGAGTATCGCGGTCGTCCACCATATCGCCGATGATGATGATCGTCCGCTTCTTGAACGGCTTCGCGGCTTCAACGGCCTGCCGCAGGGTCCAGCGGTAATCGCTACGATCACCGTTCCCGCGCCATTCGGCGAGCTTCTTGGGCAACTCCTGTTTGAGGGCCTCAACCGCGTTCTTGATATCGGCCTCGAAGATGACGCCCTCGCAGGGGATGTTCACGTTGTAGGAGTCACCTGCTTCCGCGTTGACGGGCATGATGTAGAGC
>CAYWST010000178.1:0-11112 GCA_964461075.1 uncultured Solibacteraceae bacterium | reverse complement strand
CTCACAGAGAATCGCCAGGGTCGCGTAGAGTCTGACTTTTGTGGCAAGGGCGAGATCGAGCTCCTTGGCCTCAAGGCCGCTTCCTTTGATGACGGCCGGGCGTTCGAGCGGTTGACGAGAAAGCGCTCACGCAATTCGACGGCGCGTGACATGATTTGACCAAACTGAGGGCCCGCGGACAGGAGCGTGCACGGGGGCGAAACTGGCGCCCGTTCCTATTGTCGAGGGCCGATGAGCAAGGAGCGGTAGAGGGCGGATTGTTTCGCGCCGATGGCGGGCCAGCCGTAGCGTTGTTCCACGGCGAGGCGGGCGTTGCGGCCGATGCGGCGGCGTTCGGCGGGGTCGTCGAAGAGGCGCTGAATCGCCGAGGCCATTTCGGGGCCCGTGCGGGCGACGATGACTTCGGCGCCTTCGTCGAAGGAGAGGCCGTTGACGCCGGCTGGGGTGGAGACGATGGCTTTGCCCATGGCCATGGCTTCCATGATCTTGATGTTGGTGCCGGCGCTGGCGAGCAAGGGGGCGATCACGACGGCGGCTTTGCGGTAGGCGGGGCGGACGTCGGAGACAAAACCTTCGACGAACAGGCCGGGCTGGGCGAGGTCGACCTGAACACGGTCGCGGTAGAGCTCCTGGTAGTGTTCCGCGCGCGCGCCGGTGATCACGTGGAGGATGGCTCCGCGGTCGCGCAGCGGGGGCCAGGCTTCGCGGAGGAAGAAGTCGATCGCCGTCAGATTGGGCAGATGGGCGAAGCTGCCGATGAACAGGAGGCGGCGGGGCTCGGGTTCATCCTCAGCCGGGGTGAAGCGGTCGAGATCAACGCCGTTTTCGATGACCTCAACGCGTCGGGCGCCCTGGACGGCGGCGCGGTCTTTCTCCGACATGGTGACGACGCAGGAGACCTCCTGCCAGACGGCATGCTCGAAATCGCGCCAGCGCTCGAGCTGCCGGGCGGTTTCCCAGCGAGGCTTCTCGCGGTAGAGCTGCTCGTAGAGATCGACCGTGATGTCATGCTCGATGAGCAGCGTGGGCGTGGGGGCGCAATCGGCGGCGTAGAGGCCCATTTGCGTGAATTCGAGCTGGACGGCGAAGGGATCGTGCCGGCGGATGGCTTCACGCAAGGCGGCGCGAAAGGCGGGCTGATCGTGCTCTTCGACGACATCGGGGCGCGCGGTCAGCGGGCGGAGGTGGCTGCCTTCCCGCGTGACGAGCACGATCTCGCGGCAGAGATCGAGCAGATCGGCGGCGGGGCGGGCGGGCTGATCGCAGAAAGAGACGAGGACGATATCGAATTCGCGGGCGGCCTCGCGGATGAGGTTGAACATGCGGACAGCGCCGCCGTGGGAGAGCGGAAAGGGCAGGTAGGGAGTGGCGATGAGCAGCGCGGGGCTGTCTCGGTGAAGGTGGCCGGGGAAGTGCGCGACATCGCCGGAGCAGAGGGCGAGCACGAGGCGCTCATCGAGAACCGTAGGAAGACTGCGGGCCCAGGAGGGCAGACGGAGGGCGGTCCAAAGGGAGGGCAGGGCCGAGGGAACGGGCTCGCTGCTTGCGGCGAGGAGATTCAGCCTGCCGATCATCCGGCCGGCCAGTTCGGCGAACAGGGAGGGAGTGGAAATGGAGCAGGCGAGAAAACGAAGGAAATTGCGCTCCACCAGACGCTGGATCTGTTCCTGGGTGAAGAACCGGCTGGTGGTGGAGCGGTGATCGTGGATGACGAGAGCCTGGGCGGCGAGAACGGAAGGCCAACCGCGCAGCCAGGCGCGATAGCCGAGGTCGAGGTCCTCGACATAGGCGGGCGCGAAGGCTTCGTCGAAGCCGCTGAGAGCGCGGAGCTTCGCGGTGTCATAAAGGGAGCAGCCGCCGCTCCCATAGAGGACCGGGGTGAGATCCTCGCCCTCGAGCGGTTCGGGGCACCAGACGGGGAAGTCTACAGGCGCGCCTTTGAGCCACCAGACGGTCTTGCCGGTCTCCTCCCGGCGCTTGCCGGCGGGGAAAAGGATCTGGGCGCTTGAGCAGAACAGATCGGGGACCTTGTGGAATGCGTCGAGGAGGGCGGCGAAGAAGCCCTCCTGCACAACCATGTCGTTATTGAGGAGGCAGGTGTGGGAGTAGCGGGCGGAGGATATGCCGCGATTCGCCGCGGGGGCGAAGCCGAGCGGTTGCGGGTCAGACAGCAGGCGGACCTGGGGCCACTCGGAGGCGAGCCATTCGGCGGTGCGGTCGGAGGAGCCGTTATCGACGACGATGATCTCGGCCGTCAAGGCGGCGGTTTCGCGGACGAGACCGGGGAGGAGCTTCGCAAGCAGGGACCGGCCGTTGCTGGAAGGGATGACGACGCTGACACCGCGGGGGAGCGAATCGGACGCCGGCGGGGCTTCTGCACGGCTCGCCGGGCGCGACTTGAGAGCTTTGGCGGTCCAGACTGCCAGGCGGCCGAGGAAATGGGCGAGGGGCCGCTCGTAGGCCCAGGGATGAAAGAGCCGCCAGACCTGAGTGTAGAGCCAGCCGCCAGGCCGGGTTTCCCAGCGGATGAAATTCCGTGCTCTCCACGCAAAATGGCGGAGGATCTGGAGTGCGGAGCCTGGACGCAGCGCGAAGTGATTCAGATTTTCGTTGAAACACAGAACGCGCGAGGGCTTGAGAAGGAAGGCGGCGAGCCGCATTTTCCAATAGGGCATCCGGGGCTGCAGGATGAGGCCGGTCCAGGCGATTTCGGCTCCTGCGAGTTCGTCGCGGATGCGGGCGAGGTTTTGGGCGACCGTGCGGCCAGGCAGGTAGGGAATCCACTGGCCGCGGGGAGGGGCGAACTCGCTGATGACGGCGAGGCGGGCGGAAGAGTCGATGCGGGCGAGTTCGTCGAGGAAGGTCTCGATGAGATCGGTGGAACCGGACGCGAAGCCGGCGAGGACGCGATCCGGAGGGGGCATGATCAGATGAGGGTGCGCCAGCCGGCGGTGGGCCGGCCTTCGAGGTGGTCCTGCCACATGGCGAGAGCCTGAAGGCAAAAGGCGGTGGAGACGGGATTGGAGAAATTGCTGGGGCCGCCGCCGCGGCGGCCGAAGTTGAAGCCGCCATCGAGCCGGGGCTCGGAAGAGTTCATTTGATAGGCGGCGGCCCATGCGGCCTCTTCGGCGGCGGCGGGCTCATCGAGGGGAACCGCGCCCGCGGCGTGGGCCCAGAGGCGGACGCGGAGGATCTGAGCGTTAACGTCGCTGCGCTCGAAAACGGAGCGGACCCGCCTGTGATGAAAAGCGGCGCGATGGATGCCATCCTCCAGTGCGGCGCGGACCTCGGGGCGTTCGGCGCGCGGCTGGATGGCTTCGAGGAAATAGCAGTAGGCGTGGAGGCGGTCCATGACGCGGCTGGGGTCGGGCTCGTGATCGAAGAAAGCCCGATGGCTCCGCAGGGCGCGTTGTAACGCGCTCTCATAGTGGGCCGCGAACCCTTCGCCTGGGGCGTGCTCGTCGAGTTCCAGCCAGGCGAGGGCGGACTTGAGCTGGTAGCAGTCAGAGGAACGGGACCAACGGGCGTCACGGGGGACTGGCCTTTTAGAGGGCAGCTCAAGGATGGGATGGATGTCCTCGCCATTGACAAAATCGAGCCGCATGGAGTCGCCGCAGCGGAGCGCGGTGTCCAGGTAGCGGGTTTCGCCGGTACGCCTCCAAAGGCGCAGCAGGCCGCGAGCGATGATGCCGTTATCGAAGAAATAGGAGTGGCGTTCAGGGAGGGCTCCGTCCTCGGCCCACTCGAAGGGCATGGCGTGGCAGGAGGAATCCCAGGCCTCGCAAAGCAGGATGCCGGCGGCCTCGGCGGCGGCGGCGAACTCAGGGGAGTCCAGCCGCGATTCGAGTTCAAGCAGCGCGCTGACGGCGTAGCCGGTGATCTCGGTGCTGATGCGAGCGTTGCGGTTTTCAGCGATGAAGTGGTAGCGGGCGACGCCGCCGGAAGGTTCCTGGATGCCCGAATCGAGAAACCAGCGGCCGGCTCGGGAAAGGGAGAAGAAGTTGGAGACCGAATGGGATGTCACTTGCGAGGGCAACTTGTGATTATAGCAGCCGGGCTTGGGGGGCACGCTCGCCGGGCCCCCCGCAAGGGCCCGGCGCAGCGCCGATTCCCAACCCTCGATTAGAAGCGAATCCGCGTGGCGAACTGCATCGTGCGCGGTCCACCGATGGTAGAGGTGATCGCTCCCATCGTCCCAAAGCCCGCCGCGGGCAGAGTCGAGTTCGGATTCGCGAACGTAGGCTGGTTGAAGGCGTTGAACAGCTCCCAACGAAACTCCACGCCGGTCCGTTCGGTGATTTCGAGCGTCTTGGCGATTGCGAAATCGAACTGCCGCTGCAGCGGTCCTCGGAGGATGTTCCGGCCGGTGTCGCCCCAATGGTCGCCGCTGTTGGTGAACGCTGTTGGGTCGAAGTACGTTGCCAGCCGGTCCTGAATCGTGCCCGACTTTCGCGCCGATTCGATGGTCCGGCCGGGCGCAAAGTCAACCCGCGTCCGGCCTACCTGCGCCCAATAGGCATTCGCCGTCGCCGCGCCGATGACCGAAAACGGCGAGCCGGACTGCAGCGTCGCCATTCCGTTCAGCGCCCAGCCTCCCAGCAGTTTGCGGGTGAGGCCCTTGGCCGCGGGCGAAGGGAGATTGTAGACATAGGCGATGGTGAACCGGTGAGTCCGGTCGAAGTCGGCGGGCCCCCGGTTGTTTGCGATGTTGCGTGCGTCGTGCTCCACCACGCCCCCATTGGACGAAATCGTGTCGATGGTCTTGGCCCAGGTGTAGGCGGCGTTGACCAGCAGGTTGCGTTGGAAGCGGCGCCTGTAATTCGCCTGAAGCCCGTGATAGGTCGATCTCGCCCAATTGGAAAGGAGCCGGTACCCGTTCGCTCTTCCCAATCCCAGATATTCGCTGGGGACGAAGAAGTCAGGGTTGATCAGCGCACCCGCCGAGTTGCGGATGTCGGTGAACCCATTCACGGGCGTTACGCGCGGATCCAGTGCCTGGGCCATATTGATCTTCGCGAACAGCCCCACGCCCCTCGTCCCAACATAGCGCACGTCGAAGAGATTGCCCGTCCAGGGTTCGTACTGCACGTTGAGCGACCACTGCTGCGTGTAGGGAGTCTCGATGAACGGATCGATGAACGTGAAGTTCTTTGCGTTGAAAGGCTCGGTGGATGGAAAGGGCGAGCCGTCAAACCTCCGCCAGGAGGGCGTCCCGTTTGCCGCCCGGGCGATCTGCACGTTGATCGGGATCTGAAACGGATTGATGTTCAGGCGCGGATAAGGGTCCGCCATGTCCAGTGGAGCCGGAACGTTCTGATAGATGAAGAACGGCGCCGAGAGCTGCAGGTCGCTCTTAAATGAGCCAGAGGGACGGTCGTAGTAGATCCCGTATCCACCGCGCAGCACCAGCCGCTCCACCTTCGGGACCTGCCAGGCGAAACCAACACGTGGAGCCACGTTGTTCCGGTCCGGCTGGAAGATCGAATCCCGGCGCGCCTTGCGGACCATCGACCGGTCGACGGTCACGTAGGGGGAGATGTACAACCCCATCTTCAAGGGATCGAACTCGGCGTTGTGGATCAGGTGATTGGCGGCGATGTGGTAGCCAGGTTCAACGCCGGCTCTCGCCGCATCGGAGGGCCTGTAGAACGTGCCGATCCGCCCCATCAGCTCCACTGGCCAGCCGAACTGATCCCACCGCAGGCCCGCGTTGATCGTCAGGCCCTTCCTCACCCGCCAGTCGTCCTGGACGAACAGCGACGCGTCCCACATACGGTAGTTCCTGCGCGTGTCCCCCTGGTCGAGATCGGAACCGCCTCCGGCGGCGCCGTGCCCGGTGAAGAACAAAACCCAGTTGCCATAGTCCAGGTCGCCGTTGGTGCGAGCCATGTACTCGCCGGCCAGCGTGGTCCGGCGGACTTCGCCGCCTGCCTGAATCGTATGGTTGCCGCGAATATGCGTTACGGTGTCCAGCAGGTACGCGTTACGCTGGCGGTCGAAGAAATCCCAAGCGTTGCCGATTCCCGAAGTGGAGCGTTGCGTGTTGATGTCGATCGTCGGCATGAGTGAAGCAAGACCGCCGACTCCAAACTCCAGCGGATTGTAGATGCCGAGAGTTGAGTTCTTGATATCGCGGTACTTCGAGATACGCGTGTTGTAGAGCTCGAAGAAGCCGCCGCGCAGGTCGTTGATCCAGCGCGAACCGAAGGTGTGTACGTGCGACAGCGAAGCGACGTAGCCCGGCGTCAGCCCGAACGTCGGCGACGGTGACGAATTGGCCCACCCGAACGCCTCTTCCACGTACTGCTCGCTCTTGAGGTAGTTCAGCCGCAGCCGGTCGTTCGAGGTGAAGTTGTGCTCCAGCGTCCCCGATCCCGACCAGGAATTGAAGAAGGTAGGGAAGCTTTGGATCAGTTCCACCTCCCGCCCGTAAGTTCCGTTGCCGGGCAGCAGGTTCGTGCCCGCGCTCGCCGAAGGCAGCAGGAACTTTCCATCCCGCTTCTGATTCAGGACATTCACCGCTACAGGATGAATGTCGGCAGGCGTGAGGGTTCTCAGCAAGGGCGCCGCCGGGTCCGCAGTCGAAGTGAAGAACTTCGCCTCCAGGCCCGGGATCTGGTCGGCGGGAAACTGGCGAATCATGTTGAGAAAATTCGCGGGAAATCGCGGATCGTCCGCAGCGCCGGACCGCAGCCACTGGTTGGCCACCTGGGCGATTGACTCGCGCGTCCGCGTGTCGGTCAGCGCCTCGGGAATCGCCGTTGTCGCGATTGCGCGGTTCGCGAATCCGGTGGTGAACTCCGTGCGCTGCACCGCCGCGAAGAAGAACGTCTTGTTCTTCTGGATCGGCCCGCCGATCCCTCCGTACGATTCGTTGCGCCGGAACTTCGGCCGGTCGCGTCCGCCCCTGTTGAGGAAGAACTCATTCGCGTTCAAGCTCTCGTTCTGGAAGAAATGCGCCGCCGATCCGTGGAATTGATTGCCGCCCGACCGCGTGATCATCTGGATGTTGGCGCCTCCGTTGCGCCCCGTGTTGGCCGAGTAAAGTGCGGTCTGCATCTCCACCGCCTCCAGCGCGTCGAGGGGCACGGCGATGTTGTTGCCCAGACTGCCGTTGGCCGTCATCATGTTTGTCGCGTCCACTCCGTTGATGCTCAGCGAGTTCGAAGTCGGCCTCGCCCCGTTCACGCTGGGGTTGATCGACTGGGCGCCATCGTCGGCCTGCGCCCCTGGCCTGGTCGTCAAGTTCAAACCCCGCCCGGTGCGGTCCGGCAGCGGAGCGGCGACGCCCGCCTCCCCCACGATCAGATGAGTGTAGTTTCTCGACGCCGTCGGCAGACTCTCCAACTGGCGGCTGGTCAGTGTTGCGGCTTGCGCCGCACGCTCCGGTTGCAGAAGTTCGCTCGCGGCGACAACGCGGATCTCCTGCTTCATCGTATCGGTCCGCAACGTGATCAAAACCTCCAGCCGGACACCGCGCGCGATGTCGACGGGCTGCGTCGCCGCCGCAAAGCCCTCCTTGTGGGCAGTCAACTCGTGGTGGCCTGCCGGAACGTTCAGAAAGCGGAACGTTCCGTCCGTCCCGGCCAATGAGACTCGTTCCTGATTCGTCGCCGAGCTGCGCAGAACAAGCCGTGCGCCTGGGATTCGTGAGTTCGATTGATCCTGGACGGCGCCTGATATCTGAGTATCGGGCTGCGCCGTGACGACCATCTGAATGAGCAAAGACACAAAGAGAGGGCGAATCGCGATCATGATTTGGTCCTCCTCGAGCGGTTGCTCGGGCTATTGCCAGAGTAAAGCCGCCGGCTCCCTCCGGCGACGCAAATCCGTTATCCGAATCCGCGTGATTGCCAAGCCTCCGAGCGATTCGCGAAAGCCGGATCAGCGGCCCCCGCGGCTCTCCGTTGGCGACGATCCCGTGATCTTCCTAAACAGCGACGTGAAGTGGCTTGGGGTCCGGAATCCCAGCCGGTACGAGATCTCTTTGATTGAACTGTCACCCGCGGCCAACGCCTCCCGCGCCCTGAGGATCAATAGCCGGTTATAGACAGTCAGCGGCGACATCCCGGTGGAGTTGCGAAAGAGCCGGTTGAAGTCTCCCGAGTTCGTTCCGATGCTGGAACACATCGTCTCCACCGCGAATTCCGACTTCCCCCGCGTCTGCATATAGTCAATCGCCGCAACATAGTGCCGCCGGGGTAGCAGCCGGACGGCGCGCGCCGGCGACTGATCCAATTGGCGCCTCCACAGGCGCAAGGCCCGAATCAGGAACTCGCGGCCCAGCGCGTCCAGCATTTCCTGACTGCCCGATTCCGCGCTTCCCATCTCCTCCAGCACCGACTCGGCCACCCGTTCCAGCGAACGTCCATCCTGCACTCCTTGAAACAGCGGCAGCACCTCCGCGTTTTCGCTCGCCCCGGCACTGTTGCATAGCCTCTTCACAAGGCGGGGAGCCGCGATCAGGGATAGCCCCTCGCACTCCCCAGTCGAGGCGTATTCGCTTTGCCGCCACTGATGGGAATTGCCCACGATCAGGTGTCCCGCCGGAACCTCCCGCCTCACTCCGCATTCGCTCACCGCCAGCCGGCCCTTCAGGCAGAAAACGAAGACGTACTCGTCCTGCAACCTCCCCGGATAGAGGGCCTTCCGTCCGTATCGAAAGCGCTGGATGCCGAGTTGACCCGTTTCGTTGAGCCAGAAACGGTTGTCGATGCCGTGACTCGAATCGGAAACCGCCATGGGGAGTAAAGTACCACGCGTCCGATGTCAGCTCGATGAGAAACCGATGACTGCCGGCCGCTCTTCCCGGTCTCGTTCCCGCGGATTGCCTGCAGCGTGTTCTGCCCTCGCAATCACAGGATGACTTGGGCAACCTCCGGGTTGAGGATAAATAACAGGTCCGTCAGCGGTCTGCCGGGCGCAAAGCTGACGAGGCGGGAGTGATCCCGCCAAAGACCCGGTACCCTCAGAGCATGAGGGAGGGAGGTCCACGCCCGGGGGCATGAGACACATGATGCAATAGCGCGGCCTGAAGTGAGCGGGCCGCGGGCACGAAGCCGGCCGAGCCCACGCCGATCTCAGCCGGAGATGACGCGCATGACCATCAGGAGGCGGGAGGGGGCTCCGGCCGGGGGCGGACCCTCAAATTCTTCAATCGTTCTGCGGGCGAGACTGACAAGGTCGCTGATGGGCTGTTCTTCCCACCCCAGGAGAGTGTCGACGAGGCGGCCTTCGCCCCAGATTTCTCCGTCGGAGGAGGATGCCATGGTGACGGCGCGGTTCGCGAGGACGATCAAATCGCCCTGTTGAAGGTCGAGGCAGCCCTCTCTGAAGCCGGAGGCGCTTTCGCCGTCCAAGGGCTCAAGAATACCGTGCAGGCGGAGCAGATCGGCTCCGGTGTCGTTTCTTCTGACCAGCATTGGGGGGAAGAAGCCGGCGTTGACAAAGTTGAGGCGCAGTGCAGATGGGGTGAGGCGGGCGACGAAGATGCGGACGGGGGCTACGCCTTCGGGCCACTTGAGGGCGCGGCGGACGCTGGCGACGAGTTCGGGCAGGTCCTCGTCGTAGGCGCGGAAGCGGCTTCTCACAAGGGCTTGAAGCTGAACGAGGCGGACGGCGGCCTCGTGCTCGGGAGCCTCGATCTCGGCCAGCAGCAGGCCGGCGGCGCGGCCTGGGAGGGAAACAATGTCGTAGAAGAGCGGCCGGTTTTTTTCCGAGCCCCACCATCCGGCGCTCATCTCGATGCGGCCCAAGTCGACCTTCTCCGGGGGAACGAGAAAACGTCTGGCGGCGACGGCGAAATCCTGGGCGGCTTCGGCGCGCGCATGGACTGCTTTCCGCTCGGCGTCTTCGATGGCGCGTTCAGCGAAAAAGAGGCGGTCCGTGGACTGGCGGGCGACGGCCTCCACAAAGCGGATCTCGGCGCTGGAGTAGAGGGCTGCGTTCGGCCGGGAGCCAAAGAGGAAGAAGCCGGTGACGACCCTGTCGATGACCAGAGGAACGACGAGGTGGGCGTCCATGACGCGAAGTTGCTCCTGCTCGACGGCAAGCTGGGCGGCAGGGCCTTTGGACCAGGGGGTGGACTTTCCTTCACGTGCGGTGACGAGACTTCGGGGGCCGGGGAAGCGGGCGAGTTCCTGGACGAGGAGGGATTGGGCGCTGAACACGACGGGGGTGGGTGGAGGACATGGGTCGTGGTGGACGGGGACAAAATCTTCGCTCCCGCGCATGTAGAGGTGGACGGCGCTGGCTCCGAGCATCTCGCGGAGGAGGCGGGTTGTTTCAGGACGGACCTGGCGGGGATCGGAGATCTCGCGGAGTTTGGCGCCGGCCTGCTGGGCCCGGGCGCGCCAGCGCCTGGTTTCCGCGTCGCGGGCTCCGGCCCAGGCGCCGGCGTAGCGGACGGCGCGGTCGAGCAGGATCCAGGACGCTGCTGCGGCGACGCCCATGAGAGCGAGGCGGACGCCCATGGACTGGTTGGCGGAGAGGCCGAAGACGACGACGGCGGCGATGCCGCCGGCTCCGGCGAGCAGCCACTGCGGATAGGGCGAGCTCTCCTGGGCGGCGCGTCTGTCCCACCAGGCGACACGGGCCTGGACGTAGAACACGCGAGCGGAGAAGACGACGGAGATCGCACAGCCGAGGAAGACGGCCAACAACGCCAGCCACAGGACCAGCGGCAGCAGTTGCAGGACATCGTTCATGGCAAAAGCTATTCCCGCTTGAAGACCAGGAAATACTGATAGGGAAGGATAGCGAAATCCTCGACGCTGGAAAAGCCGGCCTGCTTGATTTCGGCGATCATAGCGGCTTTGTCGATGCGCATGGAGAGTCCCGGGCCGACCGGAGTCTCGCGCTTTTCGAAGTCGATGACGACGAGGCGGCCGCCGGGCTTGATGGCATCGCGGACCTTGGCGAGATAGGCGGGGCGGTTGTCGATGTGATGCAGGACGTCGCAGAAGAAGGCGGTGTCGATGCTGGCTTTCTCGAGGCGGGGATCGTCATTGGCGGCAAGGACGGTCTTCATGTTGGCGGGCGCTCCGGCGGCGGCCATCTGGAGGAGGCGGGCGTCGATGTCGACGGCGAGGACCTGGCCGGCGTGGTTGGCGA
>CAYWST010000177.1:0-11226 GCA_964461075.1 uncultured Solibacteraceae bacterium | reverse complement strand
GCTCGGGGGGGCCGCGCCACAATTTGGGGGAGTCGCGGCACAGTTTGGGGGAGTCGCGCCACAAAGGGGGGGAATGGGAGTTGTGGCAGGAAGCGGCGAGGGAATGAATCAGGGGTCGAGGAGTTCAAGCGGATCGATGTGGAGGGAATCGAGGCGGCCGGTCATTTCGAGATCGAATCGGGAGAGGCGTTTGTGGAGGAGGTGGGGCTGATACCCGAGTTCCTTGTCGCATCGGACGCGGAAGATCTCGCTTTCGATGTAGGCGCTCTGGCTCTGGTCCGTGGTGATGAGAGCCTTGCGCTCGAAGGGGATGCCGTAACGATAGATCTGGCGAACGGCGTTGCGGAGGTTGGTGGTGGTGTGGCGGGCATGGGGATCGACGAAGACGGCGTTTGCAGGAACGCCGAAGTCGCGGATGAGGGAGCGCTTCATCTCGATGGCCTCGGCGAAGGGCGTGCGATTGGGGTGGACGTGGCCGCCGGAGACGAGGATGAAAGGGGCCATCCCCTGCTTGAAGCGTTTTGCGGCCAGCATGCAGCGGAGCTTGCCGCCGGGGGAGAGGGGGACATCGATGCGTTGTCCGCCGGCGCCCGGAACGATGATGACGGTGTAGGGGAAAGCGTCCCAGGCGATGGAAGGGACGCGGGCAAGAGCGGAGGCGTTTTCGCCCAGGTGGAGGGGCTCATAGCGAGCGGACTCGTCGCGGTGGTGAGCGTCCATGAGCATGAGCGCGAAGCGGGTGGAAGGCGCGAAGAAGAGAGTGGGCTCCGCGTCGTCGAGCGCGGCGGCGATGGAGGCGAGCAGCCGTGGAAACAGCGGGGCGTTGAGGTCGTAGAGAGGCGAGTCGATCGCGGGATAGGACGGGGGCTTGCCTTCGGCGAAGACCTCGATCATGAGGTTGGCGCGGCGGGCGGCTTCACGCCAGGCTTGGGCGAGGAGTTCTTCGCCGCCTCGCGCGCGGTGGCGTTCATACATACCGCTTTCGCGCAGGGGGCCGCCGGCGAGGGCTCGAATTGCGCCGCCGGCGCGATAGAGAGCCCGCAGAGACTTGTCAGCGGCGTCGATTTCTTCCTCTGTCCATTTCATGGCGGCGGTGAAGCAGGGAGTCTGCGTGCACTCGCTGGCGATGCGGGCAAGGGCGGCGCGCTTTGCCGAAGCGATCGCGGCAAGGGCGGAGTCGGCTTCAACGGCGGCGCGGGCGGATGGAGAACGCTCGATGAGGGTGAGGACGAAGAAGCTCTTGTCCTCGAAGGGGACGGGGAGAGCCAGGGGAGCGCGCGCAGGCGGCTGAGAGAGAGCGAGGGCGGCGGCGAGAGGAAGGAGGAAGAACGCTCTTCGGGTCATTGTGCGGGTGGCGCGGGGGGCGCGGAACCGGTGGCGGGGTTGTATCGGGGGTGTTTGGGGTCGACGGGGTTATTTTCGCGCGAGTAGCGGACGGGCTGCGCGCTTTCGGTCCAGGCGGTGCAGGCGAGGTCGCGGAGGATGGCGGAAGCGGAAGCGAGGGAGTCGTAGACGAGCCGGCGGGCGGGCTCGTTCGCTTTGTCGGCGAGCGCACCGGACTTGTCGAGTTGATAGACGGTTTCGACATGGGAAGCGGAGCGATCGAGGTGAGCGAGGATGCTCAGGAACGGATCGTTGAGGTGGAGGGGTTTGGAAACGCGGGGCGCGAAATCCTCGGGCTGGAGTTCGATGAGCTCGACGAAGGCGGATTCGAAGCGGCCGTGGATTCGGGGGTCGCGGGTGTACTCATTGGGATTGGGGCCCTGCCAGCCATCGTGGTGAATGGAGGCGTGGAGAGGCATGGCGGCGTCGGCGAGGTAATGGCCGAGGCGGCCGAAGGAGGAAGCGATTTCGAGCTCGAGCCAGCGGGTGTCCTGTTTGGCTGAAGCGGCGGCGCGGTAGCGGCGCATGGCGGCTTTCATCCTCTCATAAGACTCCTGAGCTGCATAGGGGAGGGTGCCGGTCCAGCGGACGTTGGTGAGGCGGGCGCGTTCGGGATCGGACGGGAGGAGACGTTTGTGCTCTTCATAGAGGGCGAGGACGAACTCGTAGCGGGAGCGGGGGATTTCCTTCAGGAAGGAGAACTGCTCCTTGAACCAGCCGTGGTTGGGGTCTTCAAGGATCTTGAGGGCGGGGTCGGCGGGAGAGCGCCAGGTGTCGGGAACGATCGCAAGGTGGACGATCCAGTCTTCGTGGTTCCTGAGAAAAGCGGGGCCGTCGCCGGGGATGGCGCGAACGGCGACGCGGTTGACGGCCTGATGTGCGCGGAGGCCCCACGCCGAGAGCGGGTCGGCAGAGGCTGCGAGCAGCGCCAGAAGGAGGGGGGTTCGCATTAGAAGGAGTACCTCATTCCGAACTGGAAGTTGCGGCCGGGGCGCGCGGAAGTGATGCGGCCGAAGTCCGCCTGGCCGTCGCGATTGACGACGGCTCCAGTGCAGCCGGCGATGGAGCAGCCGGGGTTGAGGTGGTTCAAGATGTTTTCGGATTCGGCGATCAGCTCGAGCGTGTGGCGCTCATTGAAGCGGATACGGCGGGCGAGGCGGGTGTCGATCTGGAGGAAGTCGGGCCCATCGAAGGCATTGCGGGCGCGGAAGAGGACGCGGTCATTGGTGACGAGATCGTTGTTGAGGTCGGGGCCGGCGAGGGCGTTGATGGGGTAGCCGGAGTTGTAGAAGAGAACGGAGGAGAACTCGAAGCCGTTGAACCATTTCATGGAGCGGTTTTGGAACATGGGGGTCCAGAGGCCCTGAGCGACCCAGTTGTGGCGGACATCGGCGTTGGCGTTGCCGCGGTCGCGTTCGCGGGAATATGGATCCATGAGGGAGCCGCCTTCGAGGTCGCCTTCGGCGATGGAGTGGGCCCAGGACCAGGTGGTGGAGAACTGGAGGCCGGCGCTGAAGCGCTTGGTGAGGGTGAGATCGAAGGCGTGATAGTTGTTGTTGGCTCCGGACTCAAGGAGGTTGATCTGGCGGAAGCGTGAATCGGGGCGGCCGGCAGTGCCCCGAAAGACGGGACGGCCATCGGCGAGGGTCCCTACGGGGTCGCTGAGGTTGGTATCGCGGGCGTGGGGAGCGAAGCGGTGGCCCCAGTAGGAGTACTGAGCGTTGACGGCGAGGTTCGGGAGCAACTGGCGTTCGATCTGGAGGCTGGCGTTGTGGCCATACATGGTTTGGAAGTCGGGAGCAAAGGCGAAGATGTTGGGGGGAGTCTGGAGCGCGGCGATGCCGGTGGAGAGGAGGTTGGGGAAGACCGGGGCGCGCGGGTCTGTGCCGGGCACGGTATAGCTGAGCAGGCGGCGGCCGTTGACGAGGGCGGCGGTGGAGCTGGCGCCGAGGCTTGGGGTATCGAAGAACATGCCGTAGCCGCCGCGAAGGACGGTCTTGCCGCCAGCCCAAGGCGCCCAGGAGAATCCGACGCGGGGAGCGAAGTTATTGAGGTCGTTGTTGAGGCGGCGGGAGAGCTCATAGGGCGCCTGCTCGTCGAGAACGGGGCTGAGCATGGCTTCGTAGCGCATTCCGAAGTTGAGGGTGAGGCGAGGGGAGACGCGATACTCGTCCTGAACGAAGAAGTTGAGGAAGTGGTAGCGGAGTTGGACGGCGTTCTGGCCGAGTTGCTGAACGAGGGTGGTGTAGGTATAGGGGCGGCCGGTGGCGGGATCGGTGAGACCGTTGACGGTGTTGAGGTATTGGTCGAGAGGCGACACGGCGGGACGGCCGCCCACGGCGGTAAGCCCTCCAAAGGTGAAGACGCGGCTCATGGCGGAGGTGAGGTCGAAGTTGGTGGTTTGGTAGTCGAAGCCGGCTTTGATGGTGTGGCGGCCGAGAGTCCAGGTGATGTTATCGATGAACTGGGTTGAGGTTTCGAAGTTGCGGGAGCCTGCAAGGGGATTGACGCCGAAGTTGGCAGTTCCGGTGATGTTGATATGGGCCCCATTTGGATCGCCGGGGACGTAAGTATCGCGCACTTCGTGGCGGCGGTTGATTCCGAAGCGGAATTCGTGGAGAAGGTTCGGGTTGATGACAGTGGCAAGCTGGACGGCTCCGCCGTTCATTCGATCTTCGAAGGAGAGGCTGCGGGAGATGGTGGTGAGGCCGCCGCCGCCGCCGGGCTGATCGTTGGTGAAGCGGTTGTAGCGGATGAAGCCGCTGTTCTTGCTGTTGAGGTAGAAGTTGAGTTTGGCGCTGGGGGTGTGGAAGGTCTCGCCGAAGGGGGAGTCCTGGAGATCGGAGGGAGGGAGATTGAGGGCGGCGGCGGCCTGGGGGTCGATGGTGACGGGCTGGGGCGTTTTCAGGGGATTGTACTCGTCGTTGATGAAGAAGAAGAGCTTGTCCTTGACGATGGGACCGCCGAGGTTGCCGGCGACCATCCACCAGGTTTGCTGGGCGCGCTGAGCGGCAAGAGGAGAGCGCGCAGAGGTCTCCAACGGGCGATAGAGGCCCATGCCGGAGCCGTGGAATTCGTTGGAGCCGGAGCGGCTGACGACATTGATGACGCCGCCGGCCGCGCGTCCGAACTCGGCGGAGTAAGCGCCTGAGAGGACTTGCATCTCCTGGACGGATTCGGGGGTGGAGATGACGAGGCGGATCTGGCGGTTGGTGCGGCGCTGGGAGTTATCGAGGCCGTCGACGGTCCAGGTTGAGCGGTTGTGGCCGCCGAAGGTAAATTGAGTGGTGCCGAAGCCGGTGGAGGGGATGCCTTTGACGCCGGGGCCGAGCAGGTGGAAGTTGTAGACATTCCGCGAGGTCATGGGGAGGTTTCGAACGGCGCGTTCGTTGACGACCTCGCCCTGGGCGACTTCGCCGACGGTGACGAGTTCGGCGTCAGCGGTGACGTTGACGGTTTCAGAGGATTGGCCGACACGGAGGTTGATGTCGACGCGAGCCTGCTGTCCGACGGAGAGGCGGATCCCGGTCTGAACGAACTCCGCAAAGCCGGGCGCGGAGGCTTTGAGTTCGTACTCGGCGACGCGAAGGAGGGGGAATCGGTAGTAACCATCCTGGTTGGAGAGGGTTGAGAGCTCCACGTTGGTCTGGAGATTCCGGATGGAGACGGCGGCGGCGGGGACGAAGGCGCCGGATTGGTCGCGGACATAGCCGTCGATGGCGGCGTCGGAAGCGTTGGACTGGCCGAGCAGGGCAAGCGACGCGAACGAGAACAGGATGAAGGTGACTCCGAAAGCTCGATTCATGAAGGGAAGGTAGCAACTGGGAGTCAACATCGGATGAATTTCCGGTGCTCGTTGTGTTGCCGAGGGAACTGGGGGCGGGAGGGGGGGCAGGCACAGGCGGTTGAAGGGGTCGAGGAGATTTAGAAGGAGTAGCGGAAGGCGAGGCCGAGGTGGGAGTTGCGTTTGTACTGGCCGAGGAAGTCGGTGTCGCGGCCGGCGAGGAGGACGCCGAAGAGGGTGAGGCGGAGGTGGGCTCCGAAGGCCTGGGAGTATTCGAGCTTCGAGTAAAGGCCGTGGAGGTTCTGGCGGAGGGCGGTTTCGAGGGCGAGGGAGCGGTTGGCGTCGATGTTGTAGGCGGCGCGGCCTAGGAAGGTCTTGGTCAGTCCGCGGTCGGGGGCGAAGTCGAGTTGGAGGCGCTGGGCGGTGACGACTTCACCGGCGTAGCCGCCGACGAAGGTCCATTCGCCGGCGAGGCGTTCGGCCTGGAGGACGTACTGGGCGTACTCGTCTGCCTGGGGAGTCGAAGAGGCGAAGTAAGCGGCTTCGGCCTTGAAGGTGAACCAGCGGAGAGGGATGGCGACATCGGCGCCGCCCATGAGGATGCGGGCGAAGTAGCGCTGGAGCGTGACGCGGAAGTCGGGGATGGTGCGGACGCCGCCCTCGAGCAGGGGGAGATGATTGAAGCCGTCGAAGAGGCTGAGCGAGAACTCATAGCCGTTTGAGACGCGAGAGTAGCGGGCGCCCCACTGGCCGCGGCCGGGGAAGCGGAATCCGAGGTCCTGAACCGGGACTCCCTGAAGTTCGGGCGGGAGGGTGGCCCACCGTTGGCCGATCAGGGGGGAGCGGCTGGGGGTGAAGTAGGGCTGCCAGACGAGATCGAATGTGTCGGCCCCGCGTTCGTAGGCGGCGCGCGCGGCCCAGACGCCGAGGAACTCGGTGTTCAGGACGTTGAGGAAGTCTTTGGGGGCGAAGCGGTCAGTGGGGTTGAGGAGGTCGGCCTTGCCCCAGCGGATGAACTGGCGGCCGGCTTCGAGGGTGAGGCCGCCGCGGTTGTAGGCGGCGCTGAGGCGGCGGACGGAGGCGGCGGGGCGCTGGAGGCCGCGGTCGAACCAGTCGAGGCGGAGGGCGCGCTCGAACTGGCGGTGGGAGTCGAAGCGCCCGTCGAGGGAGAGGTTGAGGCGGAGGGAGGGTTTCGCTTTCCACTGTGATTCCCAGCGGAGGAGTTCTTCGCTGACGACGCGGCCGCTGTCGCCGGGGGCTTCGCGGGGGTAGAAGAAGTTTCGGGTTTCGAAGTAGCCGCGCTGGGTGAAGGGGGCTTGCGCGGAAGCAGCGACCGGGACGAGCAGCAGAATAATTGTGGCAGGCACCATTTTCGGCGCGGAAATTGTGGCTGTCACAATTACGTCCTCTTTTTTATTCGCGGCGGAGGGCCTGGAGGGTGAAGTTGTCGGCCGGGAGGCTGACGTTGTATTCGAGCTTTTCGAGTTTGAGGGTGGTGCGGCTGTCGCGCTCGATGTCGTGCATGACGAGGGTGCGGGCGGTCCAGACGTTCTGCACGCGCTCCATGGAAGAGTAATTGAGGCGGCGGACGAGTTTGTCCTTCGAGTAGCTCTCGACGCGGGCGAAGAGGTAGATGTCTTTCCGGATCCAGAGCAGGACGCGGTCGTACTGGGAGCGGGCTTCGGGCTTGGGGGTGGCTTCGATCTTCCAGCAGGCGGCGCCGTCGACGGATTCCTCGCCGAGCATTTTGTAGGTGGAGCGGTCGACGTCGCGTTCTTCGAGGTCTTCGAAGGTGAAGTCGGTGCCGAAGAAGCGGGTGCGGCGGTCCTGCATGGCGATGCGGCGGTCGCGGGCTTGAGCGGGAGTCCACATCCACTGGTCGGAGGCGCGGTCGGGGTGGTTGTGGATGAGGAGCGCGACGCCTTTGACCTCCGCGGGGGTGGTGAAGCGGAGGACGGCCTTGGCCTGGCCGGCGGCGCCGAGCCGTTCATAGACCCAGCGTTTGGTGGTCACTTTGCGCTTGGAGTCGCTGACTTCGAGGGTGCCTTCATAGCGTTGAGAGCTGGTCTGGGCGCGCTTTTGGACTTCGGCGACGATGGTGCGGGCGTCCTGGGCGACGAGGGGGAGGGAGAAAAGAGCGGCGAGCAGGAGTCTATTCATATTCGAGGGCCTCGACGAGGGAGCCGCGGACGGCGCCTTCGGCGGGTCCGAGGGCGGCGATGAAGGCGGCGCCGACAATGATGGGGATGAGCATGGAGGCGATTTCGACGGGGTAGCGGTAGTCGAGCGCAAGGCCGGCGACATCACGGCGGGTGATTTCGAGGATGTAGTAGAGCTGCGCACCGCCGAGGGCGAAGCCGATGATGAGGCCGAGAAGGCCGATGGAGGCGGCCTCGAGCCAGATGGTATGGCGGATCTGGGCGCGAAGGCCGCCGACGGCCTGGAGGACGCCGAGTTCGCGGCGGCGGTCGGCGATGGAGACGGTGAGCGTGTTGACGATGCCGAGGATGGCGACGAGGATGGCGACGAGAATCTGGACGTAGCTCAGGCCGAACCACTGGTCGGTGACGCGGAGGATGAAGGCCTTGAGATCGTCGTTGGTGAGGACGAAGAAGCGGGTTCGGGAGCCGAAGCGGCGGAGGAGTTCATCGCGGACGGCGGCGCGGGAGGCGCCTTTCGAGAGGTAGACGCGGAAGACGTTGACGGAGGAGTCGTTCCAATGGCGGGCGAACAGGGCGCGGTCCATGAGGATGGTTCCCTGCTGGTCACTGTAATCGAGGACGATGCCAAGGACAGGGAGGCGAAGGGCGCCGGTTGGGGTCATGAGCTCGATGGTGTCGCCGGCGTGGAGGCGGCGGAGTTGAGCGAAGTTGTCGCTGAGGACGACGCCTTCGCCGCGTCCGGTTCGAACGTACATGGTCGCGGGGTCGCCTTCGACGATGCGCATGCGGACGCGCCGGGAGATGCGCTCGGTCTCAGCGGCGACGAGCATGACGGGCGTGCCCTGATAGACGATGCGGGCGGTGCGGACGGGCTGGACCTCGTCAATGCCGGGCACCTGGGCGATCTCGGGGCCGAGAGACTCCTCGAAGCGGAAGCTGCGCTCGGTGATGGATTCGGAGTTGGTGATAAAGAGGTCGGGGTTGAGAGCCTGCTCCATCCAGACGCGGATGGATTCGTAGCTGGCCTTGGCGACGCCGGCGAGGCCGATGACGAGGGCGAGCGAGAGGGAGAGCTCTGCGACGGTGGAGGAGGTCCGTCGAGGGGCCTGCAAGAGGCTGTCGGCGGCAAGAGCGCCTTCGACCGGCCGGGCCCATTTGAGCGCGGGGCGGATGAAGCGGGTGAGCCAGACGCAGAGGGCCGGAGTCATGAGGACGGCGGCGAGGACGCTCAGCAGGTAGCCGGAGTAAAAGAAAGCGGGGCGGTGGCCGAAGACGACGCAGACGACGCCGGCGGCGAGAGCGGCGAGGGCTGCGTAGCGGCGGGCTCGATTCTCGCCTTCGGAGAGAACCTGGATGCGACCTTTCTGGAGGGCTTTGACAGGGTCGACGCGGGAGGCGTCGCGCGCCGGGAGCCAGCCGGCGAGGAGGCTTGTGAGAACGCCAATCACCAGCGCGGCTCCGAGCAGGCGCGGGTCGGCGGAGACCTCCTCCGCTTTCTGAGCGACGCCGTAGATTTCGGAGAACATGCCGCTGAGGTAGGCGGCGAGACTGCGGGCGATGAAGACCCCAGCGACGACGCCGGCGAGGGAGCCGAACAGGCCGGCGATGGCGCTTTCGATGAGGAAGAGGCGCTGGATCTGGCGCGCGGATGCGCCGAGGGCGCGGAGGACGCCGATTTCGGATCGCCGCTGATTCACGGCGATGGAGAAGGTGTTGTAGATGAGGAACAGGCCGATGAAGAGGGCGAAGAGGCTGGTGACATTGGCAGAGAGTGAATAGACCTGGCTCATCGCTTCGAACTGCTGGCCACGTGAGGAGGGCGGGTCGACCATGAGGCCGGGGCCGAGAGCGGCCTGGAGGCGTTTTCGGCCGTCTTCGAGGGGGACGTCGCGGCGGAGGGCGATATCGACGCGATCGAACTTGCGGCCGCGGCCGAAGACCATCTGGGCGGAGTAGACGTCCATGACGGCGAGGCTGCCGCCGAAGGCGGAGGCGAGGCCGGAGCCCTTCATGACGCCACGAATGACGAAGCGCTTGTCGCCCTGCATGGTCTTCATGGAGATGGCGTCGTTGAGCTTGAGGCCGGTGCGGTCGAGAAAGGTCTTGGAGACGAGGATGGAATCGGGCTGGGCGATGAAGACGAGGGGGTCGTCGATGATGGCCTCGTCGGCGGAGTCGAGTTCGTAGTCGCGGAGGGCGCGGTCGCCGGTCATGTCGACGCCGAGGACGAGCAGGTTGCCCTGGCCCGCGATGCCGGTATTGACCGAAGCCTCGATGACAGGGACGGCGGCTTCGACGTCGGGGTGATTCTGGACGCGCTCGAGGACGGCTTCGTCGAAGCCGGTTTCGCCGGCGGCGACCTGAAGCTGAGTCTGGCCGGCGATTTTATCGACGGTCTGGTTGAAGGCGTAGAGGACGCTCTGATTGGCGGCGTGCATGCCGACGAAGACGGCGACGCCGAGCACGATGCCGGCGGTGGTGAGCGTGCAGCGGAGCAGGTGCTTGCGCACGTAAGGCCAGGTGATGAGGCGGAGGAGCATCATCGGGCGCTGGGCTCGCGGACGGTGTCGGCGATGACGCGTCCGTCCTTGAGAGTGATCATGCGCGGGCAGCTTTCGGCGACGGCGCGGTCATGGGTGACCATGAGGATGGTGGTGTGGAGGCGGGAATGGAGATCGCGGATGAGCGAGAGGATATCGGCGCCGGTTTGCGAATCGAGGTTACCGGTGGGTTCGTCGGCGAGCAGGATGGGCGGATAGACGGAGAGGGCGCGGGCGATGGCGGTGCGCTGGCGTTCGCCGCCGGAGAGTTCGTCGGGGAGGTGATCGAGGCGGTGGCCGAGGCCGGTGAGTTGGAGGAGTTCGGCGGCGCGGCCGCGGGCCTCGCGGCGTTTCCAGCCGCGAAGGTGGAGCGGGAGGGCGACGTTCTCGAGGCAGGAGAGCGAGGGCAGAAGGTTGAAGAACTGGAAGATGAAGCCGATCTTGTCGCGCCGGACACGGGTGAGCTCGTCGTCGGAGAGCCCGGAGAGATCGACGCCATCGAGGGCGACGGCGCCGGCCGTGGGTTTGTCGAGCGTGCCGACAAGGTTCAGGAGCGTGGACTTGCCAGAGCCGGAGGCTCCGACGAGGGCGACGAATTCGCCTTTTTCAACATGGAGATCGACGCCATCAAGGGCCCGAACTTTGCGTTTTCCGTCGAACTCCTTGACGATGCCGGTGAGCCGGATCATGGCGGGGGGAAATACCTCTTCTTAAGAGGATGCCGCGTTTGGGCCGGCGGCGGCAGAGAGTGGCGATTGCGAACGGCGCCATGAGATCACGCGGGCGAGACCGGTCTCGAAAGGGGTCAACCGGGCGGGGTCGAAACCGATCTGAAGAAGAGTCTCAGGGTTGCCGAGAGTTTCACTGACCTCGGGTTCGCCGGGGCGCATCGGGACGAACTGGATGGCCGAAGAACTGCCGGTGGCGGCGATGACGGTTTCGGCGATCTCGAGAACGGACAGCGGGCGCCCGACGCCGGCTTCGATGACCGCATATTCTCCGGGGGGAGCGGCGAGCGAACGGGCGAGGATCTCGGCCACGTCGAGGACATAGATCATGTCCTGAATCTGGGCTCCGGTTCCGTAGACGCGGAGCGGTTCGCCGGCGAGGGCGCAGCGAACGAATCGCGGGACGATCTTCTGAACAGGGAAGTCGGGCTGCCCTTCTCCATAGACGTTTTGCGCGCGGACGACACGGATGTCGGTTCCATGTTCGCGGTTGAACATCAGGGCGAAGCGGTGGGCGGCGTGCTTGGTGATTGCGTAGGAATTCTCCATGAACCAATTCGCGCAGGTAATGTAGACGCAGGGCACGCGGCGGCCGAGAGAAGCGGCGCGGCGCAGAGCCTGGAACACGT
>CAYWST010000176.1:0-11267 GCA_964461075.1 uncultured Solibacteraceae bacterium | reverse complement strand
ACTCCGGCATCTGGTCGAAGCTGCCGATTTCACGGCGAAACCCGCCTGTCTTCCACGCGCCGTAGAGCAGTCCGAAGGCGACCCAGGCGAAGCCCGCGGCCTTGGCCTTCCAGTTGAGGCTGGCCCAGAGATAGAAGCAGACGGCGAAGCCGGCGGCGGGGGCGGCCAGGTGGTGCCAACTGCGGCGATCGCCACGGGAGCGTGCGCGGACCCAAAAGTGCAGCAGGCTCGACACGTTCACGCCCATGAAGCCGATGAGCGCGCCGAAGTTGAGCAGTTCGGCGCCCATCTGATAGCTGATGACGAAGGCGCCGCAGAGACAGGCCGCGCCGATGAGCAGGACGTTGCGCGAGGGGATGCGGCGGCGCGGATCGAGGTAGCCGAAGAAGCTCCTGGGCAGTGTGGAGTCGCGGCCCATGCCATACAGCAGGCGGGCGCCGACGAGCATGGCGCCGGAGGCGGATCCGATGGTGGCGACGATCAGAGTCCAGCTCATGACGGTGTAAAGCGCTTGGCCGCCCGCGCGCCCGGCGACGTGGATGTAGGCGGTGTCGAGATCGGGATAAGGCTCGGCGGCGGGCCAGACGAGCTGCGCGACGTAGACTTCGAGCGCCGAGAGGATGCCGATGATGAAGCAGGTGCCGACGATGGCGCGCAGGATGGTGCGTTTGGGGTCGCGCACCTCTTCCGAGAGCGTCGAGATGCCGTCGAAACCGATGTAGGTGAGGACGGCGACCGAGGCCCCGGTGGAGAGTTCTCGCAGCGTGAAGCGCGCCGGGTCGTAAAAGGGCAGCAGGAGGTCAGCGAAGGTGACGGGCCCCCGTGCGGCGAGGTAGCGGACGCTGGCCCAGACCATCCAGAGCACGACGATTCCCATCGCGGCGGCGAGGACCTCGTTGGTGCGCGCGGTGGCCTGTATGCCGCGCAGATTGAGCATCGTGAACAGCAGGGCGAAGAAGAGGACGCCCGCGGCGTAGGGGACGCCGGGGAAGAGGCCGATGACGGCTTTGGCGCACCAGATGGTGCAGATGACGGGATTGACGATGTAGTCGAGCAGCAGACTCCAGCCGGTGAGGAACCCGGCGGCGGGGTGGATTTCGCGGGCGACGTAAGTATAGGCGCTGCCCGCGAAGGGATAGACGCGCGCCATGCGGCCGTAGTTGAGAGCGGTGAGCATCATGGCGAACATGGCCACGAGGATGGTGGTGACGGCGTGGCCGCCGGAGGCGGCGCTGATGGCGCCGAAAGGAGGCATGGGCGCGGTCGGCTGCACTATAATGACGCCCATTACGAGCAGTTGCCAAAGCCCAAGACTGCGGTTGAGGCGAACCGGTTCGCTCGACATGAATCCATTGATTGTGACATGGTGGAACCGGTGGTGGACCCGGATGAATTGGGCGGAGCGAAAGCGCAGAATTGAGCGTTGGTGGCGCTTCCGCCTGCGGGAACGGATCACGCTCGCGGGTCTGGGATATGTTCTTGCGGCGGGTCTGACGGCGGCGGCGGCGTTCGTCTCGGCCAATAATCTGCTGTTTTTGCTCGTGGCGGCGCAACTGTCGGCGCTGCTGGTGAGCGTCTTCATCAGCCGGCTGGGGCTGGCGGGTCTGGAACTCGACATCGAGTTGCCGGACCACATTTCAGCGCGGCAGCCGGCGCCGGTGCGGCTGACTTTGAAGAACGACAAGTCGTGGATGCCGAGCTTCAGCGTGCATCTGACGGGCGTGGAGGACAGCGTCTTCACCACCGCGCTCTATTTTCCGGTGATCCCGGCGTCGGGTTCGGTGCAGACGAGCGTCGAGGTGACGTTCGCGCGGCGCGGCTATCACTCTGAAGACAGTTTTCTCTTCTATTCGCGGTTCCCCTTCGGGTTCGCCGAGCGGCGGGCTCATGTCACGATGAAGCACGAGGTGCTGGTCTACCCGGCCCTGGAGCCGCAGCCGGGCTTTGCGCAGTTGATCGCCGATCTGACCGGCGAGGCGCAGGCGCGGCAGCGAGGCAGGAGCCACGACTTCTACCGCATCCGGCCCTACGAACCGAACGAGAGCGCGCGGCACGTCGACTGGCGGCGCACCGCGCACACGGGCAGTTTGCAGGTTCGTGAGTTCTCCCGGGATCAGGAGCCGCTGATCGAGGTGCTGCTCGATCTGGAGGCGCCCAACGGGCAGGAGGAATGGTTCGAGCGTGCGGTGGAATGCTCGTCCTATCTGGTGTGGCATGCGCTCGAACGAGGCGCCCGCGTGCGCTTCAGGACGCAGGATTTCGATGTGCGGGCGCCGGTGGAAGGAGACGTCTACGTTATTCTGAAGTATCTCGCGCTGGTGGAGCCGCGCAGAAAAGCGGCGCCGTTGCTTCGTGGAGTGACAAGTCTGGATGAACCTGAAAGCGCCGCGATCCTGTTCACCGCGTCGCCCGGGCGCATGGAGGGCGGCGGTCTGGGTGACGTTCACGTTTGTGGTCCCCGCGACGGCCTATTCGCCGGCCGATGAGGGAGAGCCGGTCCGCACATCCATCACCATCACTGAAAAAGTGAGCGCGGAAGCGCCGGCGGCGGTCACCCGGATCGCCAAGGAACGGATCGCGCAGATGCCGGGCGTGCACCTGGACGACCGTCTGCGGCTGGTCCCCGGCTTCTCATTGTTCCGGCGCACGTCGAGCCTGGTGGCCAATCCGACCACGCAAGGCATCAGCTTGCGCGGGATCGGCTCCACCGGCGCGAGCCGCTCGCTGCTGCTTTGGGACGGCGTGCCGCTGAACAGCCCTTTCGGCGGCTGGATCTATTGGAACCGCGTCTCGCCCGGCGAGGTGCAGGAAGTCGAGATCAGCCGCGGCGCGACCACGGCGGTCTTCGGCGACAAAGCCATGGGCGGAGCGCTGGCTCTGTTCAGTCCGCTCGACCGCGGCGCGTGGTCGGCCGGCCTGGAGGCCGGGAACCTGGGCCAACTGGGGGTGCATGGCGCCTGCACCGCTGCGCTCGGCAGCCGCTGGGCCGCGACGGCGCGCGTGCGGTTGTTCGGACTCGACGGTTACTACCTCGTGCCCTCCCCGCCCCGCGGCGCCGTGGATACTCGGGCGAATTCGCGCTTCGCTTCCGGACAGGCGCGCGCCGACTACGCCGGCGTGAAGGACCGTCTCTTTCTCCGCCTGGATCTTCTGGCCGAAGAACGCGAAAATGGGACTGAATTGCAGCGCAATTCGACGGGCACGGGGACGCTGGCGGCGCAGTATCAGAGAGAAATCGGCAAGGGCGGAGTCGCTCTCACCGCCTTTCACACGCGCGAAGAGTATCGAGCCAGCTTTTCGAGCATCGCCGCCAACCGTCAAACCGAGCGGCTCACTTCGCTGCAAAGCGTTCCCTCGGAGGCGTCGGGCTTTTCCGCCATGCTGCGGCGCGGCGGCGCGCGCGGCTCCTGGATCGCCGGCGGCGACTATCAGCGGGTGGAGGGCTACTCGATCGAAACGCTCTTCCCGGCGGGTGCGCGCACCGGCGGCGGCGTGCAGAACCAGGGCGGCTTCTTCGGGCAGGGCGACATGACTCTCGGCCGCGCCCGCCTGTTCGGCGGGCTGCGAGGGCATGAGACCGGCAACGGTTTCTTCTGGAGCCCCGCCGGCGGCGTCACCTTGGGCTTCGAGCGCGTTCGCTTCCGCGGATCGGCCTACCGCGCGTTCCGCGCGCCGACGCTCAACGAGCTGTACCGCGAGTTCCGCGCGGGCAACGCGGTGACGCTTGCGAATGCGGCGCTCGAAGCGGAGAGCCTCCAGGCTGTCGAAGCCGGAATGGACGCGGTTTGGACCGCGCGTTCGCTGCGCTTTACCGCATTCCGCAATTCCCTCGGCGGCCTGATCACAAACGTCACGCTCCTCTCCACGCCGGGCTTGATCACCCGGCAGCGCCAGAACGCCGGAGCGGCGTTGAACCGCGGCTTCGAAGCCGCATACCAGGAGCGCTGGCGCGCATTCACCTTCGACGCCGCATGGCTGCTGGCCGACTCGCGCTTCAACACCGGCGAGCGCGTCCCGCAGGTGGCGAAGAACCAGGGCAGCGCCTTGCTCTCGTGGTCGCGCTCCTCGACAACGCTGGCCGGCGGACTGCGCGCCGCTTCGCTGCAGTTCGAGGACGACCGCAATCAGTTCGTCCTGCCCGGCTTTGTCGTGTGGCACCTCACGGGCCGCCATAGGCTTGCCGGAAGGCTCTGGATCGACTTCGCGCTGGAGAATGTTTTCAACCGCGATGTCCTCGCCGGCTTCAGCCCCACGCCGCTGCTGGCCAGCCCGCGGATGGCCCGCATCGGGCTGACATTTAGGTCCATGTGAATTTTTTTCAATCCAGCCTGCAAGGGCGACA
Organism: uncultured Solibacteraceae bacterium; assembly: GCA_964461075.1. Lineage (GTDB taxonomy): Bacteria > Acidobacteriota > Terriglobia > Bryobacterales > Bryobacteraceae > JACADU01. Next base: position 6,925 of record CAYWST010000176.1, on the reverse strand, counting down.
TCTCAGACTCCGTAGAGGTTGAAACCTCCACCAGTTCCTTCCAAGAAACCAAACCCAAGGGAGTCAAGATGAAAAGGATTGCTCTGTCTGCACTGTTGCTGGTAGCCGCCGCCGGAATGGCTTCGGCTCAAAATGGCCGTGTCCGCGTGGTTCACGCGTCGCCCGACGCGCCCGCCGTCGACATCTTCGTGAATGGCGGCAAGGTTCTGGAGAACCTGCCCTTTAAGGAGTACAGCGACTACCTCTCCGTTCCCGCCGGCACCTACAACGTCGAGATCAAGGTGACCGGAACTGAGACCGTGGTGAAGGCCCTGAGCCTCCCCGTCTCCGCCAATCGCGATTACACCGCCGTCGCCGTCGGCTACGCCACCGGCAACCGCCAGCCTGGCTTCGATGTGAAGCTGCTGGAGGACGACAACACTCTGCCGGCCAACAACGGCGTGAAGCTCCGCGTGATGCACGGCGCTCCGGGCGCTCCTGAAGTGGACGTCTACGTGACCAGCCCGTTCGAGACCCTCATGGGCAAGGACCCCGTTCTCTCCCGCGTGCCCTTCAACGCGGCCTCCGGATATCTCACCGTGCCCGTGGCCACCTACCAGGCCCGCGTCGCCGTCGCCGGCACCAAGACAGTCGCCATCGATAGCCACCGCCTCACCACCTGGGCCAACATGATCCGCACGATCATTGCGGTTGACGCCAAGGGTGGCGGCGCTCCCTTCGAATTGATCGTCCTTGGCGATCGCAACTAAACCTGACGAGCGCTTTCCTCAATAGGCGGGGAGGCCCGGAAGGGCGCTCCCCGCCGTTTTTGTTATCGTGGGATTTTCCCCGCCATGACGCTGGACGTGCCCGACATTCTCGCCCGAATCGTGTCCCGCAAGCGCGAAGAGCTCGACGCCAAGCGTCAGCAGACACGCAGCCTGGAGCAGAGTGCGGCGTTTCAGACGAAGCAGCGCCGCGATTTTCGCGCGGCCCTCTCCAGGAAGAACCCGGCCTTCATCGCCGAGATCAAGAAGGCGAGCCCGAGCAAAGGACTGCTCGCGGCCGATTTCAACCCTGCGGCGCGTGCGCGCGATTACTTCCAGGGCGGCGCTTCGGCCATCTCGGTTCTCACCGACCGCGATTTCTTTCAAGGCTCGCTCTCCGATCTCAAGACGGCGCGCGCCGCCGCGCCTGTTCCAGTGCTCCGCAAGGACTTCACCATCGACGACCTCGACATCGTGGAAGCCGCCGCCTCGGGCGCGGACGCGGTGCTGCTCATCGCGGCCCTTCTTGAAACGGCGGAATTGAAACGGTTCCGCGAATTGGCCGCGCGATTTGAAATGGCCGCGCTCGTTGAAGTTCACGACGAGCGCGAATTGGAACGCGCGGTCGAATCCGGCGCGGACCTGATCGGCGTGAACAACCGCGACCTCCGAACGTTCGACGTGCGGCTGGAAACCAGCGAGCGGCTGGCCGCTCGCATACCGCCCGGCGCTCTCAAAGTGGCCGAAAGCGGCATCCACTCCCGCGAGGATGTCGAGCGGCTCCAATCGGCAGGTTTCCAGGCGTTTCTTGTGGGTGAGCATCTGATGAAGTCCGGCGACCCAGCGGCGGCGCTCAAGGCGCTGCGCGGCGCATGAGCGTTCTCGTCAAGATCTGCGGCATCACGAGCGTCGAAGACGCTCTGGCGGCGGCCGAGGCCGGCGCCGGCGCGCTCGGCTTCAACTTCTGGCCCGGCAGTCCGCGCTACATCCCGCCTGCGAAAGCGCGCGAGATCATCTGCAGTTTGCCTGCAGGCGTGCTGCGCGTGGCCGTGATGGTGGAAGAGATCGAGGCGCCGGTGGCGGGAATCGACGTGGTGCAGATTCACGGCGCGTTCAGCGAGGCGCCCCGGGGCCGCTGGTGGCGGGCTGTCTCCGCAGGCCCCGCGCTTCGCGAGACAATGAAGAATTCCCCGCCGCCGGAAGCCTTTCTCGTCGACACACCGGCGGGCGAGGCGCGGGGCGGTACGGGCCGAGTGTTTGACTGGTCCTTGGCCGCGGGATTCGACGCCAACGTCATTCTTGCCGGCGGGCTCGGGCCGGACAACGTCGCGGCGGCGCTTACGGCCGTGCGGCCGTTCGGCGTCGACGCCTGTTCGCGGTTGGAATCGGCGCCGGGCGTCAAGGATCACGCGAAGATGCGCGAGTTCGTTCGCGCGGTGAGGGAATGGGAAGAGAGGGCATGAGCACACATCCGCAAGTGCCGGACGCAGGAGGCCACTTCGGCCCTTACGGCGGCCGGTATGTTCCCGAAACGCTGATGGCCCCGCTGGAGCAGCTCGAGCAGGCCTACCTCGAGTCGCGCCGCGACCCCGCGTTTCAAGCAGAACTCGCTGAACTGCTGAAAAACTACGCCGGCCGCCCCACGCCGCTCTATGAGTGCAAGCGCCTGGCGGCCAGGCTCGGCGGCGCGCGCATCTTCCTCAAGCGGGAAGATCTCCTCCACACCGGCGCGCACAAGATCAACAACTGTCTGGGCCAGGTGCTGCTCGCCCGCCGCATGGGCAAGCGCAGGATCATCGCCGAAACCGGCGCGGGCCAGCACGGCGTGGCCACCGCGGCCGTCTGCGCGCTGTTCGACATGGACTGCACGGTCTACATGGGCGAAGAAGACATGCGCCGGCAGCGGCTGAACGTCTTCCGCATGCGGATGATGGGCGCCAGGGTCGTGAGCGTCACCGGCGGCAGCCGCACGCTCAAGGACGCGGTCAGCGAAGCCATGCGCGATTGGGTCACCAACGTCGGCTCCACGCACTACCTGCTCGGCTCGGCGCTCGGCGCGCACCCCTACCCGATGATGGTCCGCGATTTTCACCGCTGCACCGGCGACGAGGCCCGCGCCCAAATGCTGGACCAGGCCGGTTGTTTGCCGGACATGGTCTTGGCCTGCGTCGGAGGCGGTTCGAACGCCATCGGCGTCTTCACCGCTTTTCTTGAAGACGCGGGCGTGCAGCTTGTGGGCGTCGAGGCCGGCGGGCGCAGCCTCTCGCTTGGAGAGCACGCCGCGCGATTTGAAGGCGGCGCGCCCGGCGTGCTGCAAGGGGCGTACAGCTATCTGCTCCAGAACGGCGACGGACAGGTGGCGCTCACTCATTCGGTCTCAGCCGGCCTCGACTACGCGCTGATCGGCCCCGAGCACGCCTGGCTGCACGACCGAGGCCGCGCTGAATACGTCTCCGCTTCGGACTCCGCCGCGCTCGACGCCGCGCGGATGCTCGCCACCACGGAAGGCATTCTGCCCGCGCTTGAATCCGCGCACGCCGTGGCCGAAGCCGTCCGCCGCGCGCCGGCCATGAGCGGCCGCGTTCTGCTCGTGAACCTGTCCGGGCGCGGCGACAAAGACACTGACATTTATCGCGAGAACTTCCCTGAATTGGACGAACCCGTAGGCTGATTTCCATGTCGATAAGCGGTACCGGACGAATTGCGGCGTGCTTTGCGCGCTCCAAACAGGAAGGGCGCTGCGCCCTGGTGGCCTATCTCACCGCGGGCGACCCGGCCCCCGCCAGGAGCGCCGAAATCGCGCTCGCCCTGGAGCGCGGCGGCGCCGATGTCCTCGAACTCGGAGTTCCCTTCTCCGACCCGATTGCCGACGGGCCCGTGATCCAGCGCGCGTCCGATCGCGCGCTGCGCGCCGGAACCACCGTCGGACGCGTTCTGGAAATCGCGCGGGAGATCCGCTCGCGATCCGAAACGCCCATCGTGCTGTTCAGCTATCTGAACCCGCTGCTGCGCTACGGCTTCGAGAAGCTCTGCGGCGATGCGCGCGAGGCGGGCGTCGACGGCGTGCTCTTCACCGACCTGAGCGTCGAAGAGGCCGCCGGACCGGTGGCCGCGTTGCGCCGCTCCGGCCTCGACACCGTCTTTCTCGCCGCCCCAACCTCCACGGAACGAAGGCTGCGGCTGGTCTCAGAGCTCTCCACGGGCTTCGTCTACGTCGTCTCCCGCACCGGTGTGACGGGCGAACGCGACACGATGGCGGTGAGCGCGGAGACCCTCGCGGCGCGCCTGCGCGAGTTGACCTCCAAGCCGCTGGCGGTCGGCTTCGGCATCAGCCGGCGGGAACACATCGAGGCGGTGGCCTCCTATGCCGACGGGGCCGTCGTCGGCAGCGCGTTTATGCGCGTGATTGAAGAACATGGCGCCGCGCCGGACCTTCTCGCGAAGGTCGAGGCCGCGGCCAGGGAGTTGAGCCGAAGATGACGCCGGAAGAAGCGCTGGCCCGGTTGGACGCGCTGCGCGCCGAGGTGGATGAGGTCGATCTCAAGCTGCTGGCGCTTTTCAATGAACGCGCCCGCATCGTCGAAGGGATCGGCGCGATCAAAAAAATGATGACCCTGCCCATCTACGAGCCCAAGCGCGAAGAGATGATCTTCCGCAACGTGCTCGGCAACAACCGCGGGCCGCTCTCGGAAGGGGCCATCCGCAGATTGTTCGAGCGCATCATCGACGAGATGCGAACACTGCAGCGCGAGCGGATGGTGGAGAAAAAGGAGCGGCAATCATGATCGTCGTCATGGAACGCGGCGCGAATGAAGAGCAGGTGGAGTTCGTCATCGAAAGGCTGGTCGCGCTCGGCTTTTCGGTCCACCGGTCCACCGGCGAGGTGCATACCATTCTCGGCGGCATCGGGCCCGACGAGGTGGCGCCCGAGGTGTTCGAAGTGCTCCCGGGCGTCAAGGAGTGCCACCGCATCGTCTCGCCGTACAAACTGGCGAGCCGCAGCTTCAAGCCCGAGGGCAGCGTGGCGCTGATCGGCGCGCGCGAGATCGGCGGCAAGGCGCTCGCGATCGCTGCCTCGAGCCGGTTGGAGGACGAAAGGCAAGCGCTCGCCACCGCCGGCGCCGCCGCCAAGGCCGGCGCTGCATTCGTTCAGTTCACGATTCCCGAGCCCGGCTGGCGGGACGCGCTCGATCAGGCCCGCAGCGCCGCCGCCGCTCACCGCCTTGGGCTGATCGTGGAGATTCGCGACGCCGCCCGAGTACCCGTGGCCGCCTCCGCCGCCGCGGCGCTTCACATCGGCGGACACCACATGCAGAACGAAGCGCTGCTGGACGCCGCCGGAGCCAGCGGACGCCCGGTGATCCTCAATCGCGGCATGGCCGCCACGGTGGACGAGTGGCTTCTCTCCGCCGAGGCCCTGCTGAAGACGGGCAACTACCAGGTGGTGCTCTGCGAGCGCGGCATCCGCACCTTCGATCCCCACTACAGGCTCACGCTCGACGTCGCCGCCATCGCCGAGGCTAAACGCCTCTCGCATCTGCCCGTGATCGCCGACCCTTGCAAAGCGACGGGCCGCCGCGACCGCGTCCTGCCCATGGCCCGCGCCGCCGTCGCCGCGGGAGCCGACGGGCTGCTGATCGATCTGCACATCGCGCCCGATGAGGCGCTCCAGGACGGACCGCAATCGCTCAACCCGGCCCAGTTCGCCGAACTCGCGCGCCAGGTCGAGGCGATCGCCGCCGCCGCCGGAAGAGGCCGGTGACGTCATGCAGCGTCTGGCCATCGCCGGCGTCGGACTCATCGGCGGCTCCTTCGCGCTCTCGCTCCGCGAAAGCGGCGTCCGGCTTCATATCACCGGCATCGATCTCGGCCGCAGTCTCGCAGCTGCGCTCGAGCGCGGCGTCATCGACGACATCCTTGCTCTCGAGGACGCCTGTGCCGCGGCCGACTTCGTTTATCTCGCCCTGCCCATCGCGCAAATCCTCGAACTGCTGCCTCGCGTCGCCTCCGCCTGCTCTCCGGGCGCGCTCGTCACCGACGCCGGCAGCACCAAGCGCGAGATCGTCATGCGCGCCGCCGCGCTCTTCAAGCCCGGCCAGTTCCTCGGCGGCCACCCCATGGCCGGCAAGGAGACGCGCGGCGTGACCGTCGCCGAACCCGGCCTCTTCCGCGGCCGGCCCTATCTGCTCACGCCCGCGGAGCCCGCTCACCTGGAAACCGGTCCTGCGCGCGCTTTGCTCGAATGGGTCCGCGCCATCGGCGCCGTCCCCGCCGCCATGACCCCGGAGGAGCATGACGCCACCGTCGCCCTCACCAGCCACCTGCCGCAACTGCTCGCCACCGCGCTCGCCAGCCTTCTCGACGGCCGGCCCGAGCGGCAGCGCCTCCTGGACGCCGCCGGCCCGGGACTCTTCGACTCCACGCGCCTCGCCTTGAGTCCATGGGCCGTTTGGGCCGACATCCTCGCCACCAACAAAGACGCCATCGACGCCGCATTGCTCGCCCACGCCGCGCAGATCGAGGCCCTTCGCGGCATCCTCGCCCAGCCGGAACGGATGCGCGAGGCGTTCGAACGCGCCGGCGCCTTCGCCGCCGACCTCCGGAATCTGAAATGCCGGTCCTGATACTCTTCATATTAAGGAGAAATTCCCATTAATATTAAGCTCGAATACCGCGTCGAAGGCATGGATTGCGCGGAGGAAGTGTCGCTCCTCCGCGCGCGCCTGAGCCGCGTTTCGGGCGTTCGCGACCTGAAGTTCGACGTCGTCAGCGGCCGCATGGACGTCGAGTACTCGCCGGAGCAGACCGGCCAGGACGAGATCGAGCGCGCGGTCGCGTCGACCGGCATGCGATGCACGCCGTGGCGGAGCGCGCCCGGCGCGGAGCGGCTGGAGGATTCGCGCAAACGAATTCTGGCCTGGATCAGCGGCCTCGCGCTGCTGGCCGGCCTGGCCGTGCAAGCGTGGTCGACGGGCGAGGTGGCCGCAACGCTGCTCGCGCACGGGCACGGGCACGGAGAAGAGACGCACCACCAGACTCATCCGGCGGCAGTGGCGCTGTTGCTCGTGGCGGTGCTCGCGGGCGCTGCGCCGGTGATCCCCAAGGCGCTGGGGAGCCTGCGGGCGCGCCGCGCGGACATGAACCTGCTCGTCGTGATCTCCCTCATCGGCGCGGCCTGG